>NZ_JAKRNN010000014.1:0-128145 GCF_022346785.1 Pantoea sp. ACRSC
GCCAGCGTTCAATCTGAGCCATGATCAAACTCTTCAATTTAAGTTTGATTTGCTTAAACCAGTTAAGCGGTGCTCATCTGTAAAACGTCATAATGAATGTCATTATGTGTCCACTCGTGAGGCTTGATATTTTTTAAAGCCCGAAGGCTTTTGATATCTGCTCTCGAGTGCCCACACAGATTGTCTGATAAATTGTTAAAGAGCATGCCGCGATTATTCAGCGGCGCGGGCTGCGTATATTACGCTTTCCGCTTTATCAGTCAAGCATTTATTTTTGCTCTCCTGACGATTCGAACCTTGTCGAATCTTACTTAACACCGCATTCCGTAAGCCGTTGTGCCGTGTCAGTGGAGGCGCATTATAGGGAGTTCTTTCGGGCTGACAAGCGCTAATTTCAAATTAATTTCTGAGTGACTATTTTTTCAGCAAAACTACCCTAAACCGCCACTTTTTCCAGCGCCGGAAAGCCATAACGCTGTAAAACCGGTGATAATTGCAGCGCTTCACCGTTGAGCTCGGTACAAAACGCACAGTTCGCCTGCGAAGTCTGTACCCCAGGCGATTCATGCTCCAGCAGCCAGGCGGTGCGGCGCGCTATCGCTGCGCCCGAATCAATTAAACGCGTGCCTTCGGGCAACACCTGCTGTAGCTCTTCACGCAGTAAAGGAAAGTGCGTGCAGCCCAGCACCACCGTATCTGGCGGTTCGGCCATACGCAGCCAGGGCTGAACGATACGCCGCACATCCTCTATCGCGATAGTCTGACCATGAAGCTTCTGTTCAGCCAGCTCCACCAGCTCCGCCGAACCCAGCATGGCAATCCGGCATGAGGAGGCGAACTGCGCCACAAGATCGTGCGTATAGGGACGACGTACGGTCGCGCGCGTCGCCAGCAGCCCGACGACACCATTACGCGTCAGACGCGCCGCAGGCTTAATTGCTGGTACGACGCCAACGACGGGAAAGCCGAAGCGCGCGCGCAGCGCTGGCAAAGAGACCGTACTGGCGGTATTACAGGCGATGATGCAAAGCGAAAGCGGATGACGGCTGGCAATCGCGCCGACGATATCGACGACGCGCTCGACAATATACTCTTCGCTCTTTTCTCCGTAGGGAAAACCGGCGTTGTCGAAAGCGTAGAGATAGTGCAGATCCGGCAGTAGCTGCCGGACCTCGTCATAGACAGAGAGCCCACCCACGCCGGAGTCAAACACCAGCACGGTGGGGCGCAGATCAGAAGCTGTAGCTGGCGCTGAGGTAATACTCCGTTCCTGGAGTTCGATAGCCATACGCTGTCTCGTAATCTTTATCAAACAGGTTGGCAATTCTACCACGAACCATCAGCTGAGATGTGACCGGATACGACACCGCGAGATCCCACAGGCTAACACCGCCCAGTTTAACGCGACGGGTAGGATAGCTGTTGTAGTCGTTATCAAAGCGATCGCCCAGATAGTGATAAGTCACCGACCAGTCGAAATCATAGAGAGACCAGTCGAGCTGATACTTAACCTGCTGTTTTGCACGGCGCACCAGCTGTTGATCCGTTTCGCCATCGCGTGCATCAACGTAGTCATAGGAGATCTGGTGGCCCAGCGGGCCGGTATCGAACGAGGCGGTCGCCTCGACGCCTTTAATGTGCGCCTTGCTGATGTTGTAGTAGCGATAGGTGGTCGGATCGCTGTCTATCAGGTTATCAATGTCGTTGCGATAACCGGATACCCGCCAGCTAACCGGACCGGTCAGCCCTTCGAAGCCCCCTTCCCACTGCTTACTCTTTTCTGGATCCAGGTCGGGATTGCCGTAGCCTGGACTATAGATCTGGGAGAGGTTTGGCGCCTTAAAGGCGGTGCCGTAGGAGGCGAAGGCGCGATAACCTGAAATAAACTCCCAGGATGCAGCGGTTTGCCAGGTGTTGTGCCAGCCGAACTGGTTATTGTCATCGCCGCGCAGCGCGCCCTCCAGCGTCACGCTGCCGTACTGCTGCTGTCCGGTAAGATAGAGGCCGGTGTTGCGCTGCTCATACCCGTCCGCCAGGTAGTTGGTACCCGGTTCAGTGGTCTCTTTCTGCCAGTCGACGCCGCCGCTAATCGCGCCCTGGCCAACCTGCACGGTGTTACCCCACTGAAAATTGTACTGGGTAACGTCATCAAAGGTCGAGGCGGCGCCAAAGCGGCCGTTGCGCGGATCGTAGTTAATGTCTTTGGTGCGGCTGTAGCTGGCGATCAGCTGCGTTGAATAGCTATCCCGGTTGAAGCGCAGGCCAGTATCCCAGGTCTGACTATAGAGCTGACGCGTATCCGCCAGGCCGACAATACTGGTGTAGCTGTCATCATAGCTATAAGAACCGTCATAGGCGGTGCGGTTGTCAAAACCGTAGCCGCGCACGAATCCGCTCAGCTCATCGCTGAACTGGTGCTCAAGGTTGCCATAGAGGGTTTTACTCATAAAACCATCTCTGTCGCCCTGCGCCGGACCATAGTCGTTAGGATAGCCTGCGCCGACGTCGAAGCCGCGGGTATAGGTGTAGTTGCCAGCCAGCGTTACTCTGGTGGCGTCGCCCAGCTGCTGCTGCGTAGACCCGTCGTAAGACTGATAGCCTTTCGAGCCGGCGCCTGCGGTGAGCGTCGTGCCGGGCTGCGCGCGGCCGGTAATAATGTTCACCACGCCGCCGATAGCATCCGATCCATAGACCGCCGAGCGCGCACCGCGGATATATTCAATACGCTGCACCAGCGAAAGCGGGATCTGGCTAAGGTCTGAGGAGCCGGAGATGCCCGCCTGGTTGAGGCGAATACCGTCAATCAGGATCAGCACGTGGCTGGAGTTGGTGCCGCGAATAAACAGCGAGCTGGTTTGCCCCAGGCCGCCATTCTGCGCCACGTCGACGCCAGGCAGACGGCGCATAACATCGGTCAGGCTTTTTGCCTGCCAGCGGTCGATCTCGGCGCGCGTCACCACCGTGGTGGGCGCCAGCACCGACGAAGCTGGCTGAGCGAAACGGTTGGCGGTGACAATTTGCGTATCATCATTATCCTGAGCGAAACCAGGTTGCGCCCAGAGAGCAAGCGCCGTTGCGCTAAATGCGAACAGCGAAGCGGAGTGTTTTTTCATTGTTATGAGCATCCAAAAGACGAAACAGGATGCCGCAGATATACGATCGATAGCACGCGATGACCGTACGAGTTGCGACGTCACGCCGGCAGGTCTTCGGGCTGGGAACCATAAAGTGGCGAAGACTTCCCATCCAGCTGGACAGTGTCTGCAAGGCGATCGCCACGACATTCCTTACCGCTGCGCGTCAGCTCCAGATTCGCACTGGATTCCCTATTAACTCAGGCTGAGGCCGGCGCAGGCAGTCTACAGGAGTGGTAATGGAAGTCCAGACTGCCATACTGCCCGGCGCGCACAGGACTGGACAACGCCAGGTGAATGCCTACAATCGCCCGGCAAGTTTGCTATTAACCAGGATCGCACATGACACCCGAACATCTCCCGACTGAACAGTACGACGCGCAACTGGCCGAGAAAGTCAGCCGTTTACAAACGATGATGACGCCATTCGCCGCGCCTGAAGCGGAGGTGTTTCGCTCGCCGGTCAGCCACTACCGGATGCGCGCGGAGTTCCGCCTCTGGCACGATGGCGACGATCTTTACCACATCATCTTCGATCAGGCGACGCGCGAGCGTATTCGCGTCGATCGTTTTCCCGCCGCCAGCGAGCTGATCAATGCGGTGATGCCGGAAATGATCGCGGCGATCCGCGATAACCGCGTGCTGCGCCATAAGCTGTTTCAGATCGACTATCTCTCGACCATGAGCGATGAGATCGTTATCTCCCTGCTCTACCACCGCAAGCTCGAGGCGGACTGGGTTGAAGCGGCGAGCGCCCTGCGCGACGCGCTGCGCGCCAAAGGTTATAAGGCGCAGCTGATTGGGCGTGCCACCAAAACCAAAATCTGTCTCGATCAGGATTTTATCGACGAACGCCTGCCGGTGGCGGGCCGCGAAATGATCTATCGCCAGGTGGAGAACAGCTTTACCCAGCCCAATGCGGCAATGAACATCCAGATGCTGGAGTGGGCGCTGGACGTCACCAGCGGATCGCGCGGCGATCTGCTCGAGCTCTACTGCGGCAACGGCAACTTTTCACTGGCGCTGGCGCGCAATTTCCGCCGCGTGCTGGCGACGGAAATCGCCAAGCCTTCGGTGGCAGCGGCGCAGTTCAATATCGAAGCCAACCAGATCGATAACGTGCAGATTATTCGTATGGCGGCAGAGGAGTTTACCCAGGCGATGAACGGCGTGCGCAGCTTTAACCGCCTGCAGGGCATCGATCTGAAAAGCTATGAGTGCGAAACCATTTTTGTCGATCCGCCGCGCAGCGGGCTGGATGAAGAGACAGTGAAGATGGTGCAGGCCTATCCGCGCATCCTTTATATCTCCTGCAACCCCGAGACGCTGTGCGACAACCTGCAAACGCTGGCGCAGACGCATGAGGTTTCACGCCTGGCGCTGTTCGACCAGTTCCCCTATACGCACCATATGGAGTGCGGCGTGTGGCTGACGCGAAAAGAGGGATAAAAAGGTCTTGTCTGTATCGCGGTCGCAGCGTCGCTCAAGGCATCGCTGCCCGCCCGCCTGTTTACGCACCTCATCCTTGAGGCGCGCCGATAAAGGGGCCAGCGCTCTGCGCCGTTCAGAAACGCTCCCTGCGTTTTTGTCCACGGCGCGGGCCGCTTTGCGCTTTGTGCCACGCCACCCGCGTTTTAACTTACCCAGCCGTCTGACGGAAACGTCAAACTCCAGGTTCGCCCTTAATCGTTGTTCTTACGACGCTTAATCTTCACGCCAATCCAGAACACCAGCGCCACCATCAGCAGCGTCGGAATAAAGTTAGAGCCGATATCGGGATACTCGGCGCGCACCAGCGCGCTATATACCAGAATGCCCAGCAGGAAAAACGCCGCCGCCAGACCCGGCATGCCATCCGGCATATTGCGATTCAGATAACGCTGATGCAGGCTCCAGACTGCAAGCCCCAGCGCGATAATCGGGAAGATAGAAAAAGGTACAAAGGCGCTAAACAGCACGGAAAATGAGCCGTTAATCGCTAAACCGGTAATAAAAGCCAGCAGCAGCGTGCCTTTATCGCGGGAAGTCGGTTGTGTCATGGCATTATCCTTATCGATTACTCTTCGGGTTTTTCCAGGGTGACCGCCAGGCGTTCCTGCTCGCGGCGATACCAGTAATAAGCGCCTTTGGCGATCATGCGCAGCTGCAGCACCAGGCGATCTTCAAGCTTGCGACGCTGCTCGATATCCACATCCAGCGCTTCCGCGCCCGCGCTAAAGACAATCGTCACCATCGCCTCCGCCTGCGCTTCGGTAAAGCTGCGCGGCATGCGGTTTTCGACTTCAAGGTAGTCAGCCAGCTCGGCGATGAAATGCTGGATTTCACGCGCCACGGCGGCGCGAAACGCGGCAGACGTGCCGGAACGCTCGCGCAACAGCAGCCGAAACGCGTTGGGATTGTTGCCGATAAACTCCATAAATGTGGAGACCGACGTTTTGATAATGCTGCCGCCCTTCGCGATGCGCTGACGCGCCTGACGCATCAGCTGGCGCAGCATCAGGCCGCTCTCATCGACCATCGTCAAACCAAGCTCATCAACATCTTTAAAATGACGATAAAAAGAGGTGGGCGCGATACCCGCTTCCCTGGCAACCTCACGCAAACTTAAACTGGCGAAGCTGCGCTCGGCGCTGAGCTGGCTGAATGCCGCTTCGATCAGCGTACGTCTTGTACGTTCTTTTTGTTGCGCTCTGACGCCCATTCTCTCTGCCTTGTGACGAGTTAAGAGGGCACTATAACAAAATATTCAGCGTACATAGGTCAAAGTTTGTGACCGCCTGTGAACCTCACGCTTTGTCAATCCGTGGGGAATTTCACTGTTAGAATTCAGATGTGCGCGGCGAGATGTTAGAATCTCGTTGTAAAAATGTATAGAAAATAGGACGTACTGGTATGCAAAAGTCTTACGATTACGATGCCATCGTGATTGGCTCCGGTCCTGGAGGTGAAGGTGCAGCCATGGGCCTGGTGAAGCAGGGAGCGCGCATCGCAGTGATCGAACGCTACCATAACATCGGCGGCGGTTGTACTCACTGGGGCACCATTCCCTCCAAAGCGCTTCGCCATGCAGTCAGTCGCATTATTGAATTCAACCAAAACCCGCTTTACAGCGATCACACTCGCCTGCTGCGCTCCTCGTTCGCCGATATCCTTAACCATACGGAGAACGTCATCAGCCAGCAGACCGCCATGCGTCAGGGCTTTTACGAGCGCAACCGCTGCGAGCTGTTTCAGGGCAACGCCCACTTTATCGATGCCAACACTATTGAAGTCGAACATTACGACGGCACGCGCGAGCGCCTGACGGCGGAAAAATTTGTCATCGCCTGCGGCTCTCGCCCTTACCATCCGGCGGACGTCGATTTTACCCACCCGCGCATCTACGATTCCGACTCCATTCTTAATCTGCATCACGAGCCGGGCCACGTCATTATCTATGGCGCAGGCGTTATCGGCTGCGAGTATGCGTCGATTTTTCGCGGGCTGAACGTCAAGGTCGATCTGATTAACACCCGCGACCGTCTGCTGGCGTTCCTCGATCAGGAGATGTCCGATTCGCTCTCCTATCACTTCTGGAACAGCGGCGTCGTTATTCGCCACAACGAAGAGTTTGAGAAAATCGAAGGCGTTGAAGATGGCGTGATTATGCACCTGAAGTCGGGCAAAAAGGTGAAAGCCGACTGCCTGCTCTATGCAAACGGCCGAACCGGCAACACCGATTCGCTGGCGCTGGAAAACGTCGGGCTGGAGGCGGACGGACGCGGCTTGCTGAAGGTAAACAGCATGTATCAGACCGCGCAGCCGCACATCTATGCGGTAGGCGACGTTATCGGCTATCCGAGCCTGGCCTCAGCCGCCTACGACCAGGGCCGCATCGCCGCGCAGGCCATTATCAAAGGTGAAGCCAGCGCGCACCTGGTGGAAGATATCCCGACCGGTATCTATACCATTCCGGAAATCAGCTCGGTAGGCAAAACCGAACAGCAGCTGACGGCGATGAAGGTGCCTTATGAAGTGGGCCGCGCGCAGTTTAAGCATCTGGCGCGCGCGCAGATTGTCGGCATGAACGTGGGCAGTCTAAAGATCCTGTTCCACCGCGACACCAAAGAGATCCTGGGCATTCACTGCTTTGGCGAGCGTGCGGCGGAGATCATTCATATCGGCCAGGCGATTATGGAGCAGAAAAACGGCGGTAATACCATCGAGTACTTTGTTAATACCACCTTTAACTACCCCACCATGGCCGAGGCCTATCGCGTGGCCGCGCTAAACGGCTTAAACCGCCTGTTTTAACGTGGTATCGAGATAGCCCTGCATGTGCGTGCGAATCGCTTCTGCCAGCTGCTCATAGCGGCTGCGCAGAGGCGAACCGGGTCGATAGACCAGCGCGATGGTGCGCTGCGGCACAGGCTTATAGCACGGCAAATAGCATACGCCGTCGCGCACGCGCTCCTGCGGCACAGCCAGCGCGGGCAGCAGCGTGATGCCGCTTCCAGCCGCGACCATATTGCGCAGCGTCTCCAGACTGGTGGCGCGAAAATGCGTATCTTCATCCGCACCCGCCTCAAAGCAGAAGCCCATCGCCTGATCGCGCAGGCAGTGGCCGTCTTCCAGCATCAACAGCTTTTCGCCCGCCAGATCGGACATCGGCACGCGATCGCGGTCGCGCCACGGGTGATCCTGATAAACCGCCAGCTTCATCGGCTCGTCGAACAGCGGCACCTCAATAAAGGCTTCACTCTCTTTCACCAGCGCCAGGATGGCACAGTCGAGCTTGCCGCTGTCGAGCTGCGCCAGCAGCTGCTGCGTCTGCGCCTCGTGCAGATACATCTCCAGCTTGGGAAAAGTGCGATGCAGCATAGGAATGATTTGCGGCAGCAGGTAGGGGCCGGTAGTGGGGATAAGCCCGATATGCAGCGGTCCGGACATGGCTTCGCCCTGCTGGCTCGCCATCTCTTTTAATACTTTAACTTCCCGCAGCACGGTGCGCGCCTGATCGACCAGCAGCATGCCCGCCTGGGTGAACAACACTTTACGGCTGGTTCGCTCCAGCAGCATCACGCCCAGCTCATCTTCCAGCTTGCGGATCTGTCCGCTGAGCGTCGGCTGGCTGACGTGGCACGCATCCGCCGCCCGGCGGAAGTGGCGATGCTCGGCAAGCGAAACCAGGTATTCAAGATCGCGAATGTTCATTGTTATCCTCCAGACCACGATAGCCCGTGGCGATAGATAGGATAGCAATGAACGATTAGCCCTATCAAGCAATGATCAGAATAATGCACGCAACAAATTCAGGCGATCTGCTCTCAAGGAGAAAATATGTTTGCAACTCAGGAAGGTAAGCCGGTTCCGCAGGTCGTATTTCATACCCGACAGGGCGATCGTTGGGTAGACGTTACTACCGATGAGCTGTTCAAAGACAAGACGGTTATCGTCTTTTCGCTGCCGGGCGCCTTTACGCCCACCTGTTCATCGAGCCATCTGCCGCGCTACAACGAACTTTACAACGTCTTTGCCCAGCATGGCGTTGACAGCATTCTCTGCGTGTCGGTTAACGACACCTTTGTAATGAACGCCTGGAAAGCGGAGCAGCGCGCAGAAAATATTACCTTTATTCCAGACGGCAACGGCGAGTTTACGCGCGGAATGGGGATGCTGGTTGAGAAAGGGGACCTCGGTTTCGGCGCGCGCTCGTGGCGTTATTCGATGCTGGTGCACAACGGCGTAATCGAGAAGATGTTTGTTGAGCCAGACAAGCCGGGCGATCCCTTTGAGGTTTCCGACGCCGATACCCTGCTGCGCTATCTGGCGCCAGAATTCAAAGTGCAGGAGTCGGTCTCGCTCTTTACCAAACCTGGCTGCCCGTTCTGCACCAAAGCGAAACAGATGCTGATCGACAACAATATGCCGTTTGAAGAGATTGTGCTGGGTCAGGATGCCACCACCGTTAGCCTGCGCGCCGTATCGGGCCGCGCCACGGTGCCGCAGGTCTTTATCGGCGGTCGCCATATCGGTGGCAGCGACGATCTGGAGCAGTACCTGCTGTCAGCGTAAAAGAATCACTGTGTCAGCCGGAGCGCTGGCCCTCTGATGATGTGCCTATAAAAATAGTAATTAAATTCCGAAGCTAGAGGTTAGCGGGCAATTATTGCCCGCCTTTTTTTTGCCTGCCGATCAGCCGAGACGCTTTTTCGCCTCGGCGATGGCGGATGCCACCTGCTGCGGAGCGACGCCGCCTTTCGCATTACGTTTTTCCAGGCAGGACTGCAGCGCCAGAACAGGGTAAACGTCCTCTTCAATCGCCGCGCTGAACTGCTTTAGCTGCGCCAGCGACAGCGCTTCCAGCGCCACGCCCTGCCCGATCGCTTCCACGACCGCTTCCCCAACGATGTGGTGCGCTTCGCGGAACGGCACTCCCTTCGCCACCAGATAGTCGGCCAGCTCAGTCGAGTTAGCGTAGCCCTGCTCCGCCGCTTCCTGGCAGCGCGGACGTTTTACCTGAATGCCATCCAGCACCAGCGCCGACATATGCAGACAGTCCAGCCAGGTGTCGAGCGCGTCGAACAATCCCTCTTTATCTTCCTGCATATCTTTGTTGTAGGCGAGCGGCAGGCCTTTCAGCGTCATCATCATGCCGGTCAGCGCGCCCTGCACGCGGCCACACTTGCCGCGGATCAGCTCCAGCGCGTCTGGATTTTTCTTCTGCGGCATCAGCGATGAGCCGGAGGTCACCTTATCAGACAGCTCGACAAAACCCGCTTCGCCGGTGTTGAAAAAGATTAAATCTTCGGCGAAGCGCGACAGATGTACCATGCCGATAGAGGCATCGGCCAGCAGCTCCAGCACGTAATCGCGATCGGAGACGGTATCCAGGCTGTTGCGGGTCGCGGAGGCGAAGCCCAGCCAGCCGGCCAGCTGTTCGCGGTCAATCTCATAGGCGGTGCCCGCCAGCGCGCCGCAGCCGAGCGGGCTGACGTCGAGACGCTTCAGCGTATCCTGCAGACGGCTTTCGTCGCGCGCCAGCATTTCAACATAGGCGAGACACCAGTGAGCGAAGGTCACCGGCTGGGCGCGCTGCAGGTGGGTATAGCCCGGCATTACCGCATCCTGGTTGGCTTCGGCGGTCGCCGTCAGCGCCTGCTGCAGCTCGCGCGTCGCACCCAGCAGCGCCTCGACCTGCATTTTGCACCAGAGCTTCAGATCGGTGGCGACCTGATCGTTACGGCTGCGGCCGGTATGCAGCTTCTTGCCCAGCGCGCCGACTTTCTCAATCAGCTGGCCTTCAACCCAGCTGTGGATATCTTCGGCATCGCTTTGCAGGATCTGTTCTGGATCCGCCTGCACCTCAGCCAGCAGCGCATTCAGTGCATGCTCCAGCTGCTGCTGCTCATCATTGCTCAGCACGTTAACCGTCACCAGCGCTTTGGACCAGGCGATGGAGCCGACAATATCCTGCTCCGCCAGACGATAGTCAAAGCGCAGCGAATCGTTGAACTGTTTGAAACGTTGGTCTGCTGCCTGGGTAAAACGTCCGCCCCAAAGTGCCATGTGAAACTCCTTCAATCCTTAAACCAGAGGCGGCCCGAAGCCGCCTCTGCGAAATCTGGTTGGGCGAGGCACACGCCTCGCCGGTTATTACTTCTTCTGCTCGTTCAGGGCGCGAATGCGCGAAGAGAGCGAGAACAGACGGATAAAGCCGCCTGCGTGACGGTGATCGTAAACCTCGTCTTCGCCGAAGGTGGCGAACTCTTCCGAGTAGAGGCTGTTAGAGGAGCGTTTCTGGATCGCCGTCGCCTGACCTTTATAGAGCTGCAGCACGACTTCGCCATTTACCTCTTCGGCCAGCGACTCGGCAGCGGCCTGGATTGACTTACGCAGCGGCGCAAACCAGCGGCCGTCGTAAACTACGTAAGACATCTCATGGCCCAGCTGCTCGCGCCATTTGAAGCTGTCGCGATCCAGTACCAGCTGCTCAACCGCGCGCAGCGCGTTGACCATAATGGTGCCGCCAGGGGTTTCGTAGCAGCCGCGCGACTTGATGCCGACCAGACGGTTTTCCACGATGTCGATACGGCCTACGCCATGCTTCGCGCCGATGGCGTTCAGCACTTCCAGACACTGGAACGGGCTCAGCCTTTCGCCGTTCACCGCGACAACGCGGCCTTTTTCCACGGTGACGGTGACGTTTTCCGGCTGATCGGGCGCTTCCAGCGGATCCACGGTCCACACCCAGCAATCTTTATTCGGCGCATTGGACGGGCTTTCCAGCACCCCGCCTTCGGTCGAGATATGCCAGGCGTTCTCGTCACGGCTATAGATTTTTTCCAGCGACGCGGTAGTCGGGATATTGCGCTCTTTCAGGTAGTCCAGCAGCGCTTCACGGGAACGCAGGTTCCATTCACGCCACGGCGCCACCACTTTCAGCTGCGGCGCCAGCGCGGTGTAGGTGGTTTCGAAACGCACCTGATCGTTACCTTTGCCGGTCGCACCGTGGCACAGCGCATCCGCGCCGACTTTCAGCGCCAGCTCAACCTGCGCCTTGGCGATAATCGGACGCGCCATTGAGGTGCCGAGCAGATAGGTGCCTTCATACAGCGCACCGGTCTGCAGCACCGGATAAACGTAATCGCTGATAAACTCTTCACGCAAATCGACTACGTGGCACTCAGAGGCGCCGGACTGCAGCGCTTTCTTCTCCACGCCTTCCAGATCGCTACGCTCCTGGCCAATATCCGCCACAAATGCCACGACTTCGCAGCCGCCGTAGTTCTCTTTCAGCCACGGAATAATGGCGGAGGTATCCAGACCGCCGGAATAGGCCAGTACGATTTTCTTGATATTTTGCGTGCTCATGTCGTCATCCTAAATCTAAGTCGTTAAGCGAGGATCCGGGTGCCGATCGACACGCCGTTAAACAGGTCAGGCAGTTGCTCTGCGTGGCGCCAGCTGGCGATATCCACCGGGCGGCCCAGCGTGCGCGCCGCGTCGAGCGCCGCGTTCACTTTTACAATCATGCCATCGGTAATGATGCCTTGTGCAATAAGCTGCTCCGCTTTGGCGGCGGTCATCTCTTCGATGCGCTGGCCTTTGCCGTCGAGAATGCCGCTCACGTCGGAGAGCAGCACCAGATCGGCGCCCAGCGTGGCCGCCAGCGCGGTCGCCGCCTGGTCGGCGTTGACGTTCATCAGCTCGCCCGCGTCGGTGATGCCGATAGAGCTGACAATCGGCATATAGCCTGCGGCCAGCAGGGTGTTAATCAGCGCCGGATCGCCCGGCTCGGCGTGGCCGACGTGTCCCAGCTCTTCATCGAACTGCGCCACCTTCACCAGGTCGGCGTCGCCCAGGCTCAGCCCGACCGCCTTAATGCCGTGCTTTTTCGCCCATGCGAGCAGGGTTTTATTGGCGGTGCCCGCCAGCGCGCCGGTAATAATGTCGATCTGATCGGCTGGCGTAACGCGAAGGCCGTTCTTCTTCTTCACCGGCAGCGACAGCTTTTTCATCAGCTCGTCGACCACGCAGCCGCCGCCGTGAACGATCAGCAGCGGACGCTGATGAGCGCTGCGATAAGCCAGCAGCGCGTCGAACAGGCGCGCCAGCGCCTCTTCGCTGTCGAGCAGCACGCCGCCCAGTTTGATAATTAATGGAGTTGTCATGTGCATCCTTGTCCGTTAAATCAGCGACTGCGTTTCAGGGAAGCCGAAGCGAATATTCAAACACTGCACCGCCTGCGACGCAGCGCCTTTCAGCAGGTTATCCTCCGCCGCGACGACGATCAGATGCTCGTCCTGCACCGCGAAGCCGATGTCGCAGAATGGCTGGCCGATAACCGCTTTCAGCGCCGGCACGCCCTGCTCATAGACGCGCACCAGCGGCTTGTCGTGATAGGCGCTGTGGAACGCCGCCGCTACGTCGTCGTGCGTGACGCCCGCCTTCAGACGGCAGGTGATGGTCGCCAGAATACCGCGCGGGAAGTTGCCGAGGTGCGGCGTAAAAATCACCGGCGCGCCGAGATGGGCAACAATTTCTGGATGATGGCGATGATTGAACAGGCCGTACGGCTGCAGGCTCACTTCGCAGAAGCTGGTAGTGACGCTGGCTTTACGGCCGGCACCGCTTACGCCGCTGGTGGCGTTGATCACCGGCCACTGATCGGCGTTAAGCAGATCGCCCTCGATCAGCGGCTTCAGCGCCAGCTGCGCCGCGGTGGGATAGCAGCCCGGCACCGCCACCAGCTGCGCCTCTTTGACTTGCGCGTGGTTCCACTCCGCCAGGCCGTAGACCGCTTTGTCGAGCCAGTCGGCGTGCTGATGGGTGAAGCCGTAATAGCGCTGATAAAAGTCGCCGTCGTTGACGCGGAAGGCACCGGAGAGATCGAACACCACGCAGCCGGCCTTCAGGAACTCAGGTGCCAGATCGTGACTGACTTCATGCGCGGTCGCCAGGAACACCACATCCACCTTGTCCGCCCACTCGGCCGCGCTGCTTAACGGCTGCAGCGGCAGATCCACCACGCCTTTCAGCTGCGGATGCAGATCGGACAGACGCTTCCCGGCATCCGGGCTTTGCGCTGAAACCGCCAAAGCGGTTATGTTCATATGTGGATGGCGATTGAGGAAGGTGGCGAGCTCTACGCCAGCGTAACCACTGGCACCAACGATCAGCGTATTCAACATCAGGCTGTATACCTTTTTACAGTCACACGTTCCGGGTCGCGGCCTTGCCCCGTTGCCCACGATGCCGTTTGCGAAGGATTTCTGCTTCCCAGCCAACCGGCGTTAATGTATTTTTATTCACTATTAATGCATGAATATTGATACATCCTAACTCAAGGACCGTCAACAGTGAAGACAAAATTACCGCCTTTTATCGAACTCTACCGCCAGCTGATTGCCACACCGAGCATCAGCGCAACCGACGCCGCGCTCGATCAGAGCAATGAAACTTTAATCAATTTGCTGGCAGGCTGGTTCCGCGATCTCGGCTTTAACGTAGAGGTACAGCCGGTGCCGGGCACGCGCCATAAATTTAACCTGCTGGCGCGCAGCGGCAGCGGCGCAGGCGGTCTGCTGCTGGCGGGCCATACCGATACCGTGCCGTTCGACGACGGGCGCTGGACGCGCGATCCCTTTACCCTGACGGAGCACGACAACAAGCTCTACGGCCTGGGCACCGCCGATATGAAAGGCTTCTTCGCCTTTATCCTCGACACGCTGCGCGACGTCGACGTCAGCAAACTCAGCAAGCCGCTCTATATTCTCGCCACCGCCGATGAAGAGACCACCATGGCGGGCGCGAAGTACTTCTCTGAAACGGCGAGCATTCGCCCAGACTGCGCCATTATCGGCGAGCCGACCTCGCTGAAGCCGGTGCGCGCGCATAAAGGCCATCTCTCGCACGTTATTCGCGTGCAGGGCCAGTCTGGCCACTCCAGCGATCCGGCGCGCGGCGTCAACGCTATCGAACTGATGCACGACGCCATCGGTCATCTGATGCAGCTGCGCAATACCCTCAAAGAGCGCTATCACCACGACGGCTTCGCCATTCCCTATCCGACCATGAACTTCGGCCATATCCACGGCGGCGACGCGGCGAACCGCATCTGCGCCTGCTGCGAGCTGCACATGGATATTCGTCCGCTGCCGGGCCTGTCGCTAAACGACCTGGAAGGGCTGCTGAACGAGTCGCTGGCGCCGGTCAGCGCGCGCTGGCCGGGACGGCTTACGGTCGGCGAGCTGCATCCGCCGATTCCGGGCTACGAATGCCCGGCCAGTCACGAACTGGTTGCCGTGGTGGAAAAACTGCTCGGCACGCAGACCGAAGTGGTGAACTACTGCACCGAAGCGCCGTTTATTCAGGAGCTGTGCCCGACGCTGGTACTGGGGCCGGGATCGATCAACCAGGCGCATCAGCCAGATGAATTTATCGATACCGCATTTATTAAGCCGACTCGCGCCCTGATCGCGCAGGTTGTGCAGCACTTTTGCCACTGATACGCAATAAACAGGGCAATCTACTGTTAAGAAAGTAAATTTCCTGTTCAATACGCGGGATTTGCTGATAAGAATAACTTATCCCGCTCCTCTCTATTTAAAATCTTTGAATTTCCAGCAGTTAGCCGCATGTTACCGGGCGCTTATGCGCATTGACGTCGCCAGGTTTACGTGGCTAGATAAAAGACGATGTTATGCCCGGTGGGTGATTACTCATGCAGTTTCGGCCTTGCCGCGAACGCTGGGTGTAGAAGTTTACAAAGACGATAAGGGTGTCAGGGTCACATGAACGAACAATATTCCGCAATGCGAAGTAATGTCAGTATGCTCGGCAAACTGCTCGGGGATACGATCAAGGATGCACTAGGAGAGAACATCCTCGACCGGGTGGAGACCATCCGCAAACTCTCAAAGTCATCCCGTGCGGGAAATGACACTCATCGCAAGGAACTGCTTAACACGCTGCAAAATCTGTCGAACGACGAGCTGCTGCCGGTGGCACGCGCTTTTAGCCAGTTTCTTAACCTGACCAACGTCGCCGAACAGTATCAGACCATTTCACGCAGCGGCGACGGCGCGAACCATCCCGAACTGTTGAAAACCACCTTTGATCGTCTTAAACAACAGCCCGACGTCAGCGAAAGCGCGATCCGTGCAGCGATTGAATCGCTGTCGCTGGAGCTGGTGCTGACGGCGCATCCCACCGAGATCACCCGCCGCACCCTGATCCACAAGCTGGTCGAGGTGAACAGCTGCCTGAAGCAGCTCGATCACAGCGACATCTCTGACTATGAGCGCAACCAGATTATGCGCCGCCTGCGACAGCTGGTGGCGCAGGCGTGGCACACCGATGAGATCCGCAAATATCGGCCGACGCCGATCGACGAAGCCAAATGGGGCTTCGCCGTGGTGGAGAATAGCCTGTGGGAAGGCGTACCCGCCTTTCTGCGCGAGCTGAACGAGCAGGTCGAAGAGGCGTTCGGCGTGAAGCTGCCGGTAGATTTCGTGCCGGTGAAATTTACCTCCTGGATGGGCGGCGACCGTGACGGCAACCCCAACGTCACCGCCACGGTGACGCGTCACGCCATGCAGCTCAGCCGCTGGAAAGCCGCCGACCTCTTTCTGCGCGATATCGGCGTGCTGATCTCCGAGCTCTCGATGTCTGAATGCAGCGACGAGGTGCGCGAGCTGTGCGGCGACCCGGAGGCGATTGAGCCTTACCGCGTGATTCTGAAGCGCATGCGCAGCCAGCTGCTCGCCACCCAGTCCTGGCTTGAGCGCCGCCTGAAGGGCGAGCATCTGCCGCGTCCTGCCGATCTGCTGGTCTCCAACGATCAGCTCTGGACGCCACTTTACGCTATCTATCAGTCGCTGCAGCAGTGCGACATGGGCATTATCGCCAACGGTCAGCTGCTGGATACGCTGCGCCGCGTGAAGTGCTTCGGCGTGCCGCTGGTGCGCATCGATCTGCGTCAGGAGAGCACGCGCCATACCGAAGCGATCGCTGAAGTGACCCGCTATCTCGGCCTCGGCGACTATGAAAGCTGGTCGGAAGCGGATAAGCAGGCCTTCCTGGTACGCGAGCTTAACTCCAAACGTCCGCTGCTGCCGCGCCACTGGGCGCCGAGCGACGAGACGCGCGAAGTGCTGGAAACCTGCCGCGTCGCCGCCGAAGCGCCGCAAGGCTCGATTGCCGCCTACGTTATCTCGATGGCGAAGACGCCGTCCGACGTGCTGGCGGTGCATCTGCTGCTGAAAGAGGCGGGCATTACCTTCGCCATGCCGGTCGCGCCGCTGTTTGAGACCCTCGACGACCTCAACAACGCCAATGACGTTATGAGCCAGCTGCTGAATATCGACTGGTATCGCGGCTTTATTCAGGGCAAACAGATGGTAATGATCGGCTACTCCGACTCGGCGAAAGATGCCGGGGTGATGGCCGCCAGCTGGGCGCAGTATCAGGCGCAGGACGCGCTGATCAAAACCTGCGAGAAAGCCGGCATCGCGCTGACGCTGTTCCACGGCCGCGGCGGCAGCATCGGCCGCGGCGGCGCGCCTGCGCACGCGGCGCTGCTGTCACAGCCGCCGGGCAGCCTGAAAGGCGGCCTGCGCGTAACCGAACAGGGCGAGATGATCCGCTTTAAGTATGGTTTGCCGGAAGTCACCATCGCCAGCCTGTCGCTCTACACCGGCGCGATTCTGGAAGCGAACCTGCTGCCGCCGCCGGAGCCGAAGAAAGAGTGGCACACCATTATGGATCAGCTCTCACAGCACTCCTGCGCCATGTATCGCGGCTACGTGCGCGAAAACCCGGACTTCGTGCCCTACTTCCGCTCCGCCACGCCGGAACAGGAGCTGGGCAAGCTGCCGCTCGGATCGCGTCCGGCGAAGCGTCGCCCGACCGGCGGCGTCGAGTCGCTGCGCGCCATTCCCTGGATCTTCGCCTGGACGCAGAACCGCCTGATGCTGCCCGCCTGGCTCGGCGCGGGCGCGGCGCTGCAAAAGGCGATGGACGAAGGCCATCAGGATCAGCTCGAAGCGATGTGCCGCGACTGGCCGTTCTTCTCCACGCGGTTAGGCATGCTGGAGATGGTGTTCGCCAAAGCTGACCTGTGGCTGGCGGAATATTACGATCAGCGTCTGGTGGACAAAACGCTGTGGCCGCTGGGTAAACAGCTGCGCGACCAGCTTGACGCCGACATTAAAGCGGTGCTGACCATCGCCAACGACGCGCATCTGATGGCGGATCAGCCCTGGATAGCCGAGTCGATCGCGCTGCGTAACGTCTACACCGATCCGCTCAACGTGCTGCAGGCGGAGCTGCTGCAGCGTTCGCGCGATCAGGAAGCGCGCGGCGAAGAGGTCGATCCGCGCGTCGAGCAGGCGCTGATGGTGACCATCGCGGGCGTCGCCGCGGGTATGCGCAACACCGGTTAACCCTCTTGACTACTCCGGGCAGGCCTCTGCCCGGAAACCTCTGAGCCGCAGCGCCTTTCCCGCTTGCCGGCGTTGTGCCTGAGCGCTACTTTGCTCTATTCTTTAGGACCATTCCTCAGTTATCCACATTCTCATTTACAGGAGTTGCCCTTATGGCATCAGGAATTTCTCGCATCTGGATGCGTACCGGCATGTTGCTCGGCGCCGCGTTGCTGGTGCTTAACCTCACCGCGTGCGGCGACAAAGAGGGCGATCAGCGCAAGGCCTTTATCGACTTTCTGCAAAACACCGTTATGCGCAGCGGCGAACATCTGCCAAGCCTGAGCGAAAGCCAGAAGCAGAATTTTGGCAAGTACGCGGGCGACTACGCCATTCTTTACGGCTTTTCCCAGCAGGTGAATAAGGCGATTGATCAGGGCATGCGTCCGGTGGTTGATGAGCTGTCGGCGATCCACGTACCGCAGGACTACCTGACGCGCCGCGACGCGCTGCGTCAGGCGAACGGCGCGCTGGTGATTGTCACGCAGCAGCTGGAGAGCGCCAAAATGCAGGCGGACAGCAGCAAGGCCTCGCTTAAGCAGGAAGAGGATCTGAAGAAGGTCTACGACGCCGCTTACGATAAAGTGGTTACGCAGCCAGCTAACCAGCTGGTGCCGCTGCTGCCGAAGCTGCAGGCGCTGAGCCAGGGCGCGGCGCAGGCGGGCGACTTTCTGCAGCAGCAGGGGCCGCGCGTGAGCTTTAACAATAGCGCCGTTCAGTTCCCGACGCCCGATCAGGTCACGCAGTATAACGCGCTGATGAGCACCATCTCCGCCAACGCGCAGGCGTTGACTCAGGCGCAGACCGCCGTGCAGAACGGCCTGCAGTAAAGCCTCCTCCGGGACAAGTTTGCCGCTTGTCCCGGCCTCCCCGCATTACCGCTTTTCACTTTATTGTCCGCCCGACAAACGCGCCGCCAGTAGTGTGATCTGGCGCATTTTCAATCAAAAATAGTTTGTGAACTTCGTCACATATATGAAACAAACCGAGATGATCTAAATGTGATTTTAGTCACATATATCCCGGTTTTGTGGCGAAAAAATCGTCTTTGCCGGTTTTTTAAGCCGATGTTATGTGATCTAAATCACCAAAAAAGCCCCTGCCACCACTGTAGTTAAGTGATCTGGATCACACTTAGGCCGCCCGCTACGCAGCGTCATATTCGCGTGTTAGAGTCCGCCTGCATACAGTAATAGCGACGGCTCGACGCCGTGCTGGCTTAACAAAAACAAACGCGCTCTCTTATTGCAGCGCGTCTCGATAAGGGGTGGCTTTATGTCCTCATCAGTCAAGGTCAAGGTTCAAAGCTTTGGTCGCTTTCTGAGTAATATGGTGATGCCTAACATCGGGGCGTTTATCGCCTGGGGTATCATTACCGCGCTGTTTATCCCGACCGGGTGGATCCCTAACGCGACGCTGGCGAAGCTGGTCGGTCCGATGATCACCTACCTGCTGCCGCTGCTGATCGGTTTCACCGGTGGCCGTCTGGTTGGCGGCGATCGCGGCGGCGTAGTTGGCGCTATTACCACTATGGGCGTGATCGTCGGCGCCGATATGCCGATGTTCCTCGGCGCCATGATTGCCGGTCCGCTGGGCGGCTGGGCGATCAAATCCTTCGACCGCGCCGTTGACGGTAAAATCAAAAGCGGCTTCGAAATGCTGGTCAACAACTTCTCTGCCGGCATTATCGGCATGTTGCTGGCGCTGCTGGCGTTTCTCGCCATCGGGCCGCTGGTAGAGGGGCTGTCCCATATTCTCGCCGCAGGCGTCAACCTGATGGTGCAGAACAACCTGCTGCCGCTGACCTCCATCTTTGTTGAACCGGCGAAAATACTGTTCCTTAATAACGCCATCAACCACGGCATCTTCTCACCGCTGGGCATCCAGCAGGCAAGCGAAGCGGGCAAATCGATCTTCTTCCTGATTGAGGCGAACCCTGGTCCGGGTATGGGCGTACTGGTCGCCTATATGATGTTTGGCCGCGGCAGCGCCAGGCAGTCTGCGGGCGGCGCGGCGATCATCCACTTCCTCGGCGGCATCCACGAAATCTACTTCCCGTACGTGCTGATGGCACCGCGTCTGCTGCTGGCAGTGATTCTGGGCGGCATGACCGGGGTCTTCACCCTGACGCTGCTTAATGGTGGTCTGGTCTCTCCCGCCTCGCCGGGCTCTATCCTGGCGGTGCTGGCGATGACGCCGAAAGGCGCCTACTTCGCCAATATCGCGGCGATCGTGGCGGCTTTTGCGGTCTCCTTCGTGGTCTCTTCCATCCTGCTGAAAACCAGCAAAGCCAAAGAAGATGACGATATCGAAGCGGCGACCAAACGCATGCATGATATGAAAGCACAGTCGAAAGGCCAGGCTGTGGCGGGCGCGCCGGTGGTTACCGACGCCAGCAGCGTTGACGTCAGCCACGTGCGCAAAATCATCGTCGCCTGCGACGCCGGTATGGGTTCAAGCGCGATGGGCGCGGGCGTGCTGCGCAAGAAAGTGCAGGATGCGGGACTCACTAACGTTTCCGTTACCAACAGCGCGATTAACTCGCTGCCGGGCGACGTCGATCTGGTGATCACCCACCGCGACCTCACCGAGCGCGCGATGCGTCAGGCACCGCAGGCGCAGCATATTTCGCTGAATAACTTCCTCGACAGCGCGCTCTACACCAACCTGACCGATCGCCTGGTAGCGGCGAACCGCAGCGAAGCGCACCGCGAAGTGGTACAGACCGCGCTGGCGGACAGCTACGACACCAGCAACCCCCATCTTTTTAAGCTGGGCGCGAACAACGTCTTCCTCGGCCTGAGCGCCAGCAATAAAGAGCAGGCGATCCGCTTCGCCGGCGAACAGCTGGTGAAGGGCGGCTACGTGCAGCCGGAATATGTCGAAGCGATGCTGGCGCGCGAAAAACTCACCCCCACCTATCTGGGCGAGTCCATTGCGGTGCCGCATGGCACGGTGGAAGCGAAAGATCGCGTATTGAAAACCGGCGTGGTGTTCTGTCAGTATCCGCAGGGCGTGCTGTTCGGCGACGATGCGGATGACGTGGCCCGCCTGGTTATCGGTATCGCGGCGCGCAACAACGAGCACATCCAGGTGATCACCAGCCTGACCAACGCGCTGGACGACGAAAGCGTGATTGAGAAGCTGGCGCACACCACCAGCGTGCAGGAAGTGCTGGATCTGCTGTCAGGCAGCCCGGCGGCCGCCTAAACGTCCTGCGTGAATTTCCCTGGGGCGGGTAAGCCCGTCCCGATTTCCGGGGCGGGCGTGCCCGCCCCATCGTCATTTGATATGGGTCAATATTATGAAAGCGTTACATTTTGGAGCAGGTAACATCGGTCGCGGCTTTATTGGCAAGCTGCTGGCGGATGCAGGCATTGAACTGGTGTTTGCCGATGTTAACCAGGTGGTGCTGGATGCACTGAACGCGCGTCATGAATATCCAGTACATGTGGTTGGCGAGCAGGCGAAAGTGGAAATTGTAAAGGGCGTCAGCGCCGTCAACAGCACCAGCGACGACATTATCGCGCTGGTAGCGGAGGTCGATCTGGTGACCACCGCCGTTGGTCCGCAGATCCTGGAGCGCATCGCGGGCAGCGTAGCGAAAGGCCTGACGAAACGCCATGACGAAGGTAACGATCGTCCGCTCAATATTATTGCCTGTGAAAACATGGTGCGCGGCACCAGCCAGCTGAAGCAGCACGTGCTGAAAGCGCTGCCGGAGCAGCATCACGCCTGGGTCGAGCAGCACGTCGGCTTCGTCGACTCCGCCGTAGACCGCATCGTGCCGCCATCCGAAGCGGGCAGCAACGATCCGCTGGAGGTGACCGTGGAAACCTTTAGCGAGTGGATTGTCGATAAAACCCAGTTTAAAGGCGAGCTGCCCACCGTTGCAGGCATGGAGCTTACCGACAATCTGATGGCGTTCGTCGAGCGCAAGCTCTTCACCCTGAACACCGGCCACGCGATCACCGCCTATCTCGGCCAGCTTGCCGGGCATCAGACCATTCGCGACGCCATCCTGGATGAGAAAATCCGCGCGGTGGTCAAGGGAGCGATGGAGGAGAGCGGCGCGGTGCTGATCAAGCGTTACGGCTTCGACGCCGACAAGCATGCCGCCTATATCGAGAAAATCCTCGGCCGCTTCGAAAATCCTTACCTGAAAGATGATGTAGAGCGCGTGGGCCGCCAGCCGCTGCGTAAGCTGAGCGCGGGCGATCGCCTGATCAAACCGACGCTGGGCACGCTGGAGTATCAGCTGCCGAACGCCCATCTGGTGCAGGGCATTGCCGCTGCGATGCACTACCGCAGCGCGCAGGACCCGCAGGCGCAGGAGCTGGAAGCGCTGATTAACGAGAAAGGCCCGCAGGCGGCGCTAGCGCAGGTATCCGGTCTGGATGCCGACAGCGATGTTGTCGCGGCGGCGGTCAGCGCGTATAACGCAATGGCCTGACAGGCGCGTGTCAGTCACGCACAAGCGGTACGGGCGCGGCGACGCTGCGCCCGTTGACGGGATAAGAATTCTGCAGGCGACAATGGAAGAGAAGCAAGCTTTTGAAAACCGGGTGCTTGAGCGCCTGAACGCCGGACGTTCGGTGAGAAGCTTTCTGATCGCTGCCGTCGAGCTGTTGGCCGAAGCGGTCAATCTGCTGGTGCTGCAGGTGTTTCGCAAGGATGACTACGCGGTGAAGTATGCGGTTGAGCCGCTGCTGCTGGGCGACGGCCCGCTCGGCGAACTGCCGGTGCGCCTTAAGCTTATCTATGGTTTGGGCGTCATCAGCCGCCATGAGTATGAAGATTGCGAGCTACTGCTGGCGCTGCGCGAAGAGCTGAACCACGATCGCGGCGACTATCGCTTTACCGACGATGAGATCCTCGGCCCCTTTGGCGAGCTGCACTGCGTGGCCGCCTGGCCGCCGAAACCCGATTTTCATCCCGACGATGCCGAGCTGCGCGCCATGCAGCAGCAGCGCTATCTGCAAATGGTGCGCTCGACCATGGTGCTCTCTCTGACCGAGCTGATCTCGCGCATTAGCCTGAAACAGGCGTTCAAACGTCCCGGCGCCTGAGCTTCAGGCGCCCTCCTCGCTCGCCGCGCGCGAATTTGCGCCGCTTTTCGTGTATCCTTTGCCTGTTTTCCACAACGAGTTTTCGCCATGAAAGAGCAAGAAAAAGCCGAGATTAAACGTCTGAGCGATCAGCTGGACGCCCTGAATCGTAAAGAGCCGCAGCTGCTGGAAGCGGGCGACGCCGAGAAGCTGGGCGCGCTGCTGAAAGAAAAAGAGAAGCTGGTGACCGAAATCGAACGCCTGCGCGACAAGCGCGACGACAAGCTGAGCAAAGAGGCGCAGAAGCTGATGGCGCTGCCGTTCAGCCGTGAGATCACCAAAAAAGAGCAGGCCGATATGGGCACGCTGAAGAAGAGCGTGCGTGGCCTGGTGGTGGTGCATCCCATGACCGCGCTGGGCCGCGAAATGGGCCTGAAAGTGATGACCGGCTTCGCGAAGAAGCCGTTCTGAGTGCGGGATCAGGCGGCCGCCTGATCCTCTCCGCGCTGGCCGACGGCAGCTGACACCTGCTGCGCCAGCGCATCAAGCAGTTCATAACGTCGACGATATTCCGCACGCTTTTTACTGGCGATCTCCTCCAGCGCTTTACGCGGCAGGCTGAGCGGCAGCTGATAGAGCGCGTCTTTACGCGCCTCGCCGCCCAGCGATGTCCAGAACTCGCTATAGCTGGCAAAGAAGTAATCGCTTTTGCTGTGGCGATAGCGCAGGCTGCGGAACACGTGTGTGGTATCGCCTACGGCGATAATCTTCTCCGCCGCACAGCGCTGCGCCAGCATACAGACCACCTCCATAACCAGGCGTTTGGGAAATAGCCCGTGCGCCGCTTTCGTCGCCTCGCGGATCACCTCGTTAGAGATATGTTTACGCGGCCCCTGCAGGCCGCCGATCAGCACAGTGGGCACGCCAGCCTCCAGGATCAGCGAAAAAGAGAGCGAGGCGATAACCTCCTGCTGATAGCGCAGCACCAGCGTAATTTCCCCTTCGCGATCGAAACGGCCCGGGCAGCAAAAAAGCTCGAACGTCTCGCCGTTTTTTCCGCTCAGGGTCGCCAGTAAATTATCGCCGGGGCTTTGCAGCAGCTGACGCAGCCGGCCGTTTTGCAACGTGGCGATGAGCTGATAGTGATCAAGGATCGCCTGCGCGCGCGCCGCCACGCTGAACCCGGCGCGCAAATAGGGACGGTGCAGCTTGGCGGGTAATAACCCCTGCACGCTCATTACCTGATGTAAATCGGGCAGGCGCGACAGCTGGTGTAAATAGCGCAGCGTTGTGACGGGAAACGCCAGCGTTCGCAACGCGAACTTCAGGCGGAATTGTTTACTCAACCACAGTTTATCAGGAATATATTTTCCGCTGATGAGCTGAAAAAACAGCGAAGCAGATGATTCGGCGGCCGGTGTAGATGTAGTTATAATAGACATAATATTACATTCTCTGGTGGAATGTTATTTAGCCTACCTGCGTGAAATTCAACGGAAGGTTAATGTCCTGAAAGGTTAAAAGCCAGCTGCGCGCATGTTTAGCTGCGGTTTAATTACCGCTGTTTTAGCCATAAAAAAACCGGCGAATCGCTTCGCCGGTTTTAGCTTTATTAACGGAACAACTTATTTAGCAGAAGCGAAACGCGCTGCGGCTTCGTCCCAGTTCACCACGTTCCAGAACGCCTTGATGTAGTCAGGGCGTTTGTTCTGATACTTCAGGTAGTAAGCGTGCTCCCAGACGTCCAGGCCCAGGATCGGGTAGCCTGACGCGCCGGAGATCGCTTCGCCCATCAGCGGGTTGTCCTGGTTAGCGGTAGAGACCACGGCCAGTTTGTCGCCTTTTTTCACCAGCCACGCCCAGCCTGAACCAAAGCGGGTAGCGGCGGCTTTCTCAAACTCTTCCTGGAATTTCTCAACGCTGCCGAAATCTTTTTCGATAGCCGCTTTCAGGTCACCCTGCAGCGTGGTACCGGTTTTCAGGCCTTTCCAGAACAGGCTGTGGTTAGCGTGACCGCCGGCGTTGTTGCGCAGCACGGTTTTTTTGTCTGCCGGAACCTGATCCAGTTTGGTAATCAGCTCGTCAACCGGCAGGTCAGCGAATTCGGTCCCTTCCAGCGCGGCGTTAGCGTTGTTAACGTAGGTCTGGTGGTGTTTGGTGTGATGGATTTCCATCGTCTGCTTGTCGAAGTGCGGTTCCAGTGCGTCGTATGCGTAAGGCAGGGATGGCAGTGAATAACTCATGTTCTTCCTCTCCATTTCATATTTGGGCGGCGCCGCCTGATGGCGTGCCGCGTAAGCAGTCGAACCATTATAGTTAAATTCATGATCCGGAAAAGGGTAATCAATGCCCCATTAAAGATAAGGAATTTACAAATCCGTTATAAACAAACTGTTGTTTTTACAGACCGCTGGCGCTAAACGCGCCTTAGCGCAGCCGCTGCGGATGGGTATAGACGGTGGCGCGTCCCGGCTTGCTGAAGCCGACCAGCGTAAGGTTGCAGCGCTCCGCCACCTCGACGGCCAGGCGGGTCGCCGCCGAGACGGCGAACAGGATCTCGACGCCGCACATCGCGGATTTCTGCACCATCTCATAGCTGGCGCGGCTGGAGACCAGCACCGCGCCGTCGCCCCACGCCGCGCGGCTGCGGTAGCCAAGCAGCTTATCCA
The DNA here is from genome assembly GCF_022346785.1 of Pantoea sp. ACRSC. Classification (NCBI taxonomy): domain Bacteria; kingdom Pseudomonadati; phylum Pseudomonadota; class Gammaproteobacteria; order Enterobacterales; family Erwiniaceae; genus Pantoea; species Pantoea sp. ACRSC. The sequence goes on from NZ_JAKRNN010000014.1 coordinate 25,818, forward strand.
GCGCGACGTGGCGACCCACATCTTCGCAGCCGCCCGCCAGATCCCCATCCGGACGCAGCCAGGCCGCCGCGTGGGTGCAGCCGGTTTGCTGACCGACCGGCTGAAAACCCTTTAGCTGGCTCAGGCCGCGATCCAGCTGCGCCAGCTCAAAGGTCTGGGTAAAAGGCAGCGGCTGCACCGGCTTGCCGATCTGCTCCAGCTGCTCGACGCCGCATACGCCGCAGCCCGTGCGTCCCGCCAGCGCGCGCCGCTGCTCTTTTAGCGCCATAAAACGTCGGCTGGAAAGTTCGATCTGCACCTCAATGCCGTTACAGCCCGGCACCACGTCGAGACCAAAAATATCGCCCGGCGCGTCGATAATGCCTTCCGACAGGGAAAAGCCGATGGCGAACGCCTCCAGATCTTTCGGCGTGGTCATCATCACCACGTGGGAGATGCCGTTATAGACCAGGGCGACCGGCACTTCATCCGCCAGCCAGTCGGGCTGCGCCACGCTCAGGTCGGCGCGCTGCCATACCGGCATTTCGCTGACGCCGGTCTGAGTTGTTAAATTTTCGCCGGGGATTTGCGGGATAACGTTCAAGGAGTACGACCTGTTGTTAACAAGAGATTAAATTTTGCGCAGCCGCGAGGGCGGCCAGCCGCGCGGTTAAGTTTGCCCTGTTGTCACCGGCAGCGCAAAAAAACCGCTATACAAATTATGCGGTGAAAAGATAACCGATGGCGCTACGGCGCGCTTTAGCGAGATAAATGAGAATGATTTTCCGTTGCGCTTAACCTCGCGTTTATTTGAGAAAGGCGCGTTTTCCCGTCGCCTGAAACAGCACGCGCTACGCTGGCCGCTCTTCAAACAAATTTAAACAGAATTTAAAAAAGGCATTACTAAAAGCTAACTTATTGACCTTTATCAAATAAGACGCAGACAGGATTGTTATTTTGCATAGCTTCGCAATGGAGCCAATAAAGAAGAAAGATAAATGCAAATTACCAGACGGAGTTTTTTTAAGATCTGCGCTGGCGGAATGGCGGGCACCAGCGCGGCGCTGCTGGGCTTCGCACCGGAATCCGCGCTGGCCGGTATCAGGGAATATAAGCTCGTACGCGCCAGAGAGACCCGCAATAACTGCACTTACTGTTCCGTCGGCTGCGGCATGCTGATCTACAGCCTTGGCGACGGCGCCAAAAACGCCAGCGCCGCTATCTACCATATCGAAGGCGATCCCGATCATCCGGTCAGCCGCGGCTCGCTCTGCCCGAAAGGCGCGGGGGTACTCGACTATATTCACAGCGACCAGCGGCTGAAATATCCGGAGTACCGCGCGCCGGGCAGCGACAAGTGGCAGCGCATCAGCTGGCAGGAGGCGTTTGAGCGCATCGCCCGCCTGATGAAGCAGGATCGCGACGCCCACTTCCAGCAAACCAACGCCGCCGGCGTCACGGTCAACCGCTGGCCGACCACCGCCATGTTCTGCTCGTCCGCCGCCAGCAATGAAACCGGGCTGCTCGACCATAAATTTGCCCGCGCGCTCGGCATCGTTGCGCTGGAGAACCAGGCGCGGCTGTGCCACGGCCCCACGGTCGCCGCGCTGGCGCCCAGCTTCGGCCGCGGCGCAATGACCAACAGCTGGAACGACATCAGGAACGCCAACGTGGTGTTGATTATGGGCGGCAATCCGGCGGAAGCGCACCCGGTCGGCTTTAAATGGGTGATCGAGGCGAAGACGCGCAACAACGCGCAGGTTATCGTCGTGGATCCGCGCTTTAACCGTTCGGCGTCGGTAGCCGATCTCTATGCGCCGGTGCGCGCGGGCAGCGACGTGGTGTTCCTGATGGGCGTCATTCACTATCTGCTGCAGAACAACCAGATTCAGCAGCCCTACGTGCGCGCCTTCACCAACGCCGCGCTGATCGTCAGCGAGAGCTATAGCTTTGAAGAGGGGCTGTTCAGCGGCTACGATGCGGAGACGCGCCAGTACGACCGCACCAGCTGGCGCTATGAGCTGGATGAGAACGGTCATGCGCGCCGCGACGACAGCTTTAGCCATCCGCGCTGCGTGCTTAATCTGCTCAAAGCGCACGCCAGCCGCTACACGCCGGAAATGGTGGAACGTCTGTGCGGCACCCCGCGTGAGACCTTTCTCACTATCTGCCGCCAGCTGGCGAGCACCAGCGCCCCCAACCGCACCGCCACTATCCTCTACGCGCTGGGCTGGACGCACCATACCAACGGCTCGCAGATTATCCGCACCGCGGCGATGATCCAGCTGCTGCTGGGCAATATCGGCATGCCGGGCGGCGGCATTAACGCGCTGCGCGGCCACTCCAACGTACAGGGCTATACCGATCTCGGCCTGCTGTCGCAAAGTTTACCGGGCTATCTGCCGCTGCCGTCGGAGAAGATGGCGACGCTGGCGGACTATCTGCAAAAAGCGACGCCTGCCGCATCGCTGCCGGGCCAGGTCAACTACTGGCAAAACACCGATAAGTTCTTTATCAGCCTGATGAAGAGCTTTTACGGCGACAGCGCCACGGCGGACAACCAGTGGGGCTACGACTGGCTGCCCAAATGGGACAAGAGCTACGACTGCATGGCGCAGGCGGAGATGATGGAGCAGGGCGAAATAAACGGTGCCCTTGTTCAGGGCTTTAACCTGCTCGCCGCCTTCCCCGACAAGAACAAAGCCTGTCGCGCCCTCTCGCGCCTGAAGTATATGGTGGTGATCGATCCGCTCAGCACCGAAACCGCCAGCTTCTGGCAGCCTCACGGCGAATTCAACGACGTCGATCCCGCGAAGATTGCGACCGAGGTGTTCCGCCTGCCCTCTTCCTGCTTCGCCGAAGAGAACGGCTCGGTCGCCAACTCGTCGCGCTGGCTGCAGTGGCACTGGGCCGCCGCCGAGCCGCCGGGCGAGGCGCTGCACGACGGCAGAATCCTCGGCAATCTCTTTTTGCGCCTGCGCGAACTCTACCGCCAGGAGGGCGGCGTCGCGCCAGAGCCGCTGCTGGCGATGCGCTGGGACTACAGCAACCCCGCCGATCCGTCGCCGGAAGAGGTGGCGCAGGAGAGCAACGGCCGCGCGCTGCAGGACATTTACGACGCCAGCGGCAAGCTGCTGCTGAAAAAAGGCCAGCAGCTTAACTCCTTCGCCGAACTGCGCAACGACGGCAGCACCGCCAGCGCCTGCTGGATCTATGCCGGCAGCTGGACGCCGCAGGGCAACCAGATGGCGCGTCGCGACAACGCCGATCCCTCCGGGCTGGGCGCGGTTTCCGGCTGGGCCTGGGCGTGGCCGGCGAACCGCCGCATTCTCTATAACCGCGCCTCCGCCGACGAACAGGGCAAAGCCTGGGATCCGAATCGTCGCCTGATCGAGTGGGACGGCCAGCGCTGGCAGGGTATCGACGTGCCGGACTATCCGCTGACGCTGGCGCCGCAGCAGCAGGCGGGCCCCTTTATCATGCAGCCGGATGGCCTGGGCCATCTCTTCGCCCTCGACAAAATGGCCGACGGGCCATTCCCCGAGCACTACGAGCCGATGGAGAGCCCGCTGGGCGCCAATCCACTGCATCCGCAGCAGAGCCACAGCCCGGTGGCGCGCCTCTTTGCGCGCGACGCCGCGCTGCTGGGCGAAGTGGCCGACTATCCCTGCGTCGCCACCACCTACTCCATTACCGAGCTGTTCCGCCACTGGACGAAACACGCCCTGCTGAACGCGATCGCGCAGCCGGAGCAGTTTGTGGAGATTGGCGCAGAGCTGGCGGCGGAGAAAGGCATCAAAGCGGGCGACAGCGTCAGGGTCTCTTCCCGCCGCGGCTATATCAAAGCCAAAGCGGTGGTGACGCGGCGCCTGCAGCGTCTGCACATTGACGGCAAGCCGGTCGATACCGTCGGCATTCCCTGCCACTGGGGCTTTGAAGGCGCGACGCGCAAAGGCTTCCTCGCCAACACGCTGACGCCGTCAGTGGGGGATGCCAACTCGCAAACGCCGGAATACAAAGGATTTTTAGTAAAAGTGGAAAAGGCGTAACGGAGAACGAACATGGCTTACCCCACACAGGACATTATTCGTCGCTCCGCGACCAGCTCGCTCACGCCCGCGCCGCAGGCGCGCGATCATCGACAGCAGGTCGCCAAGCTGATCGACGTCACCACCTGTATCGGCTGTAAAGGCTGTCAGGTCGCCTGCTCGGAGTGGAACGATATCCGCGCCGAGGTTGGACACAATATCGGCGTGTACGACAACCCGACCGATCTCGACGCCAAAGCCTGGACGGTGATGCGCTTCTCGGAGGTTGAGGAGAATGGCCGGCTGGAATGGCTGATCCGCAAGGATGGCTGTATGCACTGCGCCGATCCCGGCTGTTTAAAAGCCTGCCCGTCGGCGGGCGCTATCGTGCAGTACGCCAATGGCATCGTCGACTTTCAGTCTGAGCACTGCATCGGCTGCGGCTACTGCATCGCCGGATGCCCGTTTAACGTGCCGCGCATCAGCCAGGAGGACAACCGCGCCTATAAGTGCACGCTCTGCGTCGATCGGGTCAGTGTCGGTCAGGAACCCGCCTGCGTCAAAACCTGCCCGACCGGCGCGATCCACTTCGGCAGCAAAGAGGAGATGCAGCAGCTGGCGGCAGAGCGCGTCGCCGATCTCAAATCGCGCGGCTTCGAAAACGCCGGTCTTTACGATCCGGCAGGCGTCGGCGGCACCCATGTGATGTATGTGCTGCACCACGCTAATAAGCCGCAGCTCTACCACGGGCTGCCGGAAAACCCCAGCATCAGTTCGACAGTGACCTTCTGGAAAGGCGTCTGGAAACCGCTGGCGGCGATAGGCTTCGCCGCCACCTTTGCCGCATCGGTGTTCCACTATGTCGGCGTAGGCCCGAATCGGGTCGATGAGGAGCAGCATAAGGAGGAGGAAGAGTGAAAAAAGGCGAGCGCATCATACGCTACCGCGCGGCGGAGCGTATCAATCACTGGATTGTTGCCATCTGTTTTGTGCTGCTGGCGTTCAGCGGGCTGGGCTTTCTGTTCCCCTCGTTCAACTGGCTGATGAATGTGCTGGGCACGCCGCAGCTGGCGCGTATCCTGCATCCTTTTATCGGCGTAACCATGTTTGCTGCCTTTATGCGGATGTTTTTCCGCTACTGGCATCATAATCTGGTGAACAGAGAGGACCTGCTGTGGGCGCGCAACATTCACAAAATTGCCCTTAATGAAGAGGTCGGCGATACGGGCCGCTATAATTTTGGCCAGAAGTGTGTGTTCTGGGCTGCTATCATCAGCTTAGTGCTGCTGCTGCTTAGCGGCGTGGTAATCTGGCGTCCCTGGTTCGCCGGCGCCTTCAGCATCCCGCTGATCCGCGCGGCGCTGCTGGTGCACTCTCTCTCCGCCGTGGGCCTGATCGTCGTGATTATGGTGCACATCTATGCGGCGCTGTGGGTTAAAGGGACCATTACGGCGATGGTCGAAGGCTGGGTAAGCCCCGCATGGGCGAAAAAGCACCATCCTCGCTGGTATCGCGAGCAGCGTAACCGCTCAATACAACAGGAAAAACGCCTCTGATGAGTATTCGCATCATCCCGCAAGACCAGCTGGAGAAGAGCGAAAAAAACACGGCGGATACCATTCCGCCGTTACTTTTTCCACGGCTGAAGAACCTTTATAGCCGCCGCGCTGCGCGACTGCGCGATCTGGCGGCTAAAAATCCGCTGGGCGACTATTTGCGTTTCGCCGCCAAGATCGCCCAGGCGCAGGAGATCGTGCTGTATGACCATCCGCTGCACCGGGATCTTCACGATCGCCTGGTGCAGAGCGCCGCCGAGGGCAAGCCGCCGCTCGACATTCACAGCCTGCCGCGCGACGCGCACTGGCAGCGGCTGCTGCATTCGCTGATCGCCGAGCTAAAGCCGGAGATGACCGGCCAGGCGCTGGCGGTGCTGGAAAACCTGGAAAAAACCGCCGCAGGCGAACTGGAAACCCTGGCCAGCGCGCTGCTGGCGGGCGAGTTCGCACTGGTCAGCAGCGACAAAGCGCCCTTTATCTGGGCGGCGCTGTCGGTTTACTGGGCGCAGATGGCGGCGCTGATCCCGGGCAAAGCGCGCGCCGAATATGGCGAGCATCGCCAGTTCTGCCCCGTATGCGCCAGCATGCCGGTGGCGAGCGTGGTGCATCTCGGCACGCAGCAGGGCCTGCGCTATCTGCACTGCAACCTGTGCGAAAGCGAGTGGTATGTGGCGCGCAGCAAGTGCAGCAACTGCGAACAGACGCGCGACCTGCACTACTGGTCGCTGGACAGCGAGCATGCGGCGGTAAAAGCGGAGAGCTGCGGCGACTGCGGTACCTATCTGAAGATGCTTTATCAGGAAAAGGATCCGGCGCTGGAGCCGGTAGCGGACGACCTCGCCTCGCTGGTGCTGGATGCGCGCATGGAGCAGGAAGGCTTTTCACGCAGCAGCCTGAACCCTTTTCTTTTTCCGGATGAGAGCTAACTACACCTTTTAACGGCGGAGGAGTGCGATGAAACTGATCGGCAGCTATACCAGCCCTTTTGTACGGAAGATATCTGTCATGCTGCTGGAGAAAGGCATCGTATTCGAATTTGTTAACGATGCGCCTTACAGCCCCGACAGCCAGGTTTCGCACCACAATCCGCTGGGCAAGGTGCCGACGCTGATTGACGACAGCCAGCAGGCCTGGTTTGACTCCTCGATTATCGCACAGTATCTGGAGCTGCGCGGCGATGCGCCCGCGCTGCTGCCGGAGGACGCCTGTCTGGCGCTGCATATTCGGCAGACCGAGCGGCTGGCGGACGGGGTCAGCGACTGCGCCAGCGTTATCGTACGCGAGAAGCTGCGCGCGCCGGAGCAGCAGTCCGCCGAGGTGCTGACGCGCAACCGGGAGAAGATCCTGCGCGGGCTGGATAAGCTGGAAGCCATAGCGGCGGAAGGGCGTTTGCTGAATAACGGCACGCTCAATCTTGCCGATATCGCGGTGGGCTGCACCATCGGCTATATCAACTTTCGCCACGTCGTGCCCAACTGGTGCGTGGATCGCCCGGCGCTGGTGAAGCTGGCGGAGCATCTGTTTCAGCGCGAGAGTTTTGCGCGTACCGCGCCGCCTGCTGCGTAACGGTCGGGATGCTGCGCCCCTTGCCATCTGCCATACTGAGGACTATAGTACAGAGTAAAAATTAAGCAGCGCCAGGAGCGGCGAACAACCAGACGGAGTTGGTTATGTCGATCTTTGTTTTAAAACCCTTTGACCGAAATCTTAAGCGATACAGCATCTCTGAAGAGAAGTTGTTTAGCGCAGCGCGAGAGATAATGGCCGGTCAGTATGAAGCTGACCTTGGCGGCGGCGTATTCAAAAAACGAATCGCGCTGGATGCGGGCAAGAGCGGTGGCGCGCGCAGCGTTATCATTTTCAAATATGGCGGAAACCTCTTTTTTGTGAATGGCTGGAGTAAAAGCGATATTAAAAAGCATGGTGGAAAAGAGATTGCCGCAGACGATCTTGCGGCATACCGAATATTAGCGAAGCAGCTACTCGCCATGTCCAGAACAGAGGTAGATAAGGCGTTAGCCGCCGGTATTATGCGGGAGTTAAAGTGCGATGATTGATCATTTGAAAGACCTGCAGGAAATTGCCCACGACTTTAACCAGATTGGCGTTGTTTCCGATGAAACAGTTGAACATCTCGATGCGCGTCTCAGACTGCGCGAGCTACGCGATAAACTGCCTGCGGTAGAAGAGATGAACGGGCAAGCGATTAAAACGCTGCGGGCCAGATTTAATCTCAGCCAGGCCATGCTGGCTGCTTATATCAATATGTCTGTGGTTACAATTTCAAAGTGGGAGCGTGACGAGAAAAAGCCCAACGGCGCAGCGCTGCTTTTATTAAATGCGATTAACCGTAAAGGGCCTGATATTTTAATTTAATCGCGCTTACGCAGCATAGCTATAAAAAGGGCGACATAGTGTCGCCCTTTTGCCATCTTAAATTTTAACTATTACTGCAGCAGCGAAATATCCGCAACCTGCAGGAACAGCTCGCGCAGCTTCGCCAGCAGCGTCAGACGGTTGATGCGCACGTCGGCGTCGTCGGCGTTAACCATCACCTTGTCGAAGAAGTTATCGACGGCCTCGCGCAGCTGCGCCAGTTCGATCAGCGCATCCTGGTAGCGGCCATCTGCGAAGTAGGGCTGCAGCTTATCGCCGAGCGCGGTCACGAAGGTCGCCAGCTGGATCTCTTCATTCTCCTTCAGCAGCGACGCCTGCACGCTGTCGTTCAGCGTTTCGGTCGATTTCGCCAGGATATTAGAGACGCGCTTGTTCGCTGCCGCCAGCGCCGCCGCTTCGTCGAGGGTGCGGAAGTGCGATACCGCCTTCATACGTGCGTCGAAGTCAGCCGGACGGGTCGGACGACGCGCCAGCACCGCCTGCAGCGTATCGACGCTGTGGCCCTCTTCCTGATACCAGCTGCGGAAGCGACCCAGCATAAAGTCGATAACGTCATCGACCACGTTGCCGTTGCTCAGCTTGCTGCCGTACAGGCGCACCGCCTCTTCCGTCAGGGTCTGCAGATCGAGCGGCAGGTTCTTCTCAACGATAATACGCAGCACGCCCAGCGCGGCGCGGCGCAGCGCAAACGGGTCTTTATCGCCTTTCGGATGCTGGCCGATGCCGAATATGCCCGCAAGGGTATCCATCTTGTCGGCGATTGCCAGCGCGCAGGCCACCGGGTTAGAGGGCAGATCGTCGCCGGCGTAGCGCGGCTGATACTGCTCGTTGAGCGCGACCGCCACATCTTCGGCTTCGCCGTCGTGACGCGCGTAGTGCATGCCCATCACGCCCTGGGTGTCGGTAAACTCAAACACCATATTGGTCATCAGGTCGCACTTGGAGAGCAGGCCGGCGCGCGTCGCATGATTAACGTCGGCACCGATCTGCGCGGCGATCCAGCCTGCCAGCGCCTGAATGCGATCGGTTTTGTCGCGCAGCGTGCCAAGCTCTTTCTGGAACAGCACGGTTTCAAGGCGCGGCAGGTGATCTTCCAGACGCTTTTTGCGGTCGGTGTTAAAGAAGAATTCGGCATCCGCCAGACGCGGGCGCACCACCTTCTCATTACCGGCGATAATCTGCTGCGGATCGCTCGATTCGATATTGGTGACAAAAATAAAGTTCGGCAGCAGCTTGCCCGCGTCGTCATAGACCGGGAAATATTTCTGATCGCCCTTCATGGTGTAGACCAGCGCTTCCGCCGGCACCTTGAGGAACTTCTCTTCGAAGGTCGCGGTCAGCACCACCGGCCACTCCACCAGCGAGGTGACCTCTTCCAGCAGGCTGTCACTCAGGTCGGCATTGCCGCCCAGCTGGCGCGCAGCGGCTTCGGCATCAGCTTTGATCTGCGCCTTACGCACCGCGTAGTCGGCGATCACTTTGCCGCGCGTTTCCAGGATATCGGGATACTGGTCGGCGTGATCGATGGTGAACTCAGGCTCGCCCATAAAACGATGGCCGCGAATGGTGCGCCCTGACTCAATGCCGAGGATGGTCGCCGGGATCAGCTCGTCGCCCAGCAGCAGCGTCACGGTGTGTACCGGACGGACAAACTGCACGTCGCTCGCGCCCCAGCGCATCAGTTTCGGGATCGGCAGCTTGCCGAGCGCGTTGGCTATCATGCCGGGCAGCAGCGACTGGGCGGACTCGCCTTTCACCTGCGCGCGATAAACCAGCCATTCGCCTTTGTCGGTGCTCAGGCGCTCAGCCTGATCGACGGTGATACCGTTGCCGCGCGCCCAGCCTTCCGCCGCTTTGGTCGGATTGCCGCTGGCGTCAAAGGCGGCAGAGACCGCCGGGCCGCGTTTTTCGACTTCGCGGTCGGGCTGCGCGGCGCTCAGGCTCGCCACTTTCAGCGCCAGACGGCGCGGTGCGGCGTACCAGCGCACGTCGCCGTGCGCCAGGCCGGCGCTGTCCAGCTCGGCGGTAACCTGCGCAGCAAAGGCTTCGGCCAGGCTGCGCAATGCTTTCGGCGGCAGCTCTTCGGTGCCGGTTTCCACCAGAAACGTTTTTTCAGTCATGGCTGCCTCTTACTCGTTGTTATTGCACATCGGGAAGCCCAGCGCCTCGCGGGAGGCGTAGTAGGCTTCAGCCACGGCTTTGGTCAGGGTGCGGATGCGCAGAATATAGCGCTGGCGCTCGGTCACGGAGATCGCCTTGCGCGCGTCCAGCAGGTTAAAGCTGTGCGCGGCTTTCAGAATGCGCTCATAGGCCGGCAGCGGCAGCGGTTTTTCCAGCGCCAGCAGCTGCTGCGCCTCTTTCTCATACTGCTCGAAGCAGGTAAAGAGGAAGTCGACGTCGGCGTATTCGAAGTTGTAGGTAGACTGCTCGACTTCGTTCTGATGGAAGACGTCGCCATAGGTGGTTTTACCCAGCGGGCCGTCGCTCCAGACCAGATCGTAAACGCTGTCAACGCCCTGGATATACATCGCCAGACGCTCAAGGCCGTAGGTGATTTCACCGGTCACCGGCTTGCACTCCAGGCCGCCCACCTGCTGGAAGTAGGTGAACTGCGTCACTTCCATGCCGTTAAGCCACACTTCCCAGCCGAGGCCCCACGCGCCGAGCGTCGGGTTTTCCCAGTTATCTTCCACGAAGCGGATATCATGCACGGTGGGATCGATGCCTAACTCTTTCAGCGATCCGAGATACAGCTCCTGAATGTTGTCCGGCGACGGCTTGATGATCACCTGGAACTGGTAATAGTGCTGTAAGCGGTTCGGGTTTTCGCCGTAGCGGCCGTCGGTTGGACGGCGCGAAGGCTGCACGTAGGCTGCGGCAATCGGCTCAGGTCCGAGTGCGCGCAGGCAGGTCATAGGGTGTGAAGTGCCAGCGCCCACTTCCATGTCCAGCGGCTGAACGATGGTGCAGCCCTGACGCGCCCAGTAATCCTGCAATGTCAGGATCAGGCCCTGAAAGGTTTTGGTATCAAACTTTTGCATGATGATTTCGCACGCGATTCGGGTAGATGAAAAAAGAGTGCGCCAGTATACCCTTTGACCGCGCGATGTGCAGCCGGAAATCCTGCCGGGCGCGGCCGCGCCAGACGGCTCCGAATCCTGCCGTGAAATGTTGTCGCGCGCATCGCGACTGTCTACCCTTCTTCGCACTATCGTGATGCGCAAGAGGACCCGATGTCGCACAAGATTTGCTGGATCGACAATTTACGCGCGGTCGCCTGTTTGATGGTGATCGTAATCCATACCACCACCTGGTATATCACCGGCCCGATGGCGGTGACCGGGCTCTGGTGGGATATCACCAACCTGCTTAATTCCGCGTCGCGCGTCTGCGTGCCGCTCTTTTTTATGATCTCCGGCTACCTGTTCTTCGGCGAGCGCAGCGCGCAGCCGCGCCATATGCTGCGGCTGGTGCTTTGCCTGCTGTTCTACAGCGCGGTGGCGCTGGCCTATATCACCTGGCTGACGCCCATCAGCGAAGGGCGCTCGCTGCTGAAGATGCTGCAGAAGCCGGTGTTTTATCATCTGTGGTTTTTCTTTGCGCTGATCGGCATCTATCTGCTGTCGCCGCTGATTCAGGTAAAAGCGGTGCAGGCGCGCTATGTGGCGCTGCTGGTGGTGGTGCTGGCGGTGCTGGCGAACCCAAATACCGTGGATCAGGCGGTGGGCCCCTTTCACTGGCTGCCGGTAAACCTCTACGTCAGCGGCGACAGTATCTATTATCTGCTCTATGCCCTGCTGGGACGCGCTATCGGCACCATGGAGACGGCAAAGCGCGGCGTGACACCGCTGGCGGCCGGGCTGTTCGCCGCCTGCGTTATCGGCATTACCTTCGGCACGAAACAGGCGCTGATTGCTAATGGCGCCTTCAACGACCGCTGGTATCTCTACTGCGGCCCGCTGGTGTTTATCGCCGCCATCAGCCTGCTGGTGCTGTTCAAGAACGCCCTGAACGCCCGCACGCTGCCGGTGCTCGGCACGCTTTCACGCTATTCCCTGCCGATTTACGGCTTTCACGCGCTGTTTATTCACTTCCTGCGCACCCGCCACTATGACGATATGTCGCGGCCGCTGCTGGATCTGCCCTGGGTGTTCGGCGTGACGCTGGCGGGCAGCCTGCTGCTGGCGATGGGCCTGCAGCGCCTCGACAGACGTCACTGGGTAAGCTGATCGCGCCAGCGATCGCGGGCGCGCCGCAGCTGGCGCGCTGAAGAAAATCCCGCCGCCAGCGCCGCTTTTTCCGCGCCTTCGCCCTGCTGCTGGCGCTGGCGCGCGATACCCAGCCGCAGCTGCTCGTGATAGTCGCGCACGCTGATACCCAGATGCTGACGAAACAGGCGCGCCAGATGACGGCTGCTGACGTGGACGCGTGCGGCGAGATCCTCCAGCGACCAGCCGTGCTCGGGATGGGCGATCATCGCGTCCTGTGCGCGATGTATCGCCGGATGGAGATGATTGCGGTAGCGCAGCCAGGGCGACAGCTGCGGATCGTCGCCGGAGCGGCGGAACCACACCACCATGTCGCGCGCCACCTCCAGCGCCGTCTGCGCGCCGCACAGCCGGTTAATCAGGTGCAGCGAAAGGTCGATTCCGGCGGTAATGCCTGCGCTGGTCCAGATATTGCCGTCGTCGACAAAGACGCGATTCTCTTTGACCTGCGCCGTCGGCGCGGCGGCTTTTAAGCGCGCCAGCACGTCGTGATGGGTGGTGCACTGCATGCCGTCGAGCAGGCCCGCCTGCGCCGCCAGCAACGCACCGGAACAGACGCAGATTAAGGTAAGCTGCTGCGCGCGCAGCCGTGGCTGCTGGCGCTGCAGCCAGCGGCGCGCGGCCTCGGCCTGCGGCGTCGAGAACCAGAGGGTAGAGTCACTGACCCCCGGCACCACCAGCAGGTTGTCGGGCGGCAGAGTCTCGGGCAGCGGCTCAATCCCGGCAAGGGTCATCTGCGTAGAGCTTAAAACCGATGCTTGCGGCCCGATATAACGCAGCGCGAAGCGATCCTCTCCCGCCAGCCGCAGCGTCTCGGCCGGCCCGGTCAGGTCGAGCGCCATTACACCGGGCAGAGTAAGAAACAGGACAGTTTGCGGCATCGCGCCACTCCTTGTTGTCAGACGCGCGCCAGGCACGCTTCCACGCTCACCACCTCGGCAAAGCGGTTGGCCAGCATGGTTTCGGTACGGTGAATCAGTTCGGCGCTGCTGAGCGTGATGCCGTTGTGGGTCATCGGGAAGGTCAGCGTCGCTTCGGAGACAAACAGTACCTTAAAACCGAGATCGGACGCCACGCGCGCGGTGGTTTCGCAGCACTGTTCGGTGCGGATGCCGCTGATAATCAGGGTATCGACTGCACGCGCCTGAAGCCAGGGCAGCAGCCCGGACTCCGTCAGCGCGTTGTGTACATGTTTATGCACGCTGAACGTCGCCGCATGCTGCAAAAAAGTCATGCGCTTCACCCAGCCGGACGCCAGCGAGAAGGGGCCCTGCGGCGCGACGTGAAATACATCCACAATCGGCATCCCTTTCGCCTGGCACCCTTCGATTAGCGCGCTGATATTGCGCTGAAACGCCGGAACATCCGCCTCCTGCCAGAAATCACGGTGTAAAAAAGATTGCTGAACATCGATCACCAACAGCGCTGCCTGTGCCATTTTCGGCCTCCTGGGAAATGAACTCAGGCCCATCATGACGGGCCTGACGCGCAGGAAGAAGGCCAAATCGGGACAAGATGGCGACAATACGGGACAGCGTTACTGCATCAGCGGGGCAAGCTGCGCGTAGAGGCGGGCAAAGGTATCACGCAGCGGCTGATAGCGCTGATAGCGCGCTGCATCGGGCTGATGGCGCTGCACCCGCGTCAGGGCAGGCAGCGTAGTCTGCGGCTCGATCGCCAGCTGCGCCAGCCGCGCCGCGCCCAGCGCCGGGCCGACCTCGCCCCCCTGACAGTAGTCGAGCGTCTGGCCGCTGATATCGGCCAGCATCTGACGCCACAGCGCGCTGCGCGCCCCGCCGCCGATCAGCATAATGCTGGAGGGCGTGACGCCGCACTCATGCACCGCGTCCATGCCCTGCGCCAGCGCGTAGCCAACGCCTTCCAGCACCGCGCGCGCCAGCTCAGGCCGACCATGCTGGTGCGTCAGGCCAAAGAAAACGCCCGTCGCCTTCGGGTTATTATGGGGCGTGCGTTCGCCGGAGAGATAGGGCAGAAACCAGAGCGGTGGCGCGCTGTCATCGGCGCGCTCCGCTTCCGCCAGCAGCTGCGGCACGTCGGCGCAGCCGGTCAGCGCCGCCGCCCAGTCGAGACAGGCGGCGGCGCTGAGAATAACCGACATCAGATGCCAGCGCTGCGGCAGCGCATGGCAGAAGCTGTGCACCGCACGCTGCGGATTGCTGAGGTAGCCGTCGCTGACCACGAAATAGACGCCGGAGGTGCCGAGCGACAGCATCCCCTGCCCCGGCTCGGTCATGCCGACCCCCACCGCGCCCGCGGCGTTATCGCCGCCGCCCGCCACCAGCGGCACCGCCGACATCCCCCAGCGCGCCGCGATTGCGTCACTCAGCACGCCGGTAACGGCGTTGCCTTCAAACAGCGCTGGCATATGGTCACGCGTCAGTCCGCAGGCGTCGAGCATCAGGTCGCTCCAGTCGCGGCGTGCCACGTCCAGCCACATCGTGCCTGCCGCATCGGAGAGGTCGCTGGCGAAGTCGCCGCTCAGCCGCCAGCGCAGGTAGTCTTTCGGCAGCAGCACCTTCGCCACCCGCTGAAAAATCTCTGGCTCATGCTGCCGCACCCACAGCAGTTTGGGCGCGGTAAAGCCGGGCATCATCAGGTTGCCGGTGATCTGGCGCGACGCGGGCACGCGCTGCTCTAATTCACGGCACTGTTCGCCGCTGCGCCCGTCGTTCCATAAAATGGCCGGACGCAGCACGCGATGCTCGCTGTCCAGCAGCGTCGCGCCGTGCATCTGGCCGCTCAGGCCGATAGCCTTTACCTCGCCGAGCGCATGCTGCTGCGCCAGCGCCTGCATCGCCTGGTCGGTCGCCAGCCACCAGCTTTCGGGATCCTGCTCGCTCCAGAGCGCGTGCGGGCGCGACACCTGCAGCGGCGCGCTGCTGACCGCCGCCACCTCACCCTGCGCATCCAGCAGCGCCACCTTGACCCCGGACGTGCCTAAATCGATCCCGATATACATGCCTTACTCCCGCTTATCTCAGAAATCATAAAGATAGTGGTTCACCAGGTTCTCCAGCTGCTCCTGGCGCCCGCTTTGATGCTGCGGATTGAACTGCTGCTGCTGAGCATGGGCCGCCAGCGAGGCGAGGGAAAACTCGCCCTTGAGGATCTGCTGGCCAAACTCACCGTTCCAGCCGCTGTAACGCTGCGCCACGCGCTGGTCCAGCTCGCCCGCCTCCACCATGCGCGCCGCGGCTTTAAGCGCCAGCGCCATGGTATCCATCGCGCCGATATGGCCGTAGAAGAGGTCATATTTGTCGGTGCTCTGGCGACGTACTTTGGCATCGAAGTTCAGGCCGCCGGTGGTGAAACCGCCCGCTTTAATAATTTCGTAGAGCACCAGCGCGTTCTCTTCGACGCTGATCGGGAACTGGTCGGTATCCCAGCCACACTGCACGTCACCGCGGTTGGCGTCCACCGAACCGAAAATGCCCAGCGCGATAGCGGTGGCGATCTCATGATGAAACGAGTGGCCCGCCAGCGTGGCGTGGTTCGCCTCGACGTTAACCTTGATCTCTTTCTCCAGCCCGAACTGCTTCAGAAAGCCGTAAACCGTTGCCACATCATAATCATACTGATGTTTAGTCGGCTCCTGCGGCTTCGGCTCGATTAGCAGCATGCCCTGGAAGCCGATTTTATGCTTGTGCTCTACCACCATCTGCATAAAGCGGCCAATCTGCTCGCGCTCCTGGCGCAGATCGGTATTCAGCAGGGTTTCATATCCTTCACGGCCGCCCCACAGCACGTAGTTTTCCCCGCCCAGCGTCTGCGTCGCCTGCATGGCGCTGCACACCTGGCTCGCCGCCCAGGCGAAGATCTCTGGATCGGGACTGGTCGCCGCGCCGGCGCCGTAGCGCGGATGGGTAAAACAGTTGGCGGTGCCCCACAGCAGCTTCACGCCGCTCTCCTGCTGTTTTTCCAGCAGCTTGTCGGTCATGACCGCGAAATTTTCCTGATAGCTGCGCAGCGAGTCCCCTTCCGGCGCGACGTCGACGTCATGAAAGCAGTAGTAAGGTACGTTCAGCTTGTGAAAGAACTCAAACGCCACGTCCGCCTTCAGCTTCGCCAGCTGCAGGGCGTCACCGCTCTTCTGCCACGGGCGGTCAAAGGCGCCAACGCCGAACATATCCGCGCCGTTCCAGCAGAAGGTGTGCCAGTAGCAGGCGGCGAAACGCAGGTGTTCGGCCATGGTTTTACCGAGGATCACCTCGTCAGGATTGTAGTGGCGAAAAGCCAGTGGATTAGTGCTCTTTATCCCTTCAAAACGAACGCGTTCGATCTGGTCGAAATAGGCGTGCATGTTTCGCTCCTTAGCGTGAAAATCCGGTCAGTTGGCCGTGTGTCCATATATTGCTGCCGCCTTTTCCGCTGGCTCAATTACGATATTTCACACCGCGCTTGAGATAATTAATATTTGTGCGCCCGTTCGCAAATTAATAACAACATCGCGCTCAGGCGCCCTCCGCTGCTCTTAAAAGCGTTAAATCTCGATCCCGCTCATAAAAACAGAAATAAACCAAAAAACGTAATCGCCGGATAAAAATCAGTAATTGATGTTGCCGGAAAGCCAGGACAACAATTCAAGCGCCTGGACCCATGCGATAACGACAACAGCCTCAACCTACAGACAGGATGAACATCATGAAAATGAAACTTACGCTGTTAGCCGCCTGCGCCGCGCTGGCGCTTTTCAGTCACGTTGGTGCCGCGAAAGAAGTGAAGATCGGCATGGCGATTGACGATCTGCGCCTGGAGCGCTGGCAAAAAGATCGCGACATCTTTGTGAAGCAGGCGGAATCGCAGGGCGCGAAAGTGTTCGTGCAGTCGGCCAACGGCAATGAAGAAACGCAAATGTCGCAAATAGAAAATATGATTAACCGCGGCGTCGACGTGCTGGTGATCATTCCCTACAACGGCCAGGTATTAAGCAACGTCGTCGCAGAAGCGAAACGCGAAGGCATTAAAGTGCTGGCCTATGACCGCATGATAAATAACGCGGATATCGACTTTTATATTTCATTCGATAATGAAAAAGTCGGCGAGCTGCAGGCGGAAAGTATTGTTAAGCAGGTGCCAAAAGGGAACTATTTTTTGATGGGCGGATCGCCGGTGGATAATAACGCGCACCTGTTCCGCGCCGGTCAGATGAAGGTATTGAAACCCTATATCGACAACGGCAGCATTAAGGTTGTCGGTGACCAGTGGGTCGACGCCTGGCTGCCGGAAAACGCGCTGAAAATCATGGAAAACGCCCTGACCGCCAACAGCAACCATATCGACGCCGTGGTCGCCTCCAACGACGCCACCGCAGGCGGCGCCATTCAGGCGCTCAGCGCGCAGGGACTGGCGGGCAAAGTCGCCATCTCCGGCCAGGACGCCGATCTCGCCGCCATCAAGCGCATCATCAACGGCACGCAAACCATGACCGTCTATAAACCCATTACCCAGCTCGCAACCGAGGCGGCCAATATCGCCATTGAGCTGGGCAACGACAAAATGCCCGCCAGCAACGGCAAGCTGAATAACGGTCTGAAAGAGGTGCCTTCGCGACTGCTGACGCCGATTCCGGTCAATAAAGAGAATATCGACAGCACCGTGGTGAAAGACGGTTTCCATAAAAAGAGCGAGCTCTGAGCGCGCGCGACCGCGAAGAGGAGAGATCGATGCTGCTGGAAATGAACAATATCACCAAGCGTTTCGGCGCGGTGAAGGCGCTGGATAACGTCAGCCTGCGGCTGGATAGCGGCGAAGTGATGTCGCTGTGCGGCGAAAACGGCTCGGGCAAATCCACGCTGATGAAAATCCTGTGCGGGCTCTACCCGCACGGCGAGTTCGACGGAGAGATCTATTTCGCCGGCGACCAGATTCAGGCGCAGACCATCCGCGACACCGAACGCAGGGGAATTGTGATTATCCATCAGGAGCTGGCGCTGGTGCGGCAGCTGACGGTTATGGAGAACATCTTTCTCGGCGCAGAGCTGGGCCGCTTCGGCATCGTCGACGACGAAACCATGACGCTGCGCTGTCAGCAGCTGCTGGCGCGCGTCAGCTTCGACGTCTCGCCTGATGCCCGGGTCGGCGATCTGGGGCTGGGTCAGCAGCAGCTGGTGGAGATCGCCCGCGCGCTCAATAAGCAGGTGCGGCTGCTGATCCTCGATGAGCCAACCTCGTCGCTGACCGAGCGTGAAACCGAGGTACTGCTGAGCATTATCAATAACCTGCGCGATCACGGCATCGCCTGTATCTATATCTCCCACAAGCTGAACGAAGTGAAAGCGATCTCCGACACCATCTGCGTCATCCGGGACGGCAAGCCTATCGCCACTCGTCCGGCCGCCGGACTCAGTGAGGATGACATTATTACCATGATGGTGGGACGCGAGCTGACCGCGCTCTATCCCCATCAGCGGCACGCCATCGGCGAGACGGTGCTGCGGGTTGAACACCTGACCGCCTGGCATCCGGTTAACCGGCACGTGCGCCGCGTTAACGACGTCTCCTTCACCCTGAAGCGCGGCGAGATCCTCGGTATCGCCGGGCTGGTGGGCGCCGGCCGCACCGAAACGGTTCAGTGCCTGTTCGGCGTCTGGCCGGGACGCTGGGAGGGCGATATCTGGATTAACGACAAGAAGGTGCAAATTCGCGACTGCCAGCAGGCGATCGCTCAGGGCATCGCCATGGTGCCGGAGGATCGCAAAAAAGATGGCATCGTGCCGCTGATGGGCGTTGGTAAAAACATTACCCTCGCAGCGCTGGACCAGTTCAGCCGCCGCTTCGCGCCGCTGGACGAGACGCGCGAGCAGCACGTCATCAACGATGCTATTGCGCGTCTGCGGGTTAAAACCTCGTCGCCGGAGCTGGCGATCGGCCGGCTGAGCGGCGGCAACCAGCAAAAGGCGATTATCGCCAAATGTCTGCTGCTGAACCCGCAAATCCTGATCCTCGACGAGCCGACGCGCGGTATCGACGTCGGCGCCCGCCAGGAGATCTATCTGCTGATCAACAGCCTGGTGCAGCAGGGGATCGCCGTGATCGTTATCTCATCTGAACTTCCCGAAGTGCTGGGCCTGAGCGATCGCGTTCTGGTGATGCACGAAGGGCGGATCAAAGCCGATCTGATAAACAACAACCTGACTCAGGAGCAAGTGATGGAAGCGGCCCTGCGGAGTGAACATTATGCTTAAAACCGAAAGTCGTCAGGGCACGCTGCCGGGCGCGCCGTCACCGGGGAAATTCTCGCTGCCCAATCTACAGGTGCTGGTGATGCTGGGCGCCATTCTGGTCATCGCCCTGTTTTTCACCTGGACCACCGACGGCGCCTGGCTCAGCCCGCGCAACGTCTCTAACCTGCTGCGGCAGACCGCGATCACTGGCATTCTGGCGGTCGGTATGGTGTTCGTCATTATTTCGGCGGAGATCGATCTGTCGGTGGGCTCGATGATGGGCCTGCTGGGCGGCGCGGCGGCGATTTTCGACGTCTGGCTCGGCTGGCCGCTGCCGCTGACAATCGCGGTGACGCTGCTGATGGGGCTGCTGCTGGGCAGCTGGAACGGCTGGTGGGTCGCCTACCGCAAAGTGCCGTCATTTATCGTTACTCTGGCCGGCATGCTGGCGTTCCGCGGCATTCTGGTAGGGATCACCAGCGGCACCACGGTCGCGCCAACCACGCCCGCTATGTCGCAGATTGGACAGAGCTATCTTTCGGACGGCGTCGGTTTCGGTTTCGGCATCGCCGGTCTGGCGCTGTTTATGCTGTGGCAGTGGCGGCTGCGGCTGCGCCGTCAGCAGCTCGGGCTGACGCAGTCCGCCGCGGGCGGCACGGTGGCGCGTCAGGCGCTTACCGCGGTGCTGGTGCTGGGTGCGATCTGGCTATTGAATGACTATCGCGGCGTGCCGACGCCGGTTCTGCTGCTGGCTTTGCTGCTGCTGGGCGGCATGTTTATGGCGACGCGCACCGCCTTTGGCCGCCGCATCTACGCCATCGGCGGCAATCTGGACGCCGCGCGGCTGTCGGGAATTAACGTGGCGCGCACTAAACTTGCGGTGTTCGCCATCAACGGCGTAATGGTGGCGATCGCCGGTCTGATCCTGAGTTCGCGCCTCGGCGCCGGTTCGCCGTCGGCGGGCAATATCGCCGAGCTGGACGCTATCGCCGCCTGCGTTATCGGCGGCACCAGCCTGGCGGGTGGCGTGGGATCGGTCGCGGGGGCGGTGATGGGGGCTTTTATCATGGCCTCGCTGGATAACGGCATGAGCATGATGGACGTCCCCACTTTCTGGCAGTACATCGTTAAAGGGGCGATTCTGCTGCTGGCGGTGTGGATGGATACCGCCACGCGTCGCCGGGTCTGATCGCGTCGGGGATCACAACCTGGCGCAAACAATTTCTGCTGCTCATCCGGCTGTGCTATGCATGGCGCTGGGATTCAGGAGAGCACGCCACTATGCATGAAAAACGCTATCGCATTACGTTGCTGTTCAATGCCAATAAGGTCTACGACCGTCAGGTGGTAGAGGGTGTCGGCGAGTATTTACAGGCGTCGCAGACCGACTGGGATATTTTTATCGAGGAGGATTTCCGCTGCCGCATTGAGAATATCCGCGAATGGCTGGGCGATGGCGTCATCGCCGACTATGACGACAGCTCAATTGAGCAGCTGCTGGCGAACGTTGAGGTGCCGATTGTCGGCGTCGGCGGCTCTTACCATCGCCAGCAGGATTATCCGCCGGTGCACTATATCGCCACCGACAACGCGGCGCTGGTGGAGAGCGCCTTTCTTCATCTCAAAGAGAAGGGCATCAATCGCTTCGCCTTTTACGGGCTGCCCGCCTCTGGCGGCAAGCGCTGGGCGCAGGAGCGCGAACACGCCTTTCGCCAGCTGGTGCAGCGCGAGCGCTATCAGGGGGTGGTTTATCAGGGGATGAATACCGCGCCGGAAAACTGGCAGCATGCGCAGAACCGGCTGGCCGACTGGCTGCAAACCCTGCCGCCGCAAACCGGTATTATCGCGGTAACTGACGCGCGCGCGCGTCATCTGCTGCAGGCCTGCGAATATCTTAAAATCCCGGTGCCGGAAAAGCTGAGCGTTATCGGCATCGACAATGAAGAACTGACGCGCTATCTGTCGCGCGTTGCGCTGTCGTCTGTGGCGCAGGGCACGCGGCAGATGGGCTATCAGGCCGCCAAACTGCTGCATCGCCTGCTGGATAAACAGCCGCTGCCGCTTCAGCGCATTCTGGTGCCGCCGATCAAAGTGATCGCCCGCCGCTCAACCGACTTCCGCTCGCTGCGCGATCCAGCCGTGATCCAGGCCATGCACTATATTCGCTTTAACGCCTGTAAAGGCATCAAGGTCGAACAGGTGCTGGATGCGATCGGCCTGTCGCGCTCTAATCTGGAGAAGCGCTTTCGCGATGAAACCGGCGATACGATTCACGCCATGATCCACCGCGAGAAACTGGAAAAGGCGCGCGAGCTGCTGGCCTCTTCCTCGCTGAACATTAATGAAATTTCCCAGATGTGCGGCTACCCTTCGCTGCAATATTTTTATTCGGTATTTAAGAAAAGCTACGCCAGCACGCCGAAAGAGTATCGACAGCATCACGGTGAAAGCGTGATGTAAAAGGGCGGCGGCGTGATAAAGGCTAAGCCGCGGCCTTCAGACCTTCTCTCTTTATCCCTGCCGCTGTTCAAACTGCTCAATCACCGCCAGCGACAGCCCTACCGCCGGATCGAGGCGCGTCTGCAAAAAGTGCAGCCTGGTGTTCTGGAAAGTGAAGGCTGGCGTGCCCGCTTCGATCCGCTTGCGCACCGTATCGCAAAACAGCGGATGCACATTCCAGGGGGCGTCGATAATAATCGTCGCCGGATTCAGCAGCAGGATAATCTGGCCAATCGCCTTCGCAAGGAAGCCGCCCGCCTGCTGCATTACCTCATCCACCACCTTCGGCGCCTCGTCGCGCGTCTGCCAGCTTAAGCCGGGACGGCGCTGGGCGAGCTGCTGCTCAATCGCCGGTTTGCTGATCAGCGCTTCGGCGCACCCCTGACGGCCGCAGCGGCAGCGCGGGCCGTCCGGCTGCACGCTGAGATGCCCCGCTTCGCCCGCGGTCCAGCTATTGCCGGTCACGACTTCGCCCTGCTGCACCAGCGCGCCGCCCATGCCTTCGGCGATGCGCAGGTAGAAGTGGCTACCTGTCGATCTCAGCCCAAGCTGCTGCACCGCCAGCAGCGCCGAGGCCTTGACGTTATTCATCACGCGCAGCGGCACCTTGACCTTTTGCCTGACCGGCGTCAACAGATCGACATCCTGCCAGCCGAGATGAGTCGAAAGGTGCATCCAGCCGCGATCGGGATCGACGATGCCGGGAAAACCCAGCCCGATGCCCAGCAGCTGCGGATGCTTCTCCGTGAGTTCGCCGCACAGGTTCGCGACCTCATCCAGCAGCTTTTTAGGGTTAGCGGTATCGACGCGACGCGTCTGCTCCACCATCACCTGCGAAAAGTAGTCGCAGACGCGGCAGTAAATTGCGTTGCGCTCCACCATCACGCCCGCGCTTTTCAGCTGTTCCGGGCGGAGGGCGATCTCAATTTTCGGGCGGCCGGCGGCGGCCACGTTGATCGGTCCCAGCTCGTGAAGCAGCGACTTTTCCAGCAGCTCGTCCACGATCAGCGAAACGGTGTTTTTACTGAGCGACAAGATGTGGGCTAAATCCTGACGCGACGTCACGCGCAAATGGCGGAGCTGCGTCATCACGCGCTTCTGGTTATTAAGTCTGAGTAGTGCAGGGCCTTTACTCATATTTTTTCAGCGCTCTTCTGACAGGCAACGTATCTTTAAGTGTAACAGCGCCGCGACGCCCCTTATCCGGCACTTTTGCGCGCTGTTTCACACAAGTCGCAGCAGAGGGCGAAGGGAAGGATACCGACGTAAAAAAACCGGGACGCGCCCGGTTTCTGGAAAGGATAAAACGACTAATATTCGTCGCCGCGCACGCGGCTGCGGTAGCTTTCCCAGTCGAAGCGCACCCACATGCTGTTGCCGAGACGCATACGGTCCATCACGCGCTCGCCCAGCAGAGTATTCATACCGGCGGGATCCAGGTTAGAGAGCATACCGGTCGGACGTTTCGACGATGAGCGTCGATCGACGATCTGGTTGATAATCACCTTTTCGTAGCGCGACTCGCTCTGCATGCCGATCTCATCAATCACCAGCAGATCGACGCTGCTGAGATCCTGCAGCAGGCGCTCTTCGGTGATATCACTGCCGCCGCTAAAGGTGCCCTTCATGCTCGACATCAGATCCGCAACGGTAACGATCAGCACGCTTTTGCCGCGCAGGATCAGGTCGTTGCCGATGGCCGCCGCCAGATGGTTTTTGCCGGTGCCAGGACGGCCGGAAAAGACGAAGCTGGCGATGCTGCCTTCGAAATCGTCTGCATACTGGCGCGCCATCGTCAGCGCCCTGCGCTGCCCTTCGTTCTCGACGCGATAGTTATCGAACGAGCAGTTCATATGCAGCTCGCGAATGCCGGAACGCCCCATAACGCGCTGCATTTTCATGGCGCGGTTTTCACGCACGATAGACTCCGAACGCAGGCGCCCCTGCTCCTGGTTCCAGGCCAACAGCTCTTCACCGCTGGTGAACTTTGGCTGGACGTTGGCGGGCATCATTTTTTTCAGACGGCTGAACAGATCGGTCGGCGTTTTCATTACTCACCTCGAAACCCATCGGGAATGTTGTAATCAGTATTGCTGATTTGCGTAATATCGCGTTTGGGCTGGCCGCCGCTGGCGGCGCGGTTCATCTGCACGCTGCGCGCCAGCTTCTGCTGCCACTGCACATGGTGAAACAGGCGGCCTTCCGCCTGCCAGTAGGCGACGAAAGCGGCCAGCTCGGCAGGGGTGACCGGCTCGCTTAGCGCCACGCCCCAGATAGCGGCCTGGCGCTGAAAGTCGGCGTCGGGCTGCCAGCCAGCATACATAGCGAACTTGCCCGCCGGCGTCGGCAGCGTAGCGGGCAGATCGTCATACAGGCTGTCGTCCAGCGTCACGTCGCTGGGATGCGCCGCGGCCGCCTCCAGCGCCAGCAGATGCGCCAGCCGCTCCGGCGTCACGGCATAAAACGCCGGCGCGTAATTATCCAGCACCGCCAGCGTGCCGTTTTCCGCCTGCTGCAGCGCCTGACGCGGATCCTGACGAAAGGCGTCCAGCCCAATAAGCGTAGAAGTAAGAATTTTGACTGACATGATGAAACCTGACGTTGACCTGCACGCTGCGCCGGCAGAGCACCGGCGCACAAGTCTTTATTGTACCTTTTTTAACGCCCTGGATCGCCAAAAAAGGCGCGCGTTACGAGGACCAGGAGGCGGACTCGGTGGAAAGCGCGTTCTGAACCGGCCTGGCGGCTTCTGCCCTGACGCGGGCCGGACGGGTTTGCCACAGGTAGCGCGTCGAGGCGAGCCAGCACATGCTGTAGCCCAGCAGCTCGGTGCCCTCTTCAGCGATATTTTTCACCACGCGGTTGTAGCCGTCCAGCATCAGGTGCTGCCACAGCTGATGCATGCCGAACAGGCGGGAGAACACCAGCACGATCAGCATGCCGCTGACGGTCATCAGCCAGCAGCGGTTGGTCACGAAAGCGACCAGCCCGTCCAGCGTGTCGCGCACCGAACGCAGCGCCATCGCCAGGCAGGCCGCGGCGGTCGCCAGCGCGAACCAGATCCAGCTGCCGTGCTCGACGACGTCGAATACAAAGTCCAGTTCGCGGATCAGCATACAGCTGTAAAAGCCGCCGATAAGGATCAGCGCGCCGCGCTGGGCGGAACGCCGATGCGCCGACCAGAAGAACATCGCCGCGATGGAGGCGAGCACCACTTCCTGCAGCGTCTCCGTGATCGAGGTTTCATGCATGGCGTCGTTCATCCAGTTTACGTCGATATAGATGGCCGACATCATCAGCACAAGGAACAGTGTTGCAAATAAAAAAGCCGCGCATTCACGGCCGAGGATTGAAATTTGTTCGCGCATATTATTATTACCATCATGATTAGCGCGCTTATTATATGACGTTACTTATTCACCCTTTCTCATTTTATGCCACCCTGTTAAAAACTGGCGCTAACGCCGAGGCTGTAAATAAACTGCTCGCCGCTATTTAGCGCGTCGTTTTGCGAAAAGGCGGCGAACGCCGTAACATGGTGATTCAGCGGAATATGCGCACCGATGCTGACGTCTACCCAGCCCGCTTCGCGCGCGGCCGGATCATCCGGCAGCCGATCGCGCGCTTCGCCGGCCACGCCATCGCCGGGCTGATAGCTATAGCTAAGCTGCGCGTAAGGCGCGATCCACGCCAGCTGGGAATCAACGCGCCAGCCTAAGGTGGCAACGCCGTCGCGGCTGAAGTCGCACTGCGGGCAGCTGAGCGGCGCGGTCGCTGGCGCGTACTGCGCCACCGGCCCGGTCGTCAGTGAAGCACCCAGCGGCATATCCCAGCCCGCGCTGTAGCGCGTACCGGTTGGCACAGGCTCGACGCGCAGCGTAAAGGGGGACTGAGGTGAATTCAGCGCCGCCTCCAGAAAATTCATGCGCGCATCGTTGCCGACGATCAGAAGATTTCGGGAGATTTTTTCCGCAAGGATGGTGTCGTAATCGGGACGATCGCGCGCATTATCCTCCGGCGCTAACAGGCTCTCGCCGCTCCAGGCAACCAGGGGCGTTGCAGAACAAAAAAGCAACGCACTACTCAGCGCCAGTGCCGCAAGGCGCTGGCTGGCACACTCTCTTTTCTGCAACATGAAAAAACTCCAGACGACGCTGAAGAGACCGGTCGGCGCTATGTGAAAATCTGTTTTATCACGCCTGCTGTTTAACTATTAACCGACTAAACGTAAGATCAAGCGACGTCACAAAATTTTCTCTTTATCAGGATACTGAAGATGCAACGATGCGGCTGGGTCACTGAGGACCCGCTTTATCTGGCCTACCACGACCGCGAGTGGGGCATTGCGCAAAATAACAAACAGGCGCTGTTCGAGATGCTCTGCCTGGAAGGGCAGCAGGCGGGGCTCTCCTGGATCACCGTACTGAAGAAGCGAGAAAATTACCGGCGCGCCTTTCACGCCTTCGATCCTCAGGCGGTAAGCCAGATGGATGATGAAGATCTGGCGCGCCTGATGCAGGATAGCGGTCTGATACGCCATCGCGGCAAACTTACCGCCATTATCAACAACGCACGCGCTTATCTGGCGATGGAGGCGAAAGGGGAAGATTTTGCGCGCTTCGTGTGGGGTTTTGTCGATAACCAGCCGGTTGTGCATCACTTCGCAAACTACAAAGAGGTGCCGACCACCTCAGAGCAGGCGATAGCGCTGTCAAAAGCGTTAAAGCAGCGTGGTTTTAAATTCGTCGGCCCGACAATTTGCTACTCCTTTATGCAGGCCTGCGGGCTGATCAGCGATCATCAGACCAACTGTTTTTGCCATCCTGACAACCTTTTATCCTCAAACCAGACAAAATAAGAGTTTCCCTCACCCCTTCTTCCTTCTTAAGCGGCATAATCTCGCCGCTTAAAAGACGTAAGGTCTTTGTTTGATTTAGGGAATGAGCATGTATAAAAAATCGTTTTCGCTTTGCCTGTTACTGAGCGGCAGTCTGGTACTGTCAGGCTGTACCGTTAATCCATACACCAACGAATCCCAGGCCGGTAAATCCGGCATCGGCGCCGGTCTGGGCGCGCTAATGGGCGCCGGCGTCGGCGTTCTCTCCTCGTCGAAAAAAGATCGCGGCAAAGGCGCGCTAATTGGCGCGGCGTCCGGCGCGGCGCTCGGCGGCGGCATCGGCTACTACATGGATGTGCAGGAAGCCAAGCTGCGCGAAAAAATGCGCGGCACCGGCGTCAGCGTGACGCGTCAGGGCGACAATATCGTGCTGAATATGCCGAATAACGTCACCTTCGACTCCAGCAGCAGCAGCCTGAAAGCGGCAGGTGCCAATACCCTGACCGGCGTCGCTATGGTGCTGAAAGAGTATCCGAAAACCGCGGTAAACGTGACCGGCTATACCGACAGCACCGGCTCGCGCGCGCTGAATATGCGTCTCTCTCAGCAGCGCGCCGAGAGCGTTGCCAGCGCGCTGATTACCCAGGGCGTCGCGGCAGATCGTCTGCGCACCCAGGGGCTGGGGCCGGATAACCCGGTCGCCACCAACAGCACTGAAGCAGGCAAGGCGCAAAACCGCCGCGTGGAAATCACACTTAGCCCGCTCGGCTGAGGCAAAACGCCCCGTTTCGGGGCGTTTTCCATCGTAATGTCGTTTTTTTACTTTTTTTACGTGCTTTTTTCGACAAAAAGGCGCGGAGGATCTCCATTCTGTAGTGCCAAAACAGACTTTATGTTAGCGTGAAAAAAACGTGTTCAGCGAGTCGTCCAGCATGTCACTAAAAGCCATTGCCAGCGAGTTAGGGTTGTCCGTTACCACGGTTAGCCGGGCATTGAACGGCTATAAGGATGTGGCGGAGGAAACGCGGAAACGCGTCGAAGCAGAAGCGCAGCGTCGCGGCTATCGCCCCAACGCCGCCGCGCGCCGTCTGAAAACCGGCCGCGCCAACGCGGTAGGGCTCGTCTTTCCCGTCAGTACGTCGCCTGTCAGCGACTGCCGCTTCAGCGAAATGCTGCTGACGCTCGATCAGCGCCTGGCGCAGCAGGAGATCGATCTGGTGCTGCTGGTGGATAAGCCCCACGACGGGCCGCGTACCCTGACCCGCCTGCTGCGCAGCCGCGTGCTGGATGCGCTGATCGTCACCCATACCCTGCCGCAGGATGAGCGTCTGCTGAGCCTGCAGCAAAAAAACTTTCGCTTTATTACCCTCGGCCGCAGCGACCTGCCGCAGCCCTACGCCTGGCTGGACGTCGATCATCACCGCGGCTCGCGCCTGGCGGTTGAGGCCTGCCTGCAACAGGGGCTGACGCGCATCGCCTGGCTGGGCAGCGACGAGGGCACGACGTTTGTCCGCGACCGCCGTCAGGGTTTTCTTGACGCGATGGGCGCCGTTGCGCCGGTCGATATCGTCGCCGTACCGCCGTCGCGCCGCGCTGGCTTCCAGCAAACCGCAGCCTGGCTGGCGCGGGATGCGTCGCTGCAGGCGATTATCACCGACAGCAGCGCGCTGGCAGAGGGTGCGGCGCTGGCGGTACAGCAGGCGAACCGGCTGCACGGCCGCGAAGCGATCCGCCTCTATGCCTGGGAAGGTCTACCGCGCGAAGCGATTGTTGAGGCGCCGACGATCGCCATCCGTCAGGCCTCCGACCGCGAAACCGGCGACCAGCTTGCCGATATGCTGATGCAGATGCTGGACGGCGCGCCGCTGGAGGCACTTCAGCTGCTGCATCAGCCCTGGCTGGATAGCGCGCCACGCTGATTGTGCTTTTTGCGACGGCCAGGGGCTGTGCTAGTCTCTGCCTGTTTCTCTTTCTACAGGTACCGACATGAAGAACAGACCGCCTCGCGCCACCATTAGCGATGTCGCTCGCAGCGCGCGAACCGGTAAAACCAGCGTGTCTCGCTATCTCAACGGCGAGCAGCATCTTCTTTCCGCTGATTTAAAAGCCCGCATCGAACAGGCGATTGCCGAACTCGACTATCGCCCCAGCCAGATGGCGCGCGGGCTGAAGCGCGGCCGCACGCGGCTGATCGGGCTGATTATCGCGGATATCACCAATCCCTACTCCGTCGACGTGATGTGCGGCATCGAAGCCGCCTGCCGCGAGCGCGGCTTTACGCTGCTGATGTGCAACACCAACAATGAAGTCGATCTGGAGCAGCACTATCTGCAGCTGCTGAGCAGCTATCAGGTGGAAGGCGTGGTAGTGAACGCCGTCGGCATGCGCGAAGAGGCGCTGAGCCGCCTGCAGCAGTCGCTGCTGCCGATGGTGCTTATTGACCGCAAAATTCCCGATTTCGCCTGCGATGTGGTCGGCCTGAACAACGCCGAGGCCGCGGAGATCGCCACGCAGCATCTGCTTGATAATGGCTATGAGGCGCTGCTGTTTTTAAGCGAGCCGCTGGGCAGCGTCAACACGCGCCGCGAACGCCTGCAGGCGTTCCGTCAGCGCCTCGCCGCCTGGCCGCACATTGCGCACGAAAACGCAGAGGTGCCGCTGCATCAGCCCGCGGCGCTGGATGCGCTGCTGCTTGACTACGCGCAACGCCAGCGCGGAAAACGCGCGGCGGTGATGGTGGCGAACGGCGCCATGACGCTACAGGTTGCGCGCGCGATGCAGCGCGTCGGCCTGCGCTGGGGCGAAAATATCGGTCTGCTCGGCTTCGACGAGCTGGAGTGGGCGGCGCTGGCGGGCGTCGGTATTACCACGCTGCGCCAGCCCACCTGGCAGATCGGCTATGCGGCGCTGGAGCGGCTGATCGCCCGCATCGAAGGCAGCGCCGGCCCCGCCGCCGAACAGGTATTTTCCGGCGAACTGGTGGTGCGCGGCTCCAGCCAGCCTCTCGCCTGACCCCTCCTCTTTTCTCCCTCTCTCGTGCTCGCTTCGTGAGCACGATCATAGTTTCAGCCTCTGCTCCTTTGCTTTGGAACCGGTTCCAATTAACGTTTTCCCTGTAACTTTTGCTTAACGCGCCTTTCAGGAGTGACGATGAACGCTGAAATTATTGTGGTGACCGCCGCCTACGGACAGCAACAGGTCGCCGCGCTGGGTGGTCAGCAGGCGCTGCTGCCGCTGATCCAGCAGGCCGGCGCCGACGGCGTCGAAATCCGTCGCGAACTCTTTGACGCCGCGACGCTTGCCAACCTGCCCGCGCTGGCCCAGGCCATTCAGCACCATCAGCTGCACGCCAGCTACTCGGTACCCGACACGCTGTTTTGTGACGACGGCGCGTTAAATCCCCAGCTGGAGAACTACCTTAAAGAAGCTCAGCAGCTCAACGCGCAGCGCCTCAAGCTGGCGCTGGGCGGATTCAGCGGCGAGCTGCACGCGGCGGATTTGCGCGCCATCGGCGAACGCTACCAGCCAGAGCTGACGGTAGAAAACGATCAGACCCTCAGCGGCAAGCTGGCACCTTCGCTGCGCTTTTTCCAGGCGGTGGAGCAGGCGAACCTGCCGGTGACGATGACCTTCGATATGGGCAACTGGCTCTGGACGCAGGAGAATGCGCAGGCGGCGGCGACGCAGCTCGGGCGTTTCGTGCGTTATATTCACGTCAAGGCGGCGGAGCCGCACGGCGACAGCTATCGCGCGGTGGCGCTGGATGAGGCGAACGCGGACTGGCGCGGCCTGCTGCGCCAGCTGCCGAACGACGCCCCGCGCGGCATCGAATTCCCGCTGGAAGGCGAAGATCTGCTGGCAGTGACGCGCCACTACGTGTCGCTGCTGCGCACTCTGTAAGGAGAGAAGATGACTACTCTGCATAACGGCGCGCTGGACGTCGTCACCATCGGCGAAGCGATGGCGATGTTCGTCGCGCGTGAAACCGGCGATCTCGCCGCCGCTGAAACCTTTATCAAGCGCGCGGCGGGCGCGGAGCTTAACGTCGCCATCGGCCTGGCGCGTCTCGGTCTGAAGGTCGGCTGGGTAAGCCGCGTCGGCGACGACAGCTTCGGCCGCTTTATTTGCCAGGTGCTGGAGAGCGAAGGCGTTGATCACCGTCAGGTGACGAAAGACGCGCGCTACCCCACCGGCTTTCAGCTGAAATCCAAAGTGGATGACGGCTCCGATCCGCTGGTGGAATATTTCCGTAAAGGTTCCGCCGCCAGCCATCTCTCCGTTGACGATTTCAACAGCGACTACTTCGGCGCCGCGCGCCATCTGCATCTGAGCGGCGTCGCCGCGGCGCTCTCCGCCAGCTCGCTGGCGCTGCTGAAGCACAGCGCGAAAGAGATGCGCGCGCGCGGCAAAACCATCTCTTTCGATCCTAACCTGCGGCCGGTGCTGTGGCGCAGCGAAGAGGAGATGCGTCAGCAGCTCAACCACCTGGCGGAATATGCCGACTGGGTGCTGCCGGGCGAAAAAGAGGGCTATATCCTGACCGGCTATCGTCAGCCGGAAGCGATCGCCGATTTCTACCTCGATAAAGGGGTAAAAGCGGTGGTGATTAAAACCGGCTGCGACGGTGCCTGGTATAAAACCGCGCAGGGCGAGCAGGGCCAGGTTGAGGCGATCCGCGTCGAGAACGTGGTGGACACCGTTGGCGCGGGCGACGGTTTCGCCGTCGGCGTGATCAGCGCGCTGCTGGAAGGTAAAACGCTGCCGCAGGCGATTAAGCGCGGCAACAGAATCGGTTCGCTGGCGATTCAGGTGATCGGCGACAGCGAAGGGCTGCCAACGCGCAGCGAGTTAGGCGATTTCTAGCCTGCATCCGAACCGTAATATCAGAGGAGAACCGCATGAAAACGCAGACAATCGCGCCGAAACGCTGGTGGTATATCATGCCCATCGTGTTTATCACCTACAGTCTGGCGTATCTGGATCGAGCAAACTTTAGCTTCGCCTCTGCCGCCGGCATCAACGACGACCTTGGCATCACCAAGGGCATGTCCTCGCTGCTGGGCGCGCTCTTCTTTCTCGGCTACTTCTTTTTCCAGATCCCCGGCGCGGTTTACGCCGAACGCCGCAGCGTGAAAAAACTGATTTTCTGGTGCCTGGTGCTGTGGGGCGTCTGCGCGTCGCTGACCGGCGTGGTGAGCAATATCCCGATGCTGGCGGCGATCCGCTTCGCCCTTGGAGTAGTGGAAGCGGCGGTGATGCCCGCGATGCTGATCTATATCAGCAACTGGTTCACCAAATCGGAGCGCTCGCGTGCCAATACCTTTCTGATCCTCGGTAACCCGGTTACGGTGCTCTGGATGTCGGTGGTTTCCGGCTATCTGATCGACGCGTTCGGCTGGCGCGAGATGTTTATCTTCGAAGGGATCCCGGCGGTGATCTGGGCTGTCGCCTGGTGGTTTATGGTGCAGGATAAGCCTGAGCAGTCGCGCTGGATGAGCACGGAAGAAAAAGCCGCGCTGGCCGCCCAGCTGAAAAAAGAGCAGGAGAATATCAAAGCGGTGCGCAACTACAGCGAAGCGTTCCGCAACCGCAACGTTATCCTGCTCTGCATGCAGTATTTCGCCTGGAGCATCGGCGTCTACGGCTTTGTGCTGTGGCTGCCGTCGATTCTGCGCAACGGCACGGAGATGGGCATGGTGGAAGCGGGCTGGCTGTCGGCGGTGCCTTATCTGGCGGCGACCATCGCGATGATCGTTGTCTCCTGGGCGTCGGATAAAATGCAGAACCGCAAGCTTTTCGTCTGGCCGCTGCTGCTGATTGGCGCGCTGGCGTTCCTCGGCTCTTATCTGGTCGGCTCCGACAACTTCTGGCTCTCTTACGCGCTGCTGGTGATCGCGGGCGGCGCTATGTATGCGCCCTACGGCCCCTTCTTCGCCATCATTCCAGAGATGCTGCCGCGCAACGTTTCCGGCGGCGCGATGGCGCTGATCAACAGCATGGGCGCGCTCGGTTCGTTCGTCGGTTCCTGGATTGTCGGCTATCTTAATGGAGCGACGGGCAGTCCGGCGGCCTCCTATATCTTCATGGGCGCAGCGCTGCTGGTATCGGTGTGGCTGACGTTGATCGTCAAGCCCGCGGAAAACAAAACGCCGCCGCTGCACGGCGCGAAACACGCCTGAAAGCGTAAGCGCTGACCCTCTTCTCCGGGCGACCTGCGTGTCGCCCGTCACACGTTTTACAGGGAGCGAACGATGAAACCATCCGTGATTCTGTATAAAAGCCTGCCGGACGATCTGCGTGCCCGGCTCGACGCCCACTTCAGCGTAACCGAAATCAAAGATCTGTCGCCGGAAAGCCAGCAGCAGCACGCTGACGCGCTGGCGCAGGCTGAGGGATTGATCGGCTCCGGCGGCAAGGTCGACGGCGAGCTGCTGGCAAAAATGCCGAAGCTGCGCGCCTGTTCGACCGTATCGGTAGGCTACGACAATTTCGACGTCGAGGCGCTCAACCAGCGTCATGTGCTGCTGATGCATACCCCGACGGTGCTGACCGAAACGGTGGCCGACACCATGATGGCGCTGGTGCTAAGCAGCGCGCGCCGCGTCACCGAACTGGACGCGTGGGTGAAAGCGGGCCAGTGGAACAAAAGCATCGGGCCGGATAAATTCGGCATCGACGTACACCACAAGACCCTCGGCATTCTCGGCATGGGCCGCATCGGCATGGCGCTGGCGCAGCGCGCGCACTTCGGCTTTGGCATGAAGATTCTCTATAACGCGCGTCGCGAACATGAAGAGGCGCAGTCGCGCTTTAGCGCGCAGCGCTGCGATCTGGAAACGCTGCTGAAAGAGAGCGACTTTGTCTGCATCAGCCTGCCGCTGACCGAGCAGACGCACCATATGATCAGCGCGGAACAGCTGAAGCTGATGAAGCCGAGCGCCATCCTGATCAACGCCGGACGCGGCCCGGTGGTAGACGAAGAGGCGCTGATCGCCGCGCTGAAAGAGGGCACCATCCACGCGGCGGGCCTTGACGTGTTCGAGCAGGAGCCGCTGACCGCGTCGCCGCTCTTCTCGCTGCCTAATGTGGTAACGCTGCCGCATATCGGTTCCGCCACCCACGAAACGCGCTACGGCATGGCGCAGGACGCGGTGGAAAACCTGATCGCCGCGCTGACCGGTAAGGTGGAAAAGAACTGCGTTAACCCAGACATACTTAAGTAATCTGCCCTTTCCATTGCGCCCGCCGCTGGCGGGCGTTATCGTTGATCCCCCATTCGTCACACATTTTTAACTTCTATATGTCTTTTTCTCAGTTCGGCGACAAGTTTACCCAGCCCACCGGCATCTCACGTCTGATGGAAGATATGGGCGCAGGCCTGCGTACCCCCGGCACTATTATGCTCGGCGGCGGCAACCCGGCGCAGATCCCGGCGATGAATGATTATTTTCAGCAGCTGCTGCAGCAGATGCATCACGAGGGCAAGCTGAGCGAAGCGCTCTGCAACTATGACGGCCCGCGCGGCAAAGCGACGCTGCTGAACGCGCTGGCGACGCTGCTCAGCAGCGAACTGGGCTGGCCGGTTACGGCGAAAAATATCGCCCTGACCAACGGCAGCCAGAGCGCATTTTTCTATCTGTTTAACCTGTTCGCCGGCCGCCGCGCCGACGGCAGCAAAAAGCGCGTGCTCTTTCCGCTGGCGCCGGAATACCTGGGCTATGCCGATGCCGGACTGGACGAAGGGCTGTTCGTTTCCGCCAAACCCAATATTGAGCTGCTGCCGGAAGGCCAGTTTAAATATCACGTTGATTTCGAACATCTGCCGATGCATGACGATATCGGCCTGATCTGCGTGTCGCGTCCTACCAACCCGACCGGCAACGTCGTGACCGACGACGAACTGATGCAGCTCGACGCGCTGGCGCAGCTGCACGATGTGCCGCTGCTGATCGACAACGCCTACGGCGTGCCTTTTCCCGGCATTATTTTCAGCGACGCGCGTCCGCTGTGGAATCCCAATATTATTCTCTGCATGAGCCTGTCGAAGCTCGGTCTGCCCGGCGCGCGCTGCGGCATTATCGTCGCCGACGAAAAGACTATCAGCGCCCTCAGTAATATGAACGGCATTATCAGCCTGGCGCCCGGCAGTATCGGCCCGGCGATCGCCGCGGAGATGATCCAGCGCGGCGACCTGCTGCGGCTGTCGGAGGAGGTGATCAAGCCGTTCTATCAGGCCAAAGTGACCGAAACCATCGCTATTCTTCGCCGCCATCTGTCAGAAGATCGCTGCCTGATCCACAAGCCGGAAGGCGCGATTTTTCTCTGGCTATGGTTCCGCGATCTGCCGATCAGCACCGAAGCGCTTTACCAGCGCCTTAAGGCGCGCGGCGTTCTGATGGTGCCGGGCCACTTTTTCTTCCCCGGCCTGGAGCAGGCGTGGCCGCACACGCATCAGTGCATGCGCATGAACTATGTGCCGGACGCTGAGAATATTGAGCGCGCGGTGACGATTCTGGCGGAAGAGGTTGAAAAGGCGTTTGCAGAGCAGCTTTGATTCGCAGTTTTAAACGTGCGCCGGCGTGTCCGGCGCTTACCCCTCTTTCACCTCCACCAGCGACTCCCGACACCACTGCGCCAGCTGGCGGATCGCCTGCTCCACCTCTTCATTCCAGCCGAAGCCGGCGTTGAGCCGAAAACAGTGGTCGTAGCGATCGTCGGTGGCGAAAATATGGCCCGGTGCAATACCGATACCGGCGTTGCGCGCCTTGAGGAACAGCGCACGCACGTTGAGCGCCCGGTGCGGCATCTCCACCCACAGCACATAGCCTCCTTCCGGCTCTGAAACGCGCGTGCCCGGCGGGAATTCGCGCAGCAGCGACTGACGCATCTGCTGAATCTGGCCGGCCAGTTCGCGCCGCAGCTTGCGCAAATGGGCGTCATAGCCGCCGCTGCGCAGCAGCTCGGCGATCGCCGCCTGCGACAGCGTTGAGGTGCCCATGGTCGAGGTATATTTCAGCGACGCGATCTTGCGCATGTAGTTGACGCTGTGTACCCAGCCGATGCGAATGCCGGGCGCAATGGTTTTGGAAAAGCCGCTGCAGAGAATGGCGTTGGGGCTAAAGGCGCGCATCGGAAAAGGCCGCCGCTCACCAAATGCGGTATCGCCAAAAATATCATCTTCGACGATCACCACGTCGTTCTCATCGGCCTGACGGGCGATATAGGCCTTCTGCTCGTTGGGAATCGATTTGCCGAGCGGATTGTTGACGTTGCTGATGGTAAGAAAGGCCTGTACCGCACGGCGGCGAAACAAGGCGGTAAGTTTTTCGACGTCGACGTAGCCTTCCGGCCCGGCGTCAACTTCGATCACGCGCAGGTTGAGATTATGCAGCATCTGCAGCAGCACGAAGTAGCAGGGCGACTCTACCGCCACTACGTCGCCAGGCCTGAGCGTGGCGCGCAGCGACAGCGACACCGCCTCGATACAGCCGTTGGTGATAAGAATATCGTCGGCGCTGATATTGCAGCCGTACTCCACCGCGCGACGCGCGATTTCATGCTTAAGCGGCAAATAGCCGGTGCCCTTAACGGTGTTGCCCAACAGCGCCGGTTTGCTGTATCCCATCTGGCGCATCAGCAGCCCGATTTTTTTAACCGGATAGAGCGAGCTGTCGCCGTTCGCCAGGTCGAGACGAACGCGGCACTCCGAGCCGAGGATCGCCAGGTGCATCTCTGTCTGTTCATCCAGCGGCGCAACAAGCCGCGGCTGTGCCAGCTGCGTCGGCGCCGTCTCCTGGTGCCCCTGCCGCGCCGCGACGAAAAAGCCCGATTTCGGCTTCGCCACCGCAAAGCGCTCATCCTCCAGCGTGCGCAGCGTTTTTAGCGCGGTCGTCAGGCTGACGCTGTACTGCGTCGCCAGCGTGCGCACCGAAGGCAACCGGCTGTCGGGCAGCAGCGATCCGCTGCGGATAGCCTGCTTGATCTGCTCAGCTATCTGGCGGTAACGACTGCTTTGACTCTCCTGCTGGTCCGTTTCAACGGGCATCTGTTCCACCCCATATCGTACTGATCTGTGCGTATTCAAGAGAGTACATTCAAAGTACTTTAGGCTGCATCTCTTAATTATTTATGACGCGCAACCGTCTCGTTTGCCGCGTCCGGCTCCCTGACGTCCGCCTTCGCCCAGGCATTCATTGCTACACCGCTTAATGGCCTGTTTTTCATGGAATCAGCAGGTTCCATGCAGATAAACGAATTTATCAGCCAAAGGAAAACGCGAAAAATGAATAATCTGTCCACCATGATGAGAGAAATTGAAGGCTACCTGACGCCGGCAATCATCGATTCCGCTAAACGGTGCTCTCATCGCCTGCTTGCCGCCCTGCCGGACAGCGAGCATCTGTCGCGCAACTGCGTTCTGCTCGCCTACGGCGGCGGGAAAGACAGCAGCTATATGGTGGCCTACGTGCGTTACATCCAGGGCCTGATCTGGCAGCAGCGCGGCGATACCTTTCGCCTGCGCATCAGCACCAACCGCCACGCCGCCATGAGCGACAGCGTGATGGAGAATATCGACCGCGTTTACCGCGCGCTGGCTATTCACCATGACGCCTTCGTAGAAAGTCTGATCGTCGACGGCCAGCAGATCCGCCCTTTCGAACGTCATCTTCCCCTGCCCGCCTCGGTGCGCCAGCAAAACCGCAGCGACGTGCTGATGAACGGCCACCGCTTCCGCGCCGACGCGCGCTCCACCTTCTGCAACGCCTGTAACCTCAGCATGGTTAACTCGTTTGGCCTGGCGGCACACTATAACGGCGGCGTGGACATGATTATCACCGGCGATTCGCCGCAGGAGCAGACCGCCTATGTCGCCTGGGCGCGGCACCTTTCGCGCCTGTTCGACGCGCCGACGGCGGAGAAAGATCAGGGCTTTCGCGGCTTTTTGCAGACGCTCGACGGCGTGGCCCTGCGCTACTCGGCCGCTATTCACGGCGAGGAGGCGGTGACGCCCGCGCGCCGCATCATGCATCAGCTAGCGCGCGATCCGCTGTTCTTTAATATCTACCAGGACACCGCCTATGAAGCCGGCGCGCACTGGGCGCTGCTCAACGACTTTATGCGCTTCCGCTTTGACCCGCTTATGTTCAGCTTTTCTGAATCGGACTGCGGCAACCCGACGCTGATGGCGCATATTCGCGGCCTGCGCGCGGAAACGCTCTTGCAGCGCAGCTACGCCGAAGGCATTCGCGAATATGTCCGCTTCGCGCTGGGACTCATGGAGCAGAAAGATTTTCCGCCTCAGCTGATCGCCGAAATGGCGGCGCGCTATCGCGACGACGCGGCGATTGAACAGCAGCGCCAGCGCGCGGCGCGCTTCGCCGAAGAGACGTTTGGCCTCGACGACACCCAGCTGGTTTGCATGATCTATTCGCCCTTTATTGCGCAGGGCAGCCAGCTGCGCAGCTGGCTGACGCAGCAGCAGATCGGGCTGGGCGAGGCGGCGATTCGCCAGCTGCTTGCCGGCGAACGCGACGACGCGGCGCTGGCGCAGCAGCTTGGCCAGCTTTCCGGACTGGATCTTGCTCAGCTGCGCCACTGCTGGCGCAGCAGTCAGGTGAGCTCGCTGCTGGAGGGCAAAAGCGCCGATCCGCTGTCGCGCGTGCTGCGCTTCGATCCGCATAAGGCGGTGATTCAGGTAAACCACGGCGTCCTGCAGGATACCGTGACCGAAGTGATCTCCGGGCGCTGATCCCGGTAAGGCGAAGCGATGAGAAAAATTTTCCTGCAAATAGGCGCCACGCGCGACGGCCAGAACCCCTACTGCGAGGTGGCGAAGCGCGACGGCTATTTTACCGTGCTGGCGGAGATGAGTGATTTCGTCGACTACCAGTCGCTTAGCCTGACGCTGCCGTTTGATCTGATCGTCCGCCTCGATCGGCCGGAAAATCCCTGGGAAGTGCTGCAGGCCTGCCTGCATGCCGGGCTGCTGGAGCATCCGCGCGTGGTGCTGGCCGGCTTTGAAGCCTACAACGCCAGCGCCGGCCGGGTGCGGGAAATACTGGCTGGCCCCGATGCGCCGCGCACCTTTATCCCGCTGGATAAATATGCCCAGCGGATGGCGCTGAAAAAAGCCTGGCCGCGCTTTCCGCAGCCGGAGTTCCGGTTTTTCGCCTCGCCTCTCAGCATTCTTGATGCCCACCAGGCGCTGATCTATCCCTGCGTTATCAAGCCGGTAGACAGTGGCGGCGGGCTCGGGATCTGGCTGGTGGAGGCGCCCGAACGCCTGGCGGGCGTGGTGCGGATGCTGGAAGAGACCATGAACTACGGCGGGCGCAGCTTTAGCGGGTTTATCGTCGAAAGCTGGCTGGACGGCGACGAGTATTCACTGCAGGGCGTGGTACACGACGGGCATCCCTATGCCCTTACCTGCTGC
Source organism: Pantoea sp. ACRSC (assembly GCF_022346785.1). Lineage (NCBI taxonomy): Bacteria > Pseudomonadati > Pseudomonadota > Gammaproteobacteria > Enterobacterales > Erwiniaceae > Pantoea > Pantoea sp. ACRSC. Next base: position 64,999 of record NZ_JAKRNN010000014.1, read on the forward strand.
CAGAAAGTGATCGAACAACATCGCGACGCTCAGGGCGGCATCAGTTTTTACGAATCCGGCCACGTCGCCGTTGCCGCCAGCACGCTGCCGCCCGCCTTTGCCAGCCTGATGGCGTTCTGCTGCGAAACCTTCAGCTACCGGCTCGGCGCCTTTCATATCGACTTCATCATGGTGGATGGCGTGCCGCATTTTCTTGAGATGGGCTTTCGCCTCTCCGGTATGGGCGTTGCCAGCCTGGTCGAAGAGACAACCGGCATCGACTGGGTGGCGGTCGCGTTCCGGCTTGAAGCGGGCGGCGAGATGCCCGCGCTGCGCTTCACCGCGCCGCCGCGGGCCGTTGGCCAGCTGCGCCTGCGTCAGCCGGCCCAGCTCCGCCGGGCGGAAAGCTGGATCGCCGAACATCATCAGGGCGCGCTGCTGCCGCCGCTGACCTTTCCCGGCTTACAGGTGTCGCGGCGCTCGTCGCTCTATGCCGATTTAACGCGCCATGCGGGCATTCTCGGCACGTTGCGCCTGTCGGCCACCGGCCGGGACGACATTCTGGCCGTTTTTAACAGCGTGGTGCGCGCGGCATCTCGCTTTTCAGAAGGAAATTTATTGTGTGCAGAATGATTCTGGCGCAGGGCGAATTCGACGCGGCGCAGGTGCTGGAGGCGGCGCGCGCCATGAGCTGCGGCGAAACCGCCTGTCATGACGGGCCGATCAAAGAACACCCGAACGGCTGGGGATGTTTATGGCTGGAGGCGGGCGAGATCCGCACGCTGCGCGGCAGCGGCCCCTTTGCCGACGCGCTGCCCGACATTGATGTCGACAGCATCAAAGGCCGCTTTCTGGCGGTGCATGTGCGCCACGCCACGCTGAGTAAAAACCAGGGCCTGGAGTTTGCCCACCCGCTGCTGCGCGACAGCGCGGGCACGCGCTGGTACATGATGCATAACGGCTTTATGCCGACGGTCTACGCCCGGCTCGGCATGGCGGCCTCCCGCTTTGACTCGGCGGAATATCTGGAATATCTGGTGGATCGCATCACCCCGGCCGACTTCACGCGCGACTACCTGCGCGACAAGCTGGCGCAGGTCGAGCCAGGCGGCAGCGCCGGCAACGCGATTTTCGTGACGCGCGACCGGGCATGGGCCTGGCAGTGGCACCCGCAGGATACGCCTTATCCGCACTACTTCACGCTGCACGTTTTGCAGCAGGCGCGCTGTACCTACATTTCGTCTGAACCTGTTCCAACCCTGGGCGACGCCGCCGGCTGGCGACGCATGGCTAACCATGAACTACGCGAGATTCCTTTGGGGGAGTAAATATCATGGCTATTTTCAATCAGATACGCGTGATCAATCCCAGCATGTATGTAGAACGCACCTGGCTGGACGATATTGTCACGGCGCGCGTGCCGCTGCTGGTGCTGCGCAACTTCCTGACCGATGAAGATCGTCAGGAGGTGGTGACAGATTTGCAGCGCTGCCGCGAGCAGATCCGCGTGTCGCACTATCCCAACGGCGCGCTCACTACGCTCGGCCCCTATCTGGCGAAACATACCGCCGCCCCGGAGAACTACTTTACTGAATGGCGCGATATCGCGCCGTCGCTGCCGCCGTCGCTCGCCGCGCTGCGCCTGCAGATCTATGAGTGGGTGCGCCACGCGCTAAAGCTGGAGAGCCTGCAAACCGCCCATGAGCCAGCCCTGGGGGACTACGCCGGTTCCATCGTGCGCTTCCACGCCGACGGCGTCGCCAATCCGCTGCACAACGACAATATCGTCCGCGACGCCGCAGGAACGGGCCTGGCGGTGACGCAGATCCTGCACCAGCTGAGCTGCGTGGTCTGCCTGCAGGAGTGCAACGCGGGCGGCGGGCTGCGCATTTTCAACAAAAAATGGTCGCCGGATGACGAGCGCTTTAAAACGCCGGGCGAACTCGGCTACCAGAGCGGCGTGGTGATGCAGAGCGAAACCTGCGAGTTCGTGCCGCGCAGCGGCGATATCTACCTGTTTAATCCCGCCTTTTACCACGAGATCGATCGGGTAGAAGGCGATACCCGCATCACTATGGGCTTCTTTTTTGGCCTGACCGATAAAAAAATGAAACACGCCATCGCGTGGAGCTGACGCCCAGCGCGCAGCCTTGCAAGACGAGGAGAAGAGATGACGACATTTGCAAACATTACCGACCTGCTGGATCGGCACGAAGCGGACTATCGCGTGGTAGAACATGAGGCTATCGGCCAGACCGACACCATTAGCGCGCTGCGCGGCAATGCGCTTAACCAGGCGGCGAAGGCGATGGTGCTGGAGGTCGCGATGCCAGACGGTGCCGAACCGCGCTTTCTGCTGGCGATTGTGCCGGGCGACTGCAAAATCAATTTTAAAAGCGCCGCACGCGCCATCGGCGGCAAAAAATCGAGCTTCGCCGCGCCCGAGATGGCGCAGTCGCTGACCGACTGCGTAATGGGCGCGGTGCCGCCATTTAGTTTTGATGACCGGCTGGCGCTGCGCGTCGATACGCGCCTGCGCGACGTCGGCACGCTGTGGTTCAACGCCGGTGTGCTGGAGAAGTCGATCGCCCTTGATGCAGAGGACTATCGCCGTATCGTGGGCGAAGCCTGTTATGCCGATATCGCCACTCCCGTGGCGGTTAGCGCCTGACGGCTGAGGAAAGGTTATGTCAGTTAAAGATATGTTGCTGGCGCTGTGCGTCGTGGTGGCGTGGGGCGTTAATTTCGTGGTGATCAAGCTCGGCCTGCAGGGGATGCCGCCCTTTTTGCTGGCGGGCCTGCGCTTTTCCCTGGTGGCGTTTCCGGCGATCTTTTTTGTCTCTCGCCCTGTCATTCCGCTGCGCTGGCTGGTGGTCTACGGCATGACCATCAGCTTTGGTCAGTTCGCTTTTCTGTTTCTCGCCATCAAGCTCGGCATGCCCGCCGGGCTCGCCTCGCTGGTGCTGCAGGCGCAGGCGTTTTTCACGCTGCTGCTGGGCGCGCTGCTGCTGGCGGAAAAGCTGCGCTGGAATCATATTGCCGGCGTGCTGATCGCGACGCTGGGGATGTTTATGCTGGCGACAGCGGGCATGGAGGGGCAGTCGGCCGCGGGCATTACGCTGACGACCATGATGCTGACGCTGGCGGCGGCGCTGTCGTGGGGACTGGGCAATATCACCAACAAGATTATCCTGCGCAATCGCAAGGTGCCGGTGATGTCGCTGGTGGTGTGGAGCGCGCTGGTGCCGGTGCTGCCTTTCTTCGCCTGCTCCTGGCTGTTCGAGGGAGAAGAGGCGATAGTATTCAGCCTGACGCACATCTCGCTGCAAACGGTACTGGCGCTGATCTATCTCGCCTTTATCGCCACCATCGTTGGCTACGCCATCTGGGGCAACCTGCTTAGCCGCTATGAGACCTGGCGCATCGCCCCGCTGTCGCTGCTGGTGCCGGTGATCGGCATTCTCAGCGCCGCGCTGGTGCTGGGGGAGCACCTCTCGGCGCAGCAGATGCTAGGGGCAGCGGTGATTATCCTCGGCCTGCTGGTGAATGTCTTCGGCGGTCTGGTGAGCCAGCGCCTGGCGATGCGCACCCATCCTTAACGGCGCGGCGTTGCGCACGATGGCTGCACCGCAGCCATAAAAAAACGCCGCGAAAGCGGCGTTTTTTTCTCGTTGATTCTGATTAGTTCAGAATTTCAATCCGGCGCGGTTTCGCCTCTTCAGGGACGATGCGTTCCAGATCGATGCTCAACAGGCCATTTTCCAGGCGTGCATCGCGGACCACGATATGGTCGGCCAGCTGGAATTTGCGCTCAAAGTTGCGTTCGGCGATACCCTGATAGAGATATTTACGTTCGGTCTGCTCTTCAGGATGTGCGCCACGCACAATCAGAACGTTATCGTGAGCGGTAATATCCAGTTCGTTCTGGGCAAAGCCTGCTACCGCGATGGTAATGCGATAGTGGTTTTCGCTGACCAGTTCGACGTTGTACGGAGGATAGCCGCCGTTGCTCTGGTTCTGGTTGGACTCCAGCAGGTTAAACAGGCGATCGAAACCGATAGCAGAGCGATAAAGTGGAGCAAGATCAAAATTACGCATGGAATGACTCCTGATATTCAGCAAGTTTTGGCAACCTTCCACCATGGACAGGTTGAGCGGCGCCCCGATGTCCCTGTCGGCGACAGCGAGCGCGTCCGTAGCTTAAAAATGGGTATGCCCAGACTGGTTTCAAGAGGCGAAACGCAATTTTTTTCGCCAATCCGCTGAAGTGGCATACACTCAGGGGACCTTTCGTCTGACATAGCGCACCTTGCCGTAGAGTGAGGACGTTAGCGGACAAGCTAACTCAGCCGGGGCGAACGCCACAGTTGAAGGGATGATGAAGATGAAAAGATTGAAGGCATTTCCTCTGGCAGGCGCGCTGGCCTGCTGCACCTTTACGCTTACAGGATGCTCCAGCGTCATGTCGCATACCGGCCCGAATCAGGGCTACTATCCGGGCACGCGCGCCAGCGCCGATATTCTGGTCGACGATCAGAGCAGCTGGGCGCTGAAGCCGCTGGCGCTAATCGATCTGCCCTTTTCCGCCGTGCTGGATACGCTGCTGCTGCCGTGGGACTACGCGCGCAGCGACGACGATAAATCGATCGATTCCCCGCGTGAGCGCATTCTTCAAAGCGAAAAACTCAACCACACGCAGGAAAATCTGGCGCAGGCCGCACCCTATCCTGCGGCTACGCCGACACAGTAAAGAGCTGGCGCCAGCCGTCGACCTCACGCATAAAGGCGATCAGCTGCCCGTCCGGCGACCAGACCACCGCGTCGCCGCTCGGCGGCTCTTCGCTGCGGTCGGTCAGCGGCTGACAGGCTCCGCTGCTGATATCGCAGCGCATCACCTGGTTGTCGCTAATAAACGCGACGGCCACGCCCTGCGGATGCCAGCTAAAGGCCGACTGCACCGAATGCGCCAGCCGCGTCACCTGGCGCGGCTCGCCGCCGTTGGGCGACACCGTCCAGAACTGGACCACATCCTGCTCGTCCGCCATTAAAAAGGCGATGGCGCTGCCGTCAGGCGCGCTGCGCAGCCATTGGCGCGGCTGCTGGGCCAGTCCGCGCGGCGTATTGGTCAGGCGACGCTGGTGCACGCCGGCGGGCGGCGCGGGCAGGCTGCTCTCCGTGCCCTCCAGCGGTTCGTCGCCCGGCATGGCGTACGCCTCCAGCGCCTCCGGCAGATCGACAATAAACACTTCCGGCTGTTTATCGCCCGCGGCGGAGAGCGTGTCGCCGATAAAGGCGATGGCCCAGCGCTGCCAGCTGCCGTCCGGCTTTTGATAGCCGCGCGTGCCGATCCAGCCCTCTTCACAGGCGCGGTTAATCTCGTCGCTGCCTGGACGCGGCGTGGCGGTAGTGCGGCTGATCAGCACGCAGAAGTGGCTGCCGCCATATTCGCGAGAATGCTGTTTAATCGGATCCACCGCGCGCAGCGGCAGCGCGATGCCGACGTTGCGCAAATCCTCTTTCAGGTCCTTCTCATGCATCACGTGATCGTTGTAGGTGAAGCTGACGCGCGTACCGTCCGGGCTGAAGAGATGCACATGCGAGCCGCCGCGCAGCGCGCCGGGCGTAAAGGGTGGCGTGATATCGCAGGCGTCGAGGTTTTGCGCGCGGCCGTTTTGCACGATTACGCCGCGCCGGTGATGGAAATCGTAATGCCAGCGCTCGTCGGGCTGTTCCGGGCCGTGAATGCACAGATAGCGCGGCGGCAGATCCGGGCTGACGGTTACCACGCCCACGTGGGCGCCGTCGGTTGCGCGATAGAGCACCTCGACCGCGCCCGTCTGCACGTTGACGCGCTCAATGGTCTCGCTGGTAAAGGAGGCGCCCGACGGACGCACGTCAAAAGCGAGCCACTGGCTGTCGGCGGTCCAGACGTTGCTGTTGGTAAGCTGATGATGTCGCGGGCTAAAGGTGATCTGTTTTTCGCGCATAGGGCAACCTGACTAAAAATGTTGCCCCACACGCTACGCCAAAAGCGTTAAAGATGCAGCTCTGATTTCGGCTGCGGCGCGTCGACGCCCTCAATTGCCCGTTTACGCCCGACGAACAGCCCCAGCACCCCGCCGAGGATAAGCGCGCCCGCCACAATCAGCAGGCCGTCGTTATAGCTGCTGGTGGCGTCTTTAATACGTCCCATTACCGGCGGAAAAGCCAGCCCGGCGATATTCGCCACCGCATTGATCAGCGCCACCGACGCCGCGCCCGCCACGCCGGAGACCGTTTCGGTAGTCACCGCCCAGAATACCGGCGTAATGGCCCAGTTCAGCCCGACCATCAGCACCAGCAGCAGATACGCCATCCACTGCTGCGGCACCGCCAGCGCCGCCAGCAGCAGCAGACCCGCCGCCATCAGCGGCAAGCCGAGATGGCGCGCCCGTTCGCCGGTGCGATCGGAATGGCGTCCGTTAAGGTACATAAAAATGCAGGCGAACAGAAAAGGCACCGCCGACAGCAGGCTGACCGTCAGGTTGCTGCGCTCCGCCGCGACCGCTTTGACAATCATCGGCAGAAACAGCGTTACGCCGATGGTGCCGAAAGCCTGCAGCAGCCACAGCAGGCTCAGCGTCCAGACGCGTCTGCTTTTCAGCGCGATGCGCCAGTTATGATCGCGTATCGCTGAATGCTGCTCGTCGCGCGCCAGCGTCTGCTGCAGGTAGCTGCGCTGCTCCGCCGTCAGCCAGCGCGCGTTAGCTGGCGCATCGTCGAGGTAGAACCAGGTGACGATGCCGAGCGCGAACGCCGGAATACCTTCCAGCAGAAACAGCCAGCGCCAGCCTTCGACGCCCAGCATGCCGTGCAGATTAAGCAGGCTGCCCGACAGCGGCAGGCCGATCACCGACGCCAGCGCCGCGCCGATATAAAACAGCGACATGGCGCGCGCGCGGTCGCTGCGCGGATACCAGCAGCTCAGATAAAAGATGATGCCGGGCGTAAAACCCGCCTCCGCCGCGCCGAGCAGAAAGCGCATTACGTAGAGCTGCGTCGGCGTCTGCACCAGGCTCATGCCCGCGGCGATGATGCCCCAGCTCACCATAATGCGCGCGATCCAGCGGCGCGCGCCGACGCGCGTCAACAGCACGTTGCTCGGCACTTCAAAGATGATATAGGTGACATAGAAGATACCGGCGGCGATGCCGTACATTTCAGCGGTCATGGCTAAATCGGCATTCATCTGCAGCGCGGCGACCGAGATATTGGCGCGGTCGATATAGGCGATCAGGTAGAGCAGCATGATAAACAGCATGATGCGCAGGTTCATTTTCTTAATGGTGCTGAGGTGAAGAGGGTTGTTCATCGCAAGATCCTCAGTTCAGGTAGGGTAGCAGCAGGTAACCGTTTGTTTTTTTTAATAGTCATGCCGCAGCCTGTAACGGCTGCGTTCGATCATCAGCGCTGCGACGCTGTGCGATCGACCTTCATTAGCGGTTTGATCTCAGCTGAGAAGAGTGACGCTGATTGTAGTATTCAAAATTAAATTTGTACTACAATACAGATCACAAAACAGACAATGCGGGCCAGCAGGCCCGCGCGGAAAGCGAAAAATGCGAGGCTGGACGGCGGAATGCCGTCCGGGAAGGGTTAGAGCACCAGCTCTTCGATAGCGTGCGCGACGCCGTCTTCCATATTGGTTTTGGTAACGAACTGCGCAATCTGCTTAACGGAGTCGATGGCGTTGCCCATTGCGACGCCTATGCCGGCGTACTCGATCATCGCCAGGTCATTTTCCTGGTCGCCGATCGCCATTACCTCGTCGCGCGCCAGGCCCAGCTTCTCTGCCAGCATTTTAACGCCCTGACCTTTGTTTACGCGGCGATCGAGGATCTCCAGGTAATACGGCGCGCTCTTGAGAAGGGTGTAGTTCTGCTGCGCCTGAGCCGGCAGGCGCTGAATAGCACTATCCAGCAGAGCGGGTTTATCGATCATCATCAGCTTGGGAAAACGCGTGGCGCGGTCCATCTCTTCCACTGCGCGGTAGCGCACCGGAATGCCGGTCAGGCTCGCCTCATGGATGGTGTATTCGCTGAGATCTTTGTTCGGCGTATAGAGCGAGGATTTGTCGAACGCCTGGAAATGGACGCCCAGATCGCGTGCCAGCTGTTCAATATAGAGATAGTCGTCAAAACCCAGCGTGATTTCCGCCACACACTCGCCATCTTTGGCCTGCTGCACCAGCGCGCCGTTGTAGCTGATGCAGTACTGGCCGTCATCCACCAGGCCGAGCTCCATCAGGTAGCGCTGGATCCCCACGTATGGACGCCCGGTCGCCAGCACCACGGCAACGCCTTTTTTATGCGCGCGATCGATAGCTGACTTAACGCCAGCGGTGATCTCGTGCTGCGGGTTAAGCAGCGTGCCGTCCATATCAATTGCAACCAGTTTAATCGCCATAGCTTCCTCGTTGAGTCAGGGTTTGGCTTAAATGCTAGCGCGATTCAGCTCACTCTGACCAGTTTGGCGGCCATTCAGGCATAAAAAAACCCTTCCGGTTGGGAAGGGTTTGCAAGCTGGAGACGGCGTGGGTGACAGAAACCGATCGCAAAGTCGCTGTTCGTCGTCCCTGACCGCTCGGCCCACGACATCCTGTCGCGGGACGCTTTGCTCTTCGGTTCCTGTCACCCACACTTTAGCTTTAGTCGCCGTCTGTTGGCTTAAATATCGATATTGGCCGCTTTCAGGGCGTTCTCTTCGATAAAGGCGCGGCGCGGCTCGACCGCATCGCCCATCAGCGTGGTAAAGAGCTGATCGGCGGCGATAGCGTCCTTGATGGTGACGCGCAGCATGCGACGGCTGTCTGGATCCATTGTGGTTTCCCACAGCTGCTCGGCGTTCATCTCGCCCAGACCTTTATAGCGCTGTACCGACAGGCCGCGACGCGACTCTTTCACCAGCCATTCGATAGCCTGCTCAAAGCTGGCGACCGGCTGACGGCGTTCGCCGCGCTCGATGTAGGCGTCTTCCTCAATCAGGCCGCGCAGCTTCTCGCCCAGCGAGTTGATTTTACGGTACTCCGGTCCCTGAATGAACTCGGCGTCCAGCGTATAATCGGTGTCGACGCCGTGCGTGCGCACGCGCAGCACCGGTTCGAAAAGGTTCTGCTCGCGGTTTTCACGGACCTGGGCGACATAGCTGCTGCCGTGGGTTTCGCGCTCGGCCAGGAAGGCCACCAGCGCCTCCAGCCAGGCCTGAACCTCCGCCTGATTGCTCAGATCGCTCAGCGTTGGGTGATAAACCAGCGCGCGCAGCAGCGCGACCGGATAGCGGCGCTCCATACGTTTGATCATCTTCTGGGTGCTGTTGAACTCCGCAACCAGATTTTCCAGCGGCTCACCGCCCAGCGCCGGCGCGCTGGCGTTGGTGTGCAGGGTCGCGCCGTCCAGGGCGATAGCGATTTGATACTGATCCATCGCCTCATCGTCTTTGATGTACTGCTCCTGCTTGCCTTTCTTCACCTTGTAGAGCGGCGGCTGCGCAATATAGACGTGGCCACGCTCGATAATTTCCGGCATCTGACGATAGAAGAAGGTCAACAGCAGCGTACGGATGTGCGAGCCGTCGACGTCCGCATCGGTCATGATGATGATGCTGTGATAGCGCAGCTTATCAGGGTTGTATTCGTCGCGGCCGATGCCGCAGCCGAGCGCGGTGATCAGCGTCGCCACTTCCTGCGAAGAGAGCATCTTGTCGAAGCGCGCTTTCTCTACGTTAAGGATTTTACCCTTCAGCGGCAGGATCGCCTGATTCTTACGGTTGCGGCCCTGCTTCGCCGAGCCACCCGCGGAGTCACCCTCCACAAGGTAGATTTCAGAGAGCGCCGGATCGCGCTCCTGGCAGTCCGCCAGCTTGCCCGGCAGGCCCGCCAGGTCGAGCGCACCCTTACGGCGCGTCATTTCGCGTGCGCGACGCGCTGCTTCACGGGCGCGGGCGGCGTCGATAATCTTGCCGACCACGATTTTCGCGTCGCTCGGGTTTTCCAGCAGGTATTCGCTCAGCAGTTCGTTCATCTGCTGTTCCACCGCCGATTTCACTTCAGAAGAAACCAGCTTGTCTTTGGTCTGTGAAGAGAACTTCGGATCCGGCACTTTAACCGACACCACGGCGACCAGGCCTTCACGGGCGTCGTCGCCGGTGGCGCTGACTTTCGCTTTTTTGCTGTAGCCCTCTTTGTCCATATAGGCATTCAGGGTACGCGTCATCGCCGCACGGAAGCCCGCCAGGTGCGTGCCGCCGTCGCGCTGCGGAATGTTGTTGGTGAAGCAGTAGATGTTCTCCTGGAACCCGTCATTCCACTGCAGCGCCACTTCCACGCCAATGCCATCTTTTTCGGTGGAGAAATAGAACACATTCGGATGGATAGGGGTTTTGTTTTTATTCAGGTATTCGACAAACGCCTTAATGCCGCCTTCGTAGTGGAAGTGATCGGCTTTGCCGTCACGCTTGTCTTCCAGACGAATTGATACGCCGGAGTTCAGGAACGAGAGTTCGCGCAGGCGCTTCGCCAGAATGTCGTATTCAAACTCGACAACGTTGGTGAAGGTTTCGTGGCTCGGCCAGAAACGCACGCGGGTGCCGGTCAGATCGGTTTCGCCGGTGACGTTCAGCGGTGCCTCAGGCACGCCGTGCACGTAAGTCTGCTGGTGCACTTTGCCTTCGCGACGAATGGTCAGCTCCAGCTTCTGCGACAGGGCGTTCACAACCGAGACGCCCACGCCGTGCAGACCGCCCGATACTTTATAGGAGTTATCGTCGAACTTGCCGCCTGCGTGCAGCACGGTCATGATCACTTCCGCAGCGGAAACGCCCTCTTCTTCGTGAATGCCGGTGGGAATACCACGGCCATCATCCTGAACGGAAACGGAATTGTCGGCATGAATGGTCACGACGATATCACTACAGTGACCGGCGAGCGCTTCGTCGATTGCGTTATCCACGACCTCGAATACCATATGGTGCAGACCGGTGCCGTCATCCGTATCGCCGATATACATACCCGGACGTTTGCGTACCGCATCCAGCCCTTTCAGAACTTTGATACTTGAGGAGTCATAAGAATTCGACATCAACGTTTCTCGCTCATTTAATCTTCAGGTTGAACCGCTATTTTACCCTGTTCCACGCGGAACATCTTGCCCTTTTCGTCACTCATATCGATGACATGATCGGTGGCGATAGCGCTGACAAACACCTGAGCCTGCGTGGCTTTCAGTCGTTGCGCCAGCAGGCGCCGACGGCTGTCATCCAGCTCGGAGGCGAAGTCATCAATCAGGTAAAGACAGCGGCGTCCGCTCTGGCGCGTCAGGAACTCGCCCTGCGCCAGACGCAATGCACACATCAATAGTTTTAACTGGCCGCGCGACAGCAGATCTTCAACCGGCGTGCCGTCGGCGCGTATGCGGAAATCCGCTTTATGCGGGCCGCTGGCGGTATAGGTCAGCGCACGATCGCGCTCGAAATTGCGCTCCAGCAGCTCGGCGTAGGCGCTCTCTTTGTCCCAGCCGCGCTGGAAAGAGAAGTTCAGCGCGAACTCTGGCAAAAACTGCCCGCAGGTGGCGACGATCTCCGCTGAAATGGCTTCGCTGTATTCCGCGCGCCACTGGCTGATCTGCTCCGCCAGCGGCACCAGCTCCTGATCCCAGGCGCGGATTTGGCTGTAGCGCGTGACCTGACGCAGCGCGGCGTTGCGCTGCTTTAGCAGGCGCCGCAAATTGCTCCAGGCGTTGAAGAAACCGGGTGTGTTGTGAAAACAGCCCCAGTCGACATAGGCTCTACGGTATTTGGGGCCGCCGTTGAGCAAAGTAAACCCCTCGGGCGTAATTAACTGCATCGGCAGCAGCTGCGCCAGCTCCGCGACTTTATGGCCGTCGCTGCCGTCGATGCGCACCTTGCTGTCACCCGCGCGGTTTTTGGTCAGGCCAACCGAAATTTCCCGCTCGCTGCCCTCAATGCGACCGTGCAGCACAAAGGCGGCTTCGTCGTGGCGGATCACGCGTCCCGCCTGCAGGCTGCGAAACGCGCGACCGTGGCCAAGCGTGTAGATCGCCTCCAGCACGCTGGTTTTGCCGCTGCCGTTTGCGCCGACCAGGAAGTTAAATCCCGGCGCCAGCGCCAGATCGGCCTGCTCGATATTACGAAAGTCTTTGATAAGGAGGCGGGTTAAAGCCATGAATCAGTCCAGCGTGAAGGGCACAAAGAGGTATCGCCTTTAAGCAGCCTGTGGCCAACGGCGAAGCCCGATAACGGCCTCACCATCATCAGGCCGTCGGCGTTGCAGCCACTCAGGTTGCGGCCAGCGCGCAGGCCCTGGGCGCATACTGAAGTATGTGACCAGGGACGAGCACTGCCCGCGACCAGAATGGCAAGTAAGCCAGGCCGATATATTCTATAACCGCATGGGCATTACGACGTAGGCGGCGGCCGGACTCGCGAGATCTTCGATCTGCACGCTCGACACCGAATCGGTCAGCAGCAGACGCACGTTCTCGCACTTCAGCGCGTTCAGTACGTCCAACACGTAGCTGACGTTAAAGCCGATCTCCAGCTCGCTGCCGCCGTAGGTCACGTCCAGCATCTCTTCCGCCTCTTCCTGTTCAGGGTTATTAGCGGTGATCTTCAGCTGATTTTCGGTGATATAGAGGCGAACACCGCGGAATTTCTCATTCGACAGAATGGCCGCGCGCGCAAAAGCCTGCTTGAGAATATCGCAGCCCGCTTCCAGCACCTTGTCCGGGTTTTTCGGCAGTACGCGACGATAGTCGGGGAAGCGACCATCCACCAGCTTCGAGGTAAAGATAAAGTCGCCGACGTGGGCGCGGATATTGCTGCTGCCAATCTGCACCTGAAGCGGCGTCTCACCGCCATCCAGCAGGCGCACCAGCTCAATCACCCCTTTACGCGGCACGATCACCGAATGGTTCGGCAGCGCCTGACCAATCGGCATCGAGCAGACCGCCAGACGGTGGCCGTCGGTAGCGACGGTGCGCAGCTCTTCGCCTTCGGTCTCAAACAGCATGCCGTTGAGGTAGTAGCGCACATCCTGATGCGCCATAGAGAACTGCGTCGCCTCGATCAGGCGCTTCAGCGTCGCCTGCGGCAGCGTAAACTCCACTTCGCTCTGCCAGTCGTCCAGATTAGGAAAGTCGCTGGCCGGCAGGGTGGAGAGCGAAAAGCGGCTGCGCCCGGAGCGCACCAGCATACGTTCGCCTTCCAGCGTAACGTTAATCTCTGCGCCCTCGGGCAGTCCGCGACAGATGTCGAGGAATTTACGCGCCGGGACGGTGGTTGCGCCCGGCTCGTGCGGCTGGGTCAGCGCCACGCGCGCCACCATCTCCATTTCCAGATCGGTGCCGGTCAGCAACAGCGTACCGTCGTTGACCTGCATCAGCAGATTTCCCAGGATCGGCAGCGTCGGGCGACCGCCTAACGGGCCGCTGACTTGCTGCAGCGGCTTTAGCAACTGTTCACGTTCAACAATAAATTTCATAGCGTCAGGAGGATAAAGTTCGAATGAGATTAGAGAAATCTTCTTTTATGTCGTGGCTCTCTTCGCGCAGCTGCTCGATTTTGCGGCAGGCGTGAAGCACCGTGGTGTGGTCGCGGCCGCCAAATGCGTCGCCGATTTCCGGCAGACTGTGGTTGGTCAGCTCTTTCGCCATCGCCATCGCCATCTGGCGCGGACGCGCGACCGAGCGCGAACGGCGCTTGGACAGCAGATCCGCGACCTTAATTTTGTAATACTCCGCCACCGTCTTCTGGATATTGTCGATGGTCACCAGCTTTTCCTGCAGCGCCAGCAGATCGCGCAGCGCTTCGCGCACAAAATCGATGGTAATGGCGCGGCCGGTAAAGTTAGCGTTGGCGATTACGCGATTCAGCGCCCCCTCCAGCTCGCGGACATTGGAGCGCAGGCGTTTGGCGATAAAAAAGGCAACTTCGCCCGGCAGACGAATATCGTTTTCATCCGCTTTTTTCATCAGAATCGCCACGCGCGTCTCCAGCTCTGGCGGCTCGATGGCGACCGTCAGTCCCCAGCCGAAGCGCGACTTCAGGCGATCTTCCACCCCGTTGATCTCTTTAGGGTAGCGGTCAGAGGTCAAAATGATCTGCTGATTGCCTTCCAGCAGCGCGTTGAAGGTGTGGAAAAACTCCTCCTGCGAGCGCTCTTTATTGGCGAAGAACTGAATGTCATCGATAAGCAGCGCATCAACGGAGCGGTAGTAGCGCTTGAACTCTTCAATGGCGTTGTTTTGCAGCGCCTTCACCATATCCTGCACGAAGCGCTCGGAGTGCATATAGACCACTTTGGCATTCGGCTTGCGCGCGATAATGCCGTTGCCAACCGCGTGCAGCAGGTGGGTTTTGCCCAGGCCGGTGCCGCCATAAAGGAAGAGCGGGTTGTAAGCGCCGCCAGGATTGTCCGCCACCTGACGCGCCGCCGCGCGCGCCAGCTGGTTGGATTTACCTTCAACGAAGTTATCGAAGTTATGACGGTTATTTACGTTAGAGCGGTAGGTCACATCGGCCGGTGCCGGGACGTTATCCCAGCTTGGGCGCAGAATCTGCGCAGGCGCAGGACGGCTCTCGACCGGTGCGGGCGCGCTAACGCTCGCCATCGCCGGCTGGCTCATCGCCGCAGGCTGCTGCTGTACGGCGCGCGTCCCGACTTCGAAACGCAGCAAAGGCACGTCCACGCCGCAGAATTCGTTCAGCAGCCCGTTGATGTTATTGATGTATTTATCTCGTACCCAGTCGAGCACAAACCGATTTGGTGCATACAAGGCCAGCGTATTGTCGTTTAACTCCGCCTGCAGCGGTCGAATCCACATGCTGAATTCGGTGGCAGGAAGCTCATCCTGCAAACGGGCAAGACACTGTTGCCAGAGCGTAAGTGACACGGCGGACTCCACTTGTACAAAATCGATAAGAAATAGTAGGCGCTAATAAAGAAACGTTCATTTTTGACACAGACGGTAGAAAGCGCCTGCGACCGCTATCAGCGGTTTCCGTCCCTGGGATCGCGACCGGATCGTCAGCGGAAGGGCGGATCATAGCGCAAAGCGAGGCAGAGATCTTCACTTTCTACACAGTTTTGATCCTTTTTATCCACAGGCCGTGGACAGGTAAAACAGTTTACGCCTGCTGGCGAAAAAAGCTGCGGGGATCGTCGAAAAATAGCGGCTTTTTCAGGCCGCCTCTCGTTTTCACGCGGATCCTCAGCGGCCCGATCGTAAGAAGATCCCGTGGGATCCTTGCGCTTTAAAGCGGAGGCCGTATAATTCTTCCCCCGGCGTTGTCGCGTTATGCCCAATGCCCGGACTCAGCGGGCTGTATCCGGGCTTCCAGGTACCGCGACCAGCGAAGTAAATTGACTCTGGACTGTACAATTATTACAATCCCGCCTCTTTATTAAAGACACATTGAGGCGTCGGTCGTTTTACTGGCCCAAAAACGCGTCACCCAGTGAAATTTTTCAAGTTTAGGTAGAAATCGCCATGAAACGCACTTTTCAACCGTCCGTACTGAAGCGCAACCGTTCTCACGGCTTCCGTGCTCGTATGGCAACCAAAAATGGTCGTCAGGTTCTGGCACGTCGTCGTGCTAAAGGCCGTTCTCGTCTGACCGTTTCTAAGTAATAAAAGCTAACCCTCGTGGTTAAGCTCGCATTTCCCAGGGAGTTACGCTTGTTAACTCCCACTCATTTCACTTTCGTCTTCCAGCAGCCACAACGGGCTGGCACGCCGCAAATCACCATCCTCGGCCGCCTTAATTCGCTGGGGCATCCCCGCATCGGTCTTACCGTCGCTAAAAAGCATGTCAAGCGCGCACACGAACGCAACCGGATCAAACGTTTGACCCGAGAGAGCTTTCGTCTGCTTCAGCATGAACTGCCAGCGATGGACTTCGTCGTTGTAGCGAAAAAGGGGATTGCCGATCTCGACAACCGTATGTTGGCGGAAGCGTTGGAGAAGTTATGGCGTCGTCACTGTCGCCTGGCGCGCGGCTCCTGATCGTCCTGATCCGCGTCTATCAGCGCGGCATCAGCCCCTTGCTGGGACCACACTGTCGGTTTCAGCCAACCTGCTCTCATTATGGAATTGAGGCGTTACGCAGGTTTGGCCTGATAAAAGGCAGTTGGTTGACACTCAAACGCGTATTAAAATGCCACCCTTTGAACCCGGGTGGTGACGATCCTGTGCCGCCAAAAAACCTTTGATACCAGAGAACATTAACGATGGATTCGCAACGCAATCTTTTTCTCATCGCTTTTCTGTTCGTGTCTTTCATGATCTGGCAAGCCTGGCAGACGGACCACGCTCCGCAGCCGCAGCAGACCCAGACCACGCAAAACACCAACAGCGCAGCAGGTGATGCCGCCAGCCAGGGCGTTCCGGCCAGCAGCCAGGGCAAAACGATCACCGTTAAGACTGATGTCCTGTCATTGAATATCAACACCCGCGGTGGCGATGTTGAGCAAGCTCAGCTGCTGACCTACCCGGACAAACTGGGTTCTGACCAGCCGTTCCAGCTGCTGGAGACCACGCCATCCTTCGTTTATCAGGCTCAGAGCGGACTCACTGGCCGTAACGGTCCCGATAACCCGAACAACGGCGCGCGTCCGCTGTTCACCGCTCAGCAGGATCACTTCGAGATGGCTGACGGCCAGACCGAACTGCGCGTGCCGATGACCTTCACCGCTGAAAATGGCGTGGTTTACACCAAAACCTTTATTTTCAAGCGTGGCGAATACGCGGTGGACGTGACCTATAACGTCAACAACACCACCCAGCAGCCGCTGGAAGTGTCGCTGTTTGGTCAGCTGAAACAGACTATCGATCTGCCGAAGCATCGTGACACCGGCAGCAATAACTTTGCGTTGCATACCTTCCGCGGTGCGGCCTACTCCACCAGCGAAGAGAAGTACGAAAAGTATAAGTTCGATACCATCGCGGACAACGAAAACCTGAACGCCACCACCAGCAACGGCTGGGTGGCGATGCTGCAGCAATATTTTGCTACCGCATGGGTGCCGCGTACCGCTGGCAACAACGCGCTCTACACCAGCAACCTGGGCAACGGCGTTGCGGCGATCGGCTATAAATCTGCGCCGGTCACCGTGGCTGCGGGTCAGCAGCAGGATCTGGGCGCTACGCTGTGGGTCGGCCCGGAAATTCAGGACAAGATGGCTGCCGTTGCGCCGCATCTCGACCTGACCGTTGACTACGGCTGGCTGTGGTTTATCTCTCAGCCGCTGTTTAAGCTGCTGAAGTTTATCCACAGCTTTATCGGTAACTGGGGCTTCTCCATCATCGTTATCACCTTTATCGTGCGCGGCATCATGTACCCGCTGACGAAGGCGCAGTACACCTCGATGGCGAAAATGCGTATGCTGCAGCCGAAGATTCAGGCGATGCGCGAGCGTCTGGGCGACGACAAGCAGAAGCAAAGCCAGGAGATGATGGCGCTGTATAAAGCGGAGAAGGTCAACCCGCTGGGCGGCTGTCTGCCGCTGGTTATCCAGATGCCGATCTTCCTTGCGCTCTACTATATGCTGTCTGGCTCGGTTGAACTGCGCCATGCGCCGTTTGTCCTCTGGATCCACGACCTGTCGGCGCAGGACCCCTACTACATTCTGCCGATTCTGATGGGCATTACCATGTTCTTCATTCAGAAGATGTCACCGACCACCGTGACCGATCCGATGCAGCAGAAGATCATGACCTATATGCCGGTTATCTTTACCGTGTTCTTCCTGTGGTTCCCGTCAGGTCTGGTGCTGTACTACATCGTCAGCAACCTGGTAACCATTCTCCAGCAGCAGCTGATTTATCGCGGGCTGGAAAAACGCGGTCTGCACAGCCGCGACAAGAAGAAGGCGTAACGCGCTTACGCCCGTCTGACAATCTGGTTTACCCTGAGGCGGTCGATAAGACCGCCTTATTTTTTTAGCGAGAGAAAATCCCATGAGCCACAGCGATACTATCGTCGCCCAGGCGACGCCTCCCGGACGCGGCGGCGTCGGTATTTTGCGCATCTCCGGCGCGCGCGCCGCCGAGGTGGCGCAGCAGGTGCTCGGCAAGCTGCCAAAGGCGCGCTACGCCGACTATCTGCCGTTTAAAGATGCTGACGGCAGCGTGCTGGACCAGGGCATCGCGCTGTGGTTTCCCGGCCCGAACTCCTTTACCGGCGAAGATGTGCTGGAGCTGCAGGGCCACGGCGGCCCGGTGATCCTCGATCTGCTGCTGAAGCGTATCGTGGCGCTGCCCGGCGTGCGCATCGCCCAGCCGGGCGAATTTTCCGAGCGCGCCTTTTTGAACGACAAGCTCGACCTGGCGCAGGCCGAGGCGATCGCCGATCTGATTGACGCCAGCTCCGAGCAGGCGGCACGTTCCGCAGTTAACTCGCTGCAGGGTGCCTTCTCTACCCGCATCAACCAGCTGGTGGAAGCACTCACCCATCTGCGTATCTACGTCGAAGCGGCTATCGACTTCCCCGATGAAGAGATCGACTTTCTCTCCGACGGTAAAATCGAAGCGCAGCTTGATGAGGTGATTGTCGATCTCGACGCCGTACGCGCCGAGGCGCGTCAGGGCAGCCTGCTGCGCGAAGGCATGAAGGTGGTGATTGCGGGTCGGCCAAATGCGGGTAAGTCGAGCCTGCTTAACGCCCTGGCCGGGCGCGAAGCGGCGATCGTGACCGATATCGCCGGCACCACGCGCGACGTGCTGCGTGAACATATTCATATCGACGGCATGCCGCTGCATATTATCGATACCGCGGGGCTGCGTGAGGCCAGCGACGAAGTTGAGCGCATCGGCATCGAGCGCGCCTGGCAGGAGATTGAACAGGCGGATCGCGTGCTGTTTATGGTAGACGGCACCACGACCGACGCCACGGAAGCGGCGCAGATCTGGCCCGACTTCGTCTCGCGCCTGCCTGCGGCGTTGCCGATTACCGTGGTGCGCAACAAGGCGGACGTCACCGGCGAAACCCTGGGCCTGACAGAAGTAAATCATCACTCACTTATTCGCCTTTCGGCGCGTACCGGCGCAGGCGTCGACGCGCTGCGCGACCATCTTAAGCAGTCGATGGGCTTTTCCGGCAATATGGAAGGCGGCTTCCTGGCGCGTCGCCGTCATCTTCAGGCGCTAGAGTTAGCGGCTACTCACTTACAGCAGGGCAAGGCGCAGCTGCTGGGCGCGTGGGCGGGCGAACTGCTGGCGGAAGAGCTGCGGCTGGCACAGCAGGCGTTGAGTGAGATCACCGGCGAGTTCACCTCAGATGATTTGCTGGGGCGGATTTTTTCCAGCTTCTGTATTGGTAAATGATCGGTACCGACGCTGGGCTGTTCATTTATTGCGCTTCAGGTGTTACCTTTTAGAATAGTAAAAGGTAACACCTTACAGGTCATACGAGGATCGCATTATGCCAACCACCAGCACCACACTGAAGATTGACAGCCTTCTTAAAGAGCGCGTGAAAAAACTGGCGGATTCTCGGGACCGCAGCCCGCACTACCTCATGGTCACCGCTATTGCTCAGTACATCGAGCGAGAAGAGGCGCGTGAAAGCTTTAAGCAAGAGGCCCTGGATTCATGGCGTGAATATCAGGAAACGGGCCTGCATCTCACCGGTGAAGAAGTGAAAAGCTGGTTACGCAACTGGGGGACGGAGGCGGAAACGGAT
The DNA here is from genome assembly GCF_022346785.1 of Pantoea sp. ACRSC. Classification (NCBI taxonomy): domain Bacteria; kingdom Pseudomonadati; phylum Pseudomonadota; class Gammaproteobacteria; order Enterobacterales; family Erwiniaceae; genus Pantoea; species Pantoea sp. ACRSC. The sequence goes on from NZ_JAKRNN010000014.1 coordinate 84,712, forward strand.
ATTCCTGAATGCCACAAGTAATTGTTACCCAACGCGCCGCTAGCGGGCTGGCGCGTTGCCGTGAGTTTTTAATGAATAAGAATCCACTTGCGGCGCTTAAAGCGGGTCAGGTGCTTGAAAAGCAATTTGAACAACTGGAAAAAACCCCAGAAATCGGCCGACCTTTTTTCGAAGCACCTCAACTACGAGAGCTCCTGATTGACTTCGGCGATTCAGGCTACGTCGCGCTATACCGTTATGAACAGCATGAAGATCGTATCTATATTTTAGCCTTCCGCCACCAGAAAGAAGCTGGCTACTAATCCCAACGTCAAACTGTGCACTTTCTCCCTCCTCTTCAGCCCATCCCCGTCTGTTTGCACCTTTGTTATTTGGCGACGAACCGCCGTTAGGGTATAAACGGTAAGCACCGGTTTTCCCGGATACGCCTTCACAATGGCATCTCTCAGGCGGCTGCTTCCGCCTGACCCAAGGAGAGTAGAATGCATACACCGCTCGACAACACCGCACTCGACCAGCTGTTTAACGAAGCCCGCACCCATAGCTACTGGCAGGACAAACCCCTCGAAGCTGGCATTCTGGAGCAGCTCTATACGCTGACCGCGCTTGGCCCGACCTCGGCCAACTGCTCGCCAGGCCGCTTTGTGTTTGTCACCTCGCAGGAAGGCAAAGAGAAGCTGAAGCCGGCGCTCTCGTCCGGCAATATAGAGAAGACCATGAGCGCGCCGGTAACGGTCATCGTCGCTCACGATATGGCGTTTTACGATCGGCTGCCGCAGCTGTTTCCACACGCCGATGCGCGCAGCTGGTTTACCGGCAGTCCAGAACTGGTGAAAGAGACCGCCTTTCGCAACAGCAGCCTGCAGGCGGGCTATCTGATCCTGGCCGCGCGCTCGCTTGGGCTGGATGCCGGTCCAATGTCAGGCTTCGATCCGGCGAAAATCAACGAGGCGTTCTTCGCCGACAGCAGCTGGCAGGTCAATATGTTGATTAACCTCGGCTACGGCGATAGCGAGAAGCTGCATCCGCGCCTGCCGCGTCTGGGTTTTGAACAGGCGTGCAAGCTGGCCTGACGCTAATCTGCCGCTGCGCAAGCGCGTAGCGGCCTCTCTTTTTTCGCCTCTTTTTATCAGCCGATTCTGAATATTGCGCCATTCTGCTGGATGCCGGATGCATTATCCTCAGAAAATTCTTACAATGCGCCCTGATGATTAAGTGACCATTTTCACGGAGCGACAGATGGCGGGTCATTTTGTACGTTGGATGGGCGATCGCGGCATTGTCGCTGACGCCATGCGCATGCCGCAGGATGTTCTCGATCAGGCACGACAGCTGCCTGACAGACACCGTGGACGTTTTTTGCTTGCCCGTCTGATGCTGGCGCAGCTGATGCTGCGCGTTTACGGTATCAGCACCCTTCCTGCTCTCGTTACCCACAGCAATGGCCGCCCGGCCTTTGCCGATCGCGATTTGCCCGATTTCAGCATCGCCTATGCCGGCAATATGGTCGGCGTGCTCCTTGCCGAAGAGGGCGGACGCGCCGGGCTGGATATGGAGATCGTACGCGCCCATAGCCGCCAGACGCAGGAGCAGCTGATGCAGTCGCTTACGTCTGGCGAGCGCGCCTGGATTAATGCGCAGCAGGATTTTATGGAAGCGGTGACGCAGATCTGGACGCTGCGCCAGAGCATTCTTAAGCTGACCGGCGAAGGTAACGATAATATGGCCTCGCTGCGGCTGCAGCCCGCGGCCGGACGCCTGCGCTCGACGAGCTATCCCGATATTCAGGCGGTGTGCGACGCCGAGCCGACGCTGGTGTGGTCATGCGCCCTGTCGGCCGCCACCCAGCGGCTGCACCTGTGGGAAATCGATGCCTCGCGCGAGTGGCATGCGCTGCGCGACGTAGAGATGAGCAAGCCCAATATCGGGCCGCGCACGCTGCGTCTGACCAGCTCACCGCGGGAGCGCAGCCTCCATCCAGAGCTATAAAAAAAGCCGCTTAAGCGGCTTTTTTTACAGGGCAATTTTCCAGCACTTTGCGCTTCGGTTCATCTCACCCGCTTGCAGACGACTCAGCGGTTTGCGACAGAGCCTGAGCCTTCCTGTTAATGCGCGTCGATAAAGGCGATTTTTAACACGAACAGCAGCGCCACAACCACCACGCAGGGGCTGATCTCGCGCCAGCGGCCGGTGCCCAGCTTCATCACGCAGTAGGCGATAAAGCCCAACGCGATGCCTTCGGTAATGGAGAAGCTAAACGGCATCATCGCCGCGGTTACGAAGGCCGGCACCGCTTCGGTGAGATCGTCCCAGCGCACGCGCGACAGGCTGGCGGTCATCAGCACGCCAACGTAGATCAGCGCGCCTGCAGCCGCATAGCCCGGCACCATCGCCGCCAGCGGCGACAGGAACATCACCAGCAGAAAAAGCACCCCGGTCACCACCGCCATCAGGCCGGTGCGGCCGCCGATCGCTACGCCGGACGAACTTTCGATGTAAGCGGTCACTGACGAAGTACCCGCCAGCGCGCCCGTTACCGAGCTAAAGCTATCCACAAACAGCGCCTGCTTCATACGCGGAAACGTGCCTTGCTCATCGGTCAGGCCCGCTTTATCGGTTACGCCAATCAGGGTGCCGGAAGAGTCGAACAGGTTAACCAGCATAAAGGAGAAGATAACGCCCGCCATGCCGATATTGAACGCGCCTTTAATATCCACCTGACCAACCACGCTGGTAATCGCCGGCGGCGCGGAGAAGAGGCCAACAAATTTCACATCGCCGAGCGCCCAGCCGAGTGCCGTGGTGATCACCATAGAGATCAGCACCGCCGCATGGATATTGCGCGACGCCAGAATAGCGATAATAAAAAAGCCGAGCGCGCCGAGCAGTACGCTGTGCGCGGTCAGATTGCCGACGGCGGCGATAGTATCGGGATTCGCGACGATAATACCGGCGTTTTTCAGCCCCATCATGGCGATAAACAGGCCGATACCGGCGGTGATGCCAACGCGCAGGCTCAGCGGAATATTGGCGATCATCCAGTAGCGCACGCGCAGCAGCGTCAGGATCAGCAGCCCCAGCGCGCCCCAGAAAATGGCGCCCATGCCTACCTGCCACGAATAGCCCATCGCGCCGACCACCACAAAGGCGAAAAAGGCGTTGAGCCCCATCGCTGGCGCCAGCGCCACCGGCAGATTGGCGATCAGGCCCATCAGAATGCTGCCGAACGCGGCGATAAGGCAGGTCGTAACAAATACCGCCTGGGTATCCATGCCCGCCACGCCAAGAATCTGCGGGTTAACAAAGACGATGTAGACCATCGTCAGGAAAGTGGTGACACCGGCAATAATCTCGGTGCGCACCGTAGTGCCATGTTCCTGCAGCTTAAAAACGCGCTGCAAAAGGCCTTGTTTACTCATGCCAACGATCCTGATGAAAAGAACTCGGCGCGTATCCTGACCGCTTTGCCGCGGCAATACAATGATTTTTCGCAACCGTTTCCGGGATCGCAATCTGCGGCGATTAGGTTAAAGTGTGTGCTCTCTCGAAAACAGAAGGATAGCGACAGATGGCAGTAGAGTGTGTCTTTTTTGACTGCGACGGCACCCTTGTGGACAGCGAATTGCTCTGCACCCAGGCGTACGTCAACACCTTCGCGCGCTACGGAATTACCTGCTCGTTACAGGAGATGTTCGAAAGGTATAAAGGCGTTCAGCTCTACGACATTATTCGCGACGTAGCGGAAACCCATCACGCCACGCTGTCGCAGGCGGCCTTTGAAACCGACTACCGCGCCGAGGTGGCGCGCCTGTTCGACGCGTCGCTGACGGAAATTCCGGGTGCCAAAGCGCTGGTGGAGAAAATAACCGTGCCGATGTGCGTCGTCTCCAACGGCACGGTAAAGAAGATGCAGCATTCGCTGGGGCTGACCGCGATGCTGCCCTGGTTTGCTGACCGTCTTTACAGCGGTTACGACATCTCAAGCTGGAAGCCCGATCCGGCGCTGATCTATTACGCCGCCGGGCAGATGCAGGTGCCTGTCGATCGCTGCATTCTGGTGGATGACTCCGAAGCGGGCGCCCGCGCCGGCATCGCGGCGGGCATCCCGGTATTTTACTACTGCGCGGACGCGCACAATCCAGAAATCGACCACCCGCTGGTGACGCGCTTTACCGATATGGCCGCGCTGCCAGAGCTATGGCGCGCGCGCGGCTGGCACCTGGTGGCAGAGTAATCGCCCGCGGCAGGCAGGCATTTAGCCAATCGCCCCCAGCGAATCGTCGTTGCCCTGCTTTTTCGGCAGCAAAAAGAGCGTGGCAACGATATCCAGCAGGTAGATCAGCGCCAGCAGGGTAATCGCCGCGACAAAAGAGATTTTCGCCGCCAGCAGGCCGATCACCAGTGGGCCAAAACCGCCGACGCCGCGCCCGAGGTTAAACAGAACGTTTTGCGCCGTGGCGCGCGCCTGCGGCGGGAAAGTGTCGGAGATCAGCGCGCCGTAGCCGCCAATCATGCCGTTGACGAACATCCCCATCAGCGCGCCGGTAAACAGCATCACGGTGGGGTCGCGCAGCTGCGCGTAGATCACCACCATCGCGACGGCACCGAACTGATAGAGCAGGAAAATTTTCCAGCGCGCAAAGCGGTCCGCCAGCACGCCAAACAGCCAGATGCCGAAGGTCATGCCGACCACGGTAACTGCGGTCCACAAGCCCGATTTGGTCAGGCTGAAGCCGAAGTTAGCGGAGAGATAGCTCGGCATCCAGATCATCAGCCCGTAATAGCCGAAGTTCTGCACCGAGGTCAGGATAAAGATGCCGAGGCTCGCTTTCGCCGTGGCGCGATCCTGCACCAGCATTTTCAGGCGCGTGGAGAACGACAGCGCTGGCGTCAGCTTTGCCTGCCGGGTAAAGGCCTCTGGCTCGCCCATGCTGCGTCGCAGCACAAACGAGAACAGCGCAGGCAGCAGGCCGACCAGAAACATCCCGCGCCAGCCGATCACGCCCAGCAGCGGCGGCGTAATAAAGGCCGCCAGCAGCACGCCTAGCTGCCAGCCGATACCGACCCACGCCGAGGCGCGATTGCGCTTTTCCGCCGGCCAGGCTTCGGCAATCAGCGCCATGCCGATACCAAACTCGCCGCCCAGCCCCATGCCCGCCAGCGTGCGGTACGCCAGCAGATCCCAGTAGCCCTGCGCCACCGCGCACAGCCCGGTAAAAACCGAGAACATCAGAATAGTAACGGTGAGAATACGGATGCGGCCAAAACGATCGCTGAGATGGCCGAACAGAATACCGCCCACCACCGCGCCAATCAGCGTCCAGGTGACCAGCGAACCCGCCTGTGACGGATCCAGCGCCAGCGACAGGCTAATCGCCGGCAGCATAAATCCCAGGATCAGCAGATCGAATCCATCCATCGCGTAACCGCTGACTGCGGCCAGCATCGCCTTTGCAGGGGTCACGCTCTGCTTACTGCGGGAAAGAGACATGAATCAGCACCTTAATCGAGAAAAAGTGCGTCAAGTATATAAAGGAAACGGTTGCGTGGGACAGTAAAAGCGGCGGGCCGTGCGCCAGGCAGCGCACGGCGGTGAGCATCAGGAGGGTTTGTTGGAGCCGTCGTCGCCGGAGAGCAGCTCGTCCAGCTTATCGCCGCCAACGTGGCGGAAATCCTGACCCTTAACGAAGTAGAAGATAATTTCGCAGATGTTCTGGCAGCGGTCGCCGATACGCTCGATGGCGCGGGCGCAGAACAGCGCGGTCAGCACGCTCGGAATGGTGCGCGGATCTTCCATCATATAGGTCATCAGCTGACGCACGATGCCTTCATACTCTTTGTCGACCTTTTTGTCTTCGCGGTAGATCTGGATCGCTTCGGTCAGATCCATGCGCGCGAAAGCATCCAGCACGTCGTGCAGCATCTCGACGGTGTGACGCCCCAGCGACTCAAGGCTCACCAGCAGCGGCATATGCTGCTGGCCAAATTTTTCCAGCGCGGTGCGGCTGATTTTTTCCGCCACGTCGCCGATGCGCTCCAGCTCGGAGATGGTTTTGATGATCGCCATCACCAGGCGCAGGTCGCTGGCGGTGGGCTGACGTTTGGCGATGATGCGCACGCAGGCCTCATCAATCTCCACTTCCATCATATTGACCTTCTGGTCGCCGTCGATCACCCGCTGCGCCAGTTCGCCATCAAGATTGTGCATCGCGGTGATGGCGTCGGTAAGCTGCTGCTCCACCATGCCGCCCATAATCATCACCTGGGTGCGAATGTGTTCCAGCTCCGCATTGAACTGACCGGAGATATGCTTGTTCAGATTAAGGTTATCCATGTTTATCTCCTGCGATCAGCCGTAGCGGCCGGTAATGTAATCTTCAGTCTGTTTCTGCGCCGGTTTAGTGAACAGCCTGTCGGTATCGCTGAACTCAATTAACTCGCCCAGATACATAAATGCGGTATGGTCGGAGCAGCGCGCCGCCTGCTGCATATTATGCGTCACGATGACCACGGTGTAGTCCTGCTTCAGCTCGGTGATCAGCTCTTCGATACGGCCGGTCGAGATGGGATCGAGCGCCGAGCAGGGCTCATCCAGCAGCAGCACTTCGGGGCGAATCGCAATGCCGCGCGCGATGCACAGGCGCTGTTGCTGGCCGCCAGAGAGACTGTATCCGCTCTGATGCAGCTTGTCTTTGGTTTCATTCCACAGCGCCGCCTTGCTCAGCGCCCACTGCACGCGCTCATCCATATCGGCGCGCGACAGCTTTTCAAACAGACGCACGCCAAAGGCGATATTGTCGTAGATCGACATCGGGAAAGGGGTCGGTTTCTGGAACACCATGCCGACGCGCGCGCGCAGCAGGGCGATATCCTGACTGGAGGCCAGAATGTTGTCGCCATCCAGCAAAATGTCGCCTTCGGCGCGCTGATCGGGATAGAGCGAGTACATCTTGTTAAAGGTGCGCAGCAGGGTGGATTTGCCGCAGCCTGACGGGCCGATAAAAGCGGTGACCTGGTTCTTCGCGATATCCAGGTTGATGTTTTTCAGCGCGTGAAATTTGCCGTAATAGAAGTTCAGGTTACGCACCTGGATCTTACCGCTGTTGGAAGTCGCGATACTCATTGCTCGTCTCTCTTAAACGGCGCCGCACCGGGCAGCGCCGAAGGTTAACCGTGTTTGCTCTTGGTGAAGACCACGCGCGCCAGGATATTCAGCAGCAGCACGCAGAGCGTGATAATCAGCACGCCCGCCCAGGCCAGACTCTGCCACTCGGCAAAGGGGCTCATCGCGAACTTAAAGATGGTGACCGGAAGGTTCGCCAGCGGCTGCATCATGTCGGTGGACCAGAACTGGTTCGACAGAGCGGTAAACAGCAGCGGCGCGGTTTCGCCCGCGATACGAGCGATCGCCAGCAGCACGCCGGTGAGGATGCCCGATACCGATGCCTTCAGCGTAATCGCGGAGATCATCTTCCATTTTGGCGTACCGAGCGCGTAAGCCGCCTCGCGCATGCTGTCCGGCACCAGCCGCAGCATATTCTCGGTGGTGCGGATAACGATAGGGATCTGCAGCAGCGCCAGGGCGATCACGCCCGCCCAGCCGGAGAAGTGCTGCATCTGCGCCACCACGATGGTGTAAACGAACAGCCCCACCACGATCGACGGCGCCGAAAGCAGAATATCGTTGATAAAGCGGATCACCTCCGCCAGCGCCGACTTACGGCCATATTCCGCCAGATAGACGCCCGCCAGGATACCCAGCGGCGTGCCGATCACCGTCGACCACAAAATCAGCAGGCCACTGCCCGCCAGGGCGTTGGCCAGACCGCCGCCGGCGGTATTGGGCGGCGGCGTCGATTCGGTAAACAATGACCAGCTCAGCCCGTCCACGCCGCGCGTTACGGTAGTGAACAGGATCCACACCAGCCAGAACAGGCCAAAGGCCATGGTCAGCAGCGACAGCGCCAGCGCGATCTTATTTTTGGTGCTGCGCCAGGCCTGCATTTTGCGGCGTGACGCGTCCAGTTCGGCACGAGCCTGCAGTTCAATCGTCGTCATGAGCGCGCTCCTTCACTTTTCGCGAGGCGCAGGATCATTAGTTTAGAAATGGCCAGCACGATAAAGGTGATAACGAACAGGATCAGCCCCAGCTCCATCAGCGCGGCGACGTGTACGCCCGACTCGGCTTCGGCGAACTCATTCGCCAGCGCGGAGGTGATGCTGTTGCCCGGCATAAACAGCGAAGGGCTGTCGAGCTGGTAGGTGTTGCCGATAATAAAGGTGACCGCCATGGTTTCGCCCAGGGCGCGTCCCAGACCGAGCATCACGCCGCCAATCACGCCATTTTTGGTGAACGGCAGCACGATGCGCCAGATCACTTCCCAGGTGGTGCAGCCGATACCGTAGGCGGACTCTTTCATCATTACCGGCGTCTGCTCGAACACGTCGCGCATCACCGAGGCGATATAAGGGATGATCATGATCGCCAGAATAACGCCCGCCGCCAGAATGCCGATGCCGAAGGCCGGACCGGAAAAGAGCGCGCCGACAAAGGGGATGCTCGACATCACCTCGCCTACCGGCGTCTGGAAGTATTCGGCAAACAGCGGTGCGAAGATAAACAGGCCCCACATGCCGTACACGATGCTGGGGATCGCCGCCAGCAGCTCAATGGCGGTGCCGAGCGGACGACGCAGCCAGCCTGGCGACAGCTCCGTCAGAAACAGCGCGATGCCGAAGCTCACCGGCACGGCGATAATCAGCGCAATCAGCGAGGTCACGAGGGTGCCGTAGATCGGCACCAGCGCGCCAAATTCTTCGTTCGGCGCATCCCAGGTTTTGTTCCACAGAAAGGAAAAGCCAAATTTCTGGATGCTGGGCCAGGAGGAGAAAATCAGGGAGACGATAATGCCGCCCATCAGCAACAGGACAATCAGCGCCGCCAGCTTGACCAGCGCGCCGAAAATCATGTCACCTTGCTTACCGGGGGCTTTGAATGCCGGCTTCGTTGCAGCCATAGAAGTCTCATTCTTCAGAGGTTATCAGGGCGACGCGAGGCCGCCCTTCTCGATCTGGCCGGACGCGCGCCCGGCCGGAGTTGTTCACTTACTGGTAGAGCGCTTTGCCTGAACTGTCTTTGATGTTGGCTTTCCAGGCGTCGCGGATCTGCTGAGTTACGCTATCCGGCAGGGTGGCGTAATCCAGGCTGTTCGCGGTTTTGTCGCCGTTTTTGTATGCCCAGTCGAAGAATTTCAGCACTTCGCTGCCCTTCTCGGCGTTAGCCTGATCTTTGTAGACCAGAATGAAGGTGGTAGAGGTGATCGGCCACGCATCATTGCCTTTCTGGAAGGTCAGATCCTGCGCAAAGGATTTGCTCCAGTCTGCGCCTTTCGCCGCATTAGAGAAGCTGGTTTCGCTCGGAGCGACCGGCTTGCCGTCTGCGTCCACCAGTTTGGTGTAGGTCAGGTTGTTCTGTTTGGCGTAGGCGTACTCCACATAGCCGATGGAGCCCGGCAGACGCTGTACAAACGCCGCGACGCCGTCGTTGCCTTTGCCGCCCAGACCGGCCGGCCAGTTAACGGTGTTGCCTTTGCCGATTTTGCTGTTCCACTCTTCGTTAACCTTCGCCAGGTAGCTGGTGAAGACGAATGAGGTGCCGGAACCATCCGCGCGGCGCACCACGTTGATGTTGGTATCTGGCAGTTTCACGCCGGGGTTCAGCTTAGTGATTGCCGCGTCGTTCCACTTCTTGATTTTGCCCAGGTAGATATCGCCGACGGTTTTGCCGTCAAGCGTCAGTTCGCCTGATTTCACGCCCGGGATGTTGACGGCCAGCACCACGCCGCCGATAACGGTCGGGAACTGAAACAGGCCGTTTTTCTGCAGGTCTTCATCTTTCATCGGCGCATCTGACGCGCCAAAATCCACGGTTTTCGCGATGATCTGCTTAACGCCGCCGGATGAACCGATGCCCTGGTAGTTGATTTTGCTACCGGTGGCTTGCTGATATTCTGCTGCCCACTTGGCATAAACCGGTGCCGGGAAAGTCCCGCCCGCGCCCGTCAGATCGGTGGCTGCAAAGGCAGAAACCGCGCTTACGGCAAGAGTGGCGGTAAGGATTCGGGCTACGGTGCTACGCATCAGTGTCATGTTCCCTCCAGGGGAGTTAATCTCAGGCTCGGAGCCGTTGTAGTTGGAGTCAGTGATTGCTGCAGGAGGGAAAATAGGACAGTTTGATGACAGTGAAATGTAGGAAATATGACAGATTTATGACACATACAGCGAAGCTGAAATCTACCGAAGGAAAAGACTAAAAGATGTTGAAGCGCTGAAAAGAGAGCAGCAGAGCCTGACAAAGCAGCTTGAAGATAAGGATCGGCAAATAAGCGAACTGCAGCGCACGGTTGACGACCTTAATCGCAAAGTCCACTGATAAAGAAGAGCCGCTCCAGCAAGAGAGCGGCTCGTTAGCGGTTACTCGACCGTCACTGACTTCGCCAGGTTACGCGGCTGATCCACGTCGGTGCCTTTAATCAGCGCGACGTGATAGGAGAGCAGCTGCAGCGGCACGGTATAGAAGATTGGCGCGATCACCTCTTCTACGTGCGGCAGGGAGATAATCTTCATGCCGTCGCTGTCGCTGAAGCCGGCGTCCTGATCGGCAAACACGTACAGCAAGCCGCCGCGCGCGCGCACCTCTTCAATATTGGACTTCAGCTTCTCCAGCAGCTCGTTGTTTGGCGCCACCACGATAACTGGCATATCAGCGTCAATCAGCGCCAGCGGGCCGTGCTTCAGCTCGCCAGCGGCGTAGGCTTCCGCATGGATATAGGAGATCTCTTTCAGCTTCAGCGCCCCTTCCATGGCGATCGGATATTGATCGCCGCGGCCAAGGAACAGCGCGTGATGCTTGTCGGAGAAATCTTCCGCCAGCAGCTCAATGCGTTTGTCCTGCGCCAGCATCTGCTCGATGCGGCTTGGCAGCGCCTGCAGGCCATGCACGATATCGTGCTCAAGCTCGGCCGACATACCGCGCAGGCGGCCCAGTTTCGCCACCAGCATCAGCAGCACGGTGAGCTGCGTGGTGAACGCCTTGGTTGAGGCGACGCCGATTTCGGTGCCCGCTTTGGTCATCAGCGCCAGATCGGATTCGCGCACCAGCGAAGAGCCAGCCACGTTACAGATTGCCAGCGAGCCGAGGTAGCCCAGCTCTTTGGAAAGACGCAGCGCCGCCAGCGTATCGGCCGTTTCGCCAGACTGCGACAGGGTGATCAGCAGGCTGTTTTTACGCACCGCAGATTTGCGATAGCGGAATTCAGAGGCGATCTCGACGTCGCAGGGGATATTCGCCAGCGATTCGAACCAGTAGCGCGCCACCATACCGGAGTTGTAGGAGGTGCCGCAGGCGATGATCTGAATATGCTCAACCTGGCTCAGCAGGGTTTCTGCATTGGGTCCCAGCTCGCTGAGATCCACTTCGCCGTGGCTAAAACGACCGGTTAAGGTGTTTTTGATCGCCATCGGCTGCTCGTAAATCTCTTTTTGCATATAGTGGCGATAGATGCCTTTATCGCCCGCGTCATACTGCACGTTCGATTCAATCTCGGCGCGCTGCACCGCGTTGCCTGCGCGATCGACGATAGTGACGTCGCGACGGCTGATCTCGGCAATATCGCCCTCTTCCAGATAGATAAAGCGGCGCGTCACCGGCAGCAGCGCCAGCTGGTCAGAGGCGATAAAGTTCTCGCCAACGCCGCGGCCAATCACCAGCGGGCTGCCGGAGCGTGCGGCCACCAGCAGCGACGGATCGCGGCTGTCCATGATCACCATGCCATAGGCGCCGCGCAGCTGCGGGATAACGCGCAGCACCACTTCACGCAGCGAGCCACCCTGTTTCTGCTCCCAGTGGACCAGATGCGCCACCACTTCGGTGTCGGTTTCTGAGGTGAAACGGTAGCCGCGTTCAATCAGCGCTTCACGCAGCGGCTCATGGTTTTCAATGATGCCGTTATGCACCACGATGATCTGCTCTGAGACGTGCGGATGCGCGTTGGCCTCCGACGGCTCGCCGTGCGTTGCCCAGCGCGTATGGGCGATGCCGGTACCGCCGATCAGCGGATGCTGCTCAGCGGCCTCTGCCAGCATCTGTACTTTGCCGACGCGACGCAGGCGCGTCACGTGGCCCTGACGATCAACCACGGCCAGACCGGCCGAATCATACCCGCGATACTCCAGGCGACGCAGCCCTTCCAGCAGAATCTCTGCGATATCGCGCTGCGCTACTGCACCTACAATTCCACACATAAATGTTATTCCTGACCTGATGGCTTTCGGCCATCTTTCGTTGTCATACGACCTGATAACCGGCTTTGCCGGGCTCCCCGAGCCTTGTAGAGAGTGGGGATTATTATTGTGTTACTGCTGCGGCCAGCACGCGGCTGGCCGCTAAAAATTATTTTTTCTTCGCCGGACGCTGCCAGCTCGTTTTGCTGTTCTGCTCTTTGCGGTTATAAACCAGCGACGCCTCGGTGACATCTTTCATCACCGTGGTGCCCGCCGCGATAGTCGCGCCCGCCGCCACGCTGACCGGGGCCACCAGCTGGGTATCAGATCCAACAAAAACGTTGTCGCCGATAACGGTTCTGGACTTGTTCGCGCCGTCGTAGTTACAGGTGATGGTGCCTGCGCCGATATTGACGTTGGCGCCGATCTCCGCGTCGCCGAGATAGCTCAGATGCCCCGCCTTCGAACCTTTACCCAGCGTCGCCTTCTTCATTTCGACGAAGTTGCCGACGTGAGCGGCCTGCGCCAGCTCGCTGCCGGGACGCAGACGGGCAAAAGGCCCGACGGTGCAGTCGGCGGCGAGGTTCGCCTCCTCGATCACCGAATAGGGGCTGATTTCGCAGTCGTCGCCGATAACGCTGTTCCTGATGATGCAGCCCGCGCCGATTTTCACCCGGTCGCCCAGCGTGACGTCGCCCTCGATAATAACGTTGGTATCAATCTCGACGTCACGGCCGTGATGCAGCGTACCGCGCAGATCAAAGCGCGCCGGATCGCGCAGCATAACGCCCGCCAGCAGCAGCTTTTCTGCCTGCTCGCTCTGATAAACCCGCTCCAGCGTCGCCAGCTGCAGACGGTTGTTCACCCCGTCGGTTTCGCTGACGCGCGCCGGATGCACCGCGTTGATCTGACGCCCTTCCTGATGGGCCAGCGCAATAATATCGGTGATGTAGTATTCACCCTGCGCGTTGTTATTGGTGAGCTGCGCCAGCCAGCGCTTCAGATCGCCGCCGTTGGCAATCAGGATGCCGGTATTGATTTCCGTGATTTTCAGCTGCTCGGGCGAAGCATCTTTCTGCTCCACAATCCCGACGATGGCGCTATTTTCACGCACGATGCGTCCGTAGCCGCTGGGATTATCCAGCACCACCGTCAGCAGGCCGATGCCGCCAGCGGGTCTGGCGTCGCGCAGACGCTGCAGCGTCTCCTGAGAGATCAGCGGGACGTCGCCGTACAGCATCAGAATATCTTCGTCGTCAGCGAACGCGGGGGCGGCCTGCTGCATTGCGTGGCCGGTGCCGAGCTGCTCCGCCTGCAGCACCCAGTTAAGCGACGGCTCGGTCAGCGTCGCCTTCAGGCGGTCGCCGCCGTGGCCGTAGACCAGGTGAATATGCCGCGCGCCGAGGCCGGTTGCGGCGTCGATCACGTGCTGAACCATGGGTTTTCCTGCAAGAGTATGCAGAACTTTGGGCAGATCGGAATACATACGGGTACCCTTGCCGGCAGCAAGGATCACCACGCTCATTGCGCTGTTAGACATAACCATCCTGACAGAGTTTTTGACATGCGAAAGTTAAACGGTTTACCTCTGAGATTACTACATTTTTCTCAGGTCGAAATTAGGCGCGCGCAGCCTGAAGCGCGGGCAAAAAAAATGCCAGCCCGAGGGGCTGGCATTTCGTGACGCATAAAGCCTGATTACATCGCTTTTTTGGTCAGCTCGATCACGCGCAGTTTAGCAATGGCTTTCGCCAGCTCCGCAGAGGCCTGAGCGTAGTCCACGTCGCCGTGGCTGCTGTTCATATGCTCTTCTGCTTTGCGTTTCGCTTCCAGCGCACGCGCTTCGTCCAGGTCGGTACCGCGGATAGCGGTATCGGCCAGAACGGTGGTGCTGCCCGGCTGCACTTCCAGCACGCCGCCAGAGAGGTAGATAAACTCCTCTTCGCCGTGCTGTTTCACGATACGGATCATTCCAGGCTTGATGGCAGTCAGCAGCGGGGCGTGGCCAGGGAAAATACCCAGCTCACCTTCGCTACCTGACACCTGAATTTTCTGCACCAGGCCAGAGAACAGCTGTTTCTCTGCGCTGACGACGTCCAGGTGATAAGTCATAGCCATATCTGTCCTCCCGGGAAACCGTTATTACAGTTTCTTCGCTTTTTCCACGGCTTCTTCGATAGCGCCGACCATGTAGAAAGCCTGCTCCGGCAGATGGTCGAACTCGCCGTCCATAATGCCTTTAAAGCCACGGATAGTGTCTTTCAGCGTAACGTATTTACCTGGCGCACCGGTGAAGACTTCAGCAACGAAGAACGGCTGAGACAGGAAGCGCTGAATCTTACGCGCGCGTGCCACCAGCAGTTTGTCGTCTTCAGACAGCTCGTCCATACCGAGGATGGCGATGATGTCTTTCAGTTCCTGGTAACGCTGCAGCAGAGACTGCACGCCACGAGCAACGTCGTAGTGCTCCTGACCCACGACCAGCGGATCCAGCTGACGGCTGGTGGAATCCAGCGGGTCAACGGCCGGGTAGATACCCAGAGACGCGATCTGACGGCTCAGGGTAACAGTTGAGTCCAGGTGGGCGAAGGTGGTCGCCGGAGACGGGTCAGTCAAGTCATCCGCAGGGACGTAAACGGCCTGTACGGAGGTGATTGAACCGGTCTTGGTGGAGGTAATACGCTCCTGCAGCACGCCCATCTCTTCGGCCAGCGTCGGCTGATAGCCTACCGCTGACGGCATACGACCCAGCAGTGCAGATACTTCCGTACCGGCCAGGGTGTAACGATAGATGTTGTCGATGAACAGCAGAACATCGCGGCCTTCGTCACGGAATTTTTCCGCCATGGTCAGACCGGTCAGTGCAACGCGCAGACGGTTACCCGGCGGCTCGTTCATCTGGCCATACACCAGCGCAACTTTGTCGATAACGTTAGAGTCGGTCATTTCGTGGTAGAAGTCGTTACCCTCACGAGTACGCTCGCCCACGCCGGCAAATACCGAGTAACCTGAGTGCTCAGCCGCGATGTTACGGATCAGCTCCATCATGTTTACGGTTTTACCTACGCCCGCGCCGCCGAACAGGCCGACTTTACCGCCCTTGGCGAACGGACACATCAGGTCGATAACTTTGATGCCGGTTTCCAGCAGTTCCTGCGAGTTGGACTGGTCTTCATAAGAAGGCGCTGCGCGGTGAATAGAGGAGATCTCTACTGCACTGCCGTCTTCTTCTTTCAGCTCGCCTTTCATGTCGATCGGCTCGCCCAGCACGTTCATGATACGGCCGAGGGTCGCTTTGCCCACCGGAACCTGGATCGGTTTTTTCAGGTCAGCAACTTCCAGACCGCGCTTCAGGCCGTCAGAAGAACCCATGGCGATGGTACGAACCACGCCGCCACCCAGCTGCTGCTGAACTTCCAGCACCAGACGAGCATCACCATTCTGAACCTCAAGGGCGTTGTACACTTGCGGTACCGCGTCCTGAGGGAATTCGACGTCAACTACGGCGCCGATAATCTGGACAATCTTTCCAGCTGCCATCTTGAATCCTCTACCTAATTCTTACCTGGTTAAACCGCGGAGGCTCCCGAGACGATCTCGGTGAGTTCCTGGGTGATGCTGGCCTGACGAGCTTTGTTGTAAACCAACTGCAGCTCTTTGATCAGATTTCCGCCGTTATCGGTTGCGGCTTTCATCGCCACCATACGCGCGGCCTGTTCGCTGGCCAGGTTTTCCACCACACCCTGATAAACCTGCGATTCGACATAACGACGCAGCAGGGTATCCAGCAGCGCTTTCGGATCGGGTTCGTACAGGTAATCCCAGGTCTTCGCCTTCATCTCTTCTTCACCTTCCGCTGGCGGTAACGGCAGCAGTTGGGTAATGGTCGGAGTCTGAGACATGGTGTTATTAAACTTGTTGCTAACGACATACAGCTTGTCGATGCGACCTTCGTCGTAAGCCTGCAGCATCACTTTTACCGGGCCGATCAGATCGGACAGGGAAGGTTTATCTCCCATGCCGGTGACCTGCGCCACGATGTTGCCACCTACGGAGCTGAAGAACGCCAGACCTTTAGAACCGATAATCGACAGATCGCTCTGCACGCCTTTATCGGACCAGGCTTTCATATCTGCCAGCAACTTTTTGAACAGGTTAATGTTCAAACCACCACAAAGCCCGCGGTCAGTCGAAACGACCAGGTAGCCGACGCGCTTAACGTCGCGCTCTTCCAGGTAAGGGTGCTTGTATTCCAGATTCCCTAACGCAAGGTGACCAATCACTTTGCGCATGGTGTCTGCATACGGACGGCTGGCCGCCATGCGTTCCTGCGTTTTACGCATTTTGGAGGCGGCGACCATTTCCATCGCTTTGGTGATTTTCTGCGTGTTTTTCACGCTTCCAATCTTGTTACGTATCTCTTTTGCGCCGGCCATTAGCTTCTCCTCAAAGCCTTGCGGCCTGCCTTTTCAGACAGGCCGCCAGACATTACCAGGACTGGGTTGCTTTAAACGTGTCGAGCAGGCCTTTCAGCTTCGCTTCGATATCGTTGTTGTAGTTACCAGTTTGGTTGATTTCCTGCATCAGGTCAGCGTGATCGCGGTCCGCGAACGCCAGCAGTGCAGCTTCGAAGCTAAGGATTTTCGCCAGTTCTACGTCGTTCAGGTAGCCGCGCTCGGCAGCAAACAGCACCAGACCCTGTTGCGCGACGGACATCGGCGCATACTGTTTCTGTTTCAGCAGCTCGGTCACTTTCTGACCGTGGCTCAGCTGTTTGCGGGTGGCGTCATCCAGATCGGAAGCAAACTGCGAGAACGCAGCCAGTTCACGATACTGTGCCAGCGCGGTACGGATACCACCGGACAGTTTCTTGATGATCTTGGTCTGAGCAGCACCACCAACACGCGATACGGAGATACCTGGGTTAACCGCCGGACGAATACCGGAGTTGAACAGGTTCGATTCCAGGAAGATCTGACCATCGGTAATAGAGATTACGTTGGTCGGAACGAACGCGGAAACGTCGCCCGCCTGGGTTTCGATGATCGGCAGCGCGGTCAGTGAACCGGTTTTACCTTTAACTTCGCCGTTGGTGAAACGCTCAACGTAGTCAGCGCTTACGCGTGACGCACGCTCCAGCAGACGAGAGTGGAGATAGAACACGTCGCCCGGGAATGCTTCACGGCCCGGCGGACGGCGCAGCAGCAGAGAAATCTGACGGTAAGCGACAGCCTGCTTAGAGAGGTCATCGTATACGATCAGCGCATCTTCGCCGCGGTCGCGGAAGTATTCGCCCATGGCGCAGCCGGAGTAGGGCGCCAGGTACTGCAGTGCAGCAGATTCAGATGCGGACGCAACAACCACGATGGTGTTAGACAGCGCACCGTGCTCTTCCAGCTTACGCACCACGTTAGCGATGGTAGAGGCTTTCTGGCCAATCGCGACGTACACGCACTTAATGCCAGAATCGCGCTGGTTGATGATCGCGTCGATCGCCAGCGCGGTTTTACCGGTCTGACGGTCGCCGATGATCAGCTCACGCTGGCCACGACCGATTGGAATCATCGCATCGACAGATTTGTAACCGGTCTGAACCGGCTCGTCGACTGACTGACGGTCGATAACGCCCGGTGCGATCACTTCAACCGGCGAGAAGCCGTCGTTTTCGATCGCGCCTTTGCCGTCGATTGGTGCACCCAGAGTGTTCACCACGCGGCCCAGCAGGCCACGACCGACCGGCACTTCCAGAATACGACCGGTACACTTAACCTTCATGCCTTCGGCGAGGTCAGCGTACGGGCCCATAACCACAGCACCGACAGAGTCGCGCTCGAGGTTCAGGGCGATAGCGTAACGGTTGCCCGGCAGGGCGATCATCTCACCCTGCATCACATCGGCCAGGCCGTGTACGCGGATGATACCGTCGCTTACAGAAACAATTGTACCTTCGTTGTGAGCTTCGCTCACGACATTGAACTGAGCAATGCGCTGCTTGATCAGTTCGCTGATTTCGGTGGAATTCAGTTGCATATGCTCCAGTCCCCTTAAGACTGCAAGGCGTCTGCCAGACGCTCGAGACGGCCGCGCACGCTGCCATCAATCACCAGATCACCCGCACGGATGATCACGCCTGCCATGACAGACTTATCAATTTTGCAATTCAGCTTAACTTTGCGTGACAGACGTTTTTCCATCGCGGCGCTGATTTTAGTCAGCTGGCTGTCACTCAGCGTACCGGCAGAAATCACGTCCACCTCCGCAGTCGCCTCATAGGCGTCGCGCAGGTGAATGAACTGCTCGAGTACAGCTGGAAGCGCTGTCAAACGTCCGTTCTCAGCCATAACCTTAATCAGGTTCTGACCGTGTTCATCTAATTGATCGCCGCAGACGGCAATGAAAGAAGCCGATAACGCTTCCGGCGCCAGCGCGCCAGAGAGAAGATCGGCCATTTGCTCATTGCGTGCTACGGTCGCGGCAAACGCCAGCATGTTTTGCCAGCGCTCGATGCTTTGATGCTCAACAGCAAAGTCAAAAGCTGCTTTGGCGTAGGGGCGAGCTACAGTAATCAGTTCAGACATCAGCCCCTCCCTCCTTACAGTTCAGCGACCAGTTTATCAACGATGTCGCTGTTAGCAGCTTCATCCACGGAACGTTCGATGATCTTCTCGGCGCCAGCCATTGCCAGCAACGCGACTTGCTTACGCAGCTCTTCGCGGGCACGTTTACGCTCGGCGTCGATTTCAGCCTGCGCCTGCGCCACGATGCGGTTACGTTCGTTCTCGGCTTCAGTTTTCGCTTCGTCCAGAATCTGAGTACGGCGTTTGTTCGCCTGCTCGATAATGACCTGAGCTTCTTCTTTAGCTTTCTTCAGCTGGTCGGTCACATTGGCCTGCGCGAGATCCAAATCTTTCTTCGCGCGCTCAGCAGAAGCAAGGCCTTCAGCAATTTCTTTCTGGCGCTTTTCGATGGCAGCCATAATCGGCGGCCATACGTACTTCATGCAGAACGCGACGAACAGGATAAACGCGATGGCCTGGCCGAGGATTGTTGCGTTAATGTTCACAGCACAATGCCTCTAATTAAGTAGTTAACTTTTCTGCCGATATCTGAACGATAAGCGGCAGAACCGTTCATCATCGCACCCGGTGCCATGATGAACCAGGAGCGACAGGCTTTAGGCGACAGCAAACATCACATAGAGACCCAGACCAACAGCGATCATCGGGATTGCATCCACCAGACCCATTACAACAAAGAACTGCGTACGCAGCAGAGGGATCAGATCCGGCTGGCGCGCGGCGCCTTCCAGGAATTTACCTCCGAGGATGCCGATACCGATCGCAGCACCGATTGCCGCCAGGCCCATCATCACAGCGGCAGCCATGTACAGCAGATCCATATTCAGGTTTTCCATGACAGTCTCCAGTTTGTTTCAGTTAAACGCTTAGTGTTGAGAAAAAAATCAATGTTCTTCAGATGCCATCGACAGATAGACAATCGTGAGGACCATGAAAATGAAAGCCTGCAACGAGATGATCAGGATGTGGAAAATGGCCCACGGCACATTCAGCACCCACTGCGACCACCACGGCAACAGACCGGCAATAAGGATAAAGATCAGCTCACCCGCATACATGTTGCCGAACAGTCGCAGACCGAGTGAAACCGGTTTGGACAGCAGGCTAACACCTTCAAGAATCAGGTTGATGGGGATGAAGATCGGGTGATTAAAAGGCTGCAGCGTCAGCTCTTTCGCGAAGCCGCCTACACCTTTCATTTTGATGCTGTAGAACAGAATCAAAATAAATACGCCCAACGCCATAGACAGCGTGATGTTCACGTCTGCGGACGGCACGACGCGAAGCGACGGCAGGCCCAGCCAGTGCTCGCCGATATACGGCAGCAGATCGATAGGCAGCAGATCCATGAAGTTCATCAGAAAGACCCAGACGAAAATCGTCAGAGCCAGCGGGGCGATAAGTTTGCTTTTACCGTGGTACATGTCGCGCACGTTGCTGTCAACGAAGCCGACAACCAGTTCGATAGCAGCCTGCATTTTCCCTGGCACGCCGCTGGTAGCGCTCTTCGCCACTTTGCGGAACAACACCAGGAAGATGAATCCCAGCACCAGAGAGAAAAACATAGAATCGATATTTAATACCCAAAACGTCGCGGGAGCGTCGTGAGCATTCACTAACTCGAAGGTACGCAGGTCCAACTGAAGATGCGTCAGATGGTGACCGATGTACTCTTGAGGAGTTTGAGTTTCTCCTGCAGCCATGATGCCTTTTACCCTTTGTTGTTAATTACCGCCGGTGCCAACATCTGAACCACCAGCACCGATAACCAGGTTATCCCGAGCGGCCAGAAAACCACCCTGAAAACACCCAACGCCACAATGAGCAACACGATGGTTGCGATGACTTTGCCGATTTCGCCGAGAGCGAAACTCCACGCAACCCGTCCGGAAGCCGGGGATTGCCCTTGCAGGCGCCAGGCTAAAAACATGAACAACACGTTCGGCAGCCAGGCTGCCGCTCCGCCAGCCAGCGCAGAGACGCCCCAGGTGACATCTTTCAGGGCAAAGAGAGCGCCGATGATGACAACAGTCACCAGCTGGATACCCAGCACGGTTCGGGCGAATTTTACACTGTAAAGAGACACTGACATGGCGCTGTTACTCCCCTGCCCCATAAGGGGTATGTCGCGTGTCGTATAAGACTGCCTTTACTCACTCGAGTCAAGCAGCAAAAGCCGTGCAAATTATACGGGCCGCACCTGCGATTTCAATCCGTAAGTAGCCAAAAGGTGAACAATTATTTAAATTTCTTTCCGAACGGCTATTTTTCCAAAGATTGCCAGGCGAAATTATGGACCTGCGCCGCACTTATCTGGCTTCCGCCTTGCGTTTAAAGCGTGCTTTAGATCACATTCTAAACAGCGCTGCGCCATCTAAATTTGGCGACGAGCAACAACAGTGTCTATTATGCCGCCGTTAAAGCCTTAAAAAACAGCAGGATAATATTTTACCCTCGTCAGGCTGCCCTTATTTTCGATAAAAACAGCTGATTGACATCTCAGAGTGTCGCAAGAACGTTAAATTGATATTACGCACGCGGAGTTATTACCCTGATATATTTTCCCGCGTGATTATCTGGCCGCCTGACTGAAGCGGTAGAAGTGATCTACCTGATAAATAAATGTGAATTATTCGTTAAATGTAACAGAGCTTTTCGGATAATTTCCGCCAGGCCTGTTAACGTTATTTCCCGGCCTTCAGGATAAAAATTGCGTTGCCCGGCGACATCAACTGCCGAATTTTTGCACAGCGATTTTGATAAGCCAAACGCGCAGGAACGCCTTAATCCCTGCGCTTGTAAGGGCTATTGGCGTCCGATAACCACCAGGTGACGTTCACCATCCAGCTCCGGCACCTTTAACGCTTCCACAGCAACCAGACGAAAACCGGCAGGCAGGCTGGCGATCTCATCGTCGGGACGCACGCCTTTCAGCGCATAAAATTGCCCCTGCGCAGAAGGCAGATGATGACACCAGTTCACCATATCCTGCAGCGAGGCGAACGCACGGCTGATAACGCCGTCGAACGGCGGCTCGGACGGAAACACCTCTACCCTGCTCTGCACCGGCGTAATGTTGCTTAAGCCCAGCTCGTGCTGGACCTGACGCAGAAAACGCACGCGCTTGCCCAGGCTGTCGAGCAGCGTAAAGTGCGCCTGCGGCAGCACGATAGCGAGCGGGATGCCCGGCAGGCCCGGTCCGGTGCCGACGTCAATAAAGCGTTCGCCTTTAAGATGAGGCGCCACCACGATGCTGTCGAGAATATGGCGCACCAGCATCTGCTGCGGATCGCGCACCGAGGTCAGATTGTAGGCTTTGTTCCACTTGTCCAGCAGGCCGACATAGGCGACCAGCTGCTCTTTTTGTTGATCGGAGAGGGAAATACCGGCTGCCTTAAGCAGCGAAGTGAGTTTTGTGATCACAGCATAAATCCAGTCAGCGGGGGCGAGAGGACTCGCCCCGTTTCAGGTCAGGCGCTTTTGCGCAGCAGCCCTTGTTTTTTCAGGTAAATCAACAAAATCGAAATCGCCGCCGGCGTGATGCCGGAGATGCGCGACGCCTGGCCGATCGAGGAAGGTTTATGATCGTTGAGCTTGGCGATCACCTCATGCGACAGGCCGCTGACCTGGCGATAATCCAGCTCGGCCGGCAGCAGCGTATTTTCATTGCGCAGTTGACGATCGATCTCTTCCTGCTGGCGCGCGATGTAGCCTTCGTACTTCACCTGAATCTCAACCTGCTCGGCCGCCTGCGCATCAGAGAGCGACGGGCCGAAGCTCGGCAACGAGGTAAGCTGAGCGTAGGTCAGCTCCGGACGGCGCAGCAGATCTTCGCCGCTCGCCTCTTTGGTGAGCGCGCTGTTGAGCAGCGTATTCACTTCCGCGACGTTCTCCGACTTCGGATGCACCCAGAGATCGCGCAGGCGCTGACGCTCCTGCTCAATCGCCTCGAGTTTCTGGTTGAAGCGCGCCCAGCGAGCGTCGTCCACCAGGCCCAGCTCGCGGCCGGTTTCGGTCAGACGCAGATCGGCGTTATCTTCGCGCAGCATCAGACGATACTCGGCGCGCGAGGTAAACATGCGGTACGGCTCTTTGGTGCCGAGCGTGCAGAGGTCATCCACCAGCACGCCGAGATAGGCCTGATCGCGACGCGGCGCCCAGCCCTCTTTGTCGGCGGAGTGACGTCCGGCGTTAAGGCCAGCCAGCAGGCCCTGCGCCGCAGCCTCTTCGTAGCCGGTGGTGCCGTTGATCTGCCCGGCGAAGAACAGCCCGTGAATATATTTGCTCTCCAGCGTCGGCTTGAGATCGCGCGGATCGAAAAAGTCATACTCGATCGCGTAGCCGGGACGAACGATTTTTGCGTTCTCCAGCCCCTTCATTGAGCGCACGATCTGCATCTGCACGTCGAAGGGGAGGCTGGTAGAGATGCCGTTCGGGTAAATTTCATTGCTGGTCAGCCCTTCCGGCTCAAGGAAGATCTGATGCGCGTTGCGATCGGCAAAGCGCATCACCTTGTCTTCGATCGACGGGCAGTAGCGCGGGCCGATCCCTTCAATGACCCCGGCATACATGGGGCTACGATCGAGGTTATTGCGGATCACCTCATGGGTCTGCTCGTTGGTATAGGTGATCCAGCAGGGAACCTGCTGCGGATGCTGCGATCTGTCGCCCATAAACGAGAAGACCGGCATCGGGTTATCGCCGTGCTGCGGAGTAAGCACGGAAAAATCGATGGTGCGCGCGTCAATACGCGGCGGCGTACCGGTTTTCAGACGGCTGACGCGCAGCGGCAGCGCGCGCAGGCGCTTCGCCAGCGGAATGGACGGCGGATCGCCTGCGCGGCCGCCGCTGTAGTTATCCAGCCCGATATGAATTTTGCCGTCGAGGAAGGTTCCGACGGTCAGCACCACCGCTCTGGCGCGAAACTTCAGCCCCATCTGGGTAACGGCGCCCACGACGCGATCGTTTTCGACGATAAGATCGTCCACCGCCTGCTGGAAGATCATCAGGTTGGGCTGGTTCTCCAGCGCGGTGCGTACCGCCTGCCGATACAGCACGCGATCCGCCTGTGCGCGGGTAGCGCGCACCGCCGGGCCTTTGCTGCTGTTTAGTATCCTAAACTGAATACCCGCCTTGTCGATCGCCGTGGCCATCAGGCCGCCTAAGGCATCCACTTCCTTAACCAGATGTCCTTTTCCAATGCCACCGATCGCCGGGTTGCAGGACATTTGTCCAAGCGTATCAATGTTATGGGTGAGTAACAGAGTTTGCTGACCCATTCGGGCAGCGGCCATTGCGGCTTCTGTGCCCGCATGACCACCACCAATTACGATGACGTCAAAAGGATCTGGATAAAACATGAAGTGGTACCTCGTTGATGAACTGGCAGGGATCGTTGCCCTGGGCGGTGGATTCTACTGAAATTCCGCCGAGGGTGAAAGCGGCGGGATCTGCGGGTTTAAAAGAAAGGATCTTTATTCTGTATATGATCTTTCTGTTAGATCTCTTTATTAGGATCGCGGACTTCGGTGGATAACTCGGGAAACCCTTTTTCTATCAACCTTATAGCGAGGATCCTTTGCTGTGAATGATCGGTGATCCTGATCCGTATAAGCTGAGATCAAAATGGCGACTTATACACAGCTCAGAAAAGCATCATCGGTTATTCTTGGGATAACTACCGGTTTTACGCAGCAATCAAGCCTAGTTATCCACAAATAAAGCGAGCGCGATAGTATAAAAACAGAGGTTTAAACTGGGGATCCGTTGAAATACCCGATCCCCTGTGGCAAAGGATCCGCTTAAAGATGGCCCATCCAGCCGCTTAGCCAGGCCTCAGCCGGATCTTCAGGGATCTCATGCTCCAGCACGTCAATTTCCAGACGATCGCCGATACGCTGCGCGCCGCGAGCGATCAACAGGGCGTCCAGCGAACGAATGGCGCCGCAAAAGAGATCGTATTCGTGGTTGCCAAGGCCGATGGCGCCGAAGCGCAACGCCGACAGGTCTGGCTGGGTTTCCGCAATCGCCTCATATAAAGGCTGCAGATTGTCCGGCAGTTCGCCTGCACCGTGGGTAGAACTCACCACCAGCCAGATCCCCTGCTGCGGCAGCTCATCCAGCGCCGGGCCGTGCAGCAGCTGCGTGGAAAAACCCGCTTCCTGCAACTTCTCTTCCAGATGCTCGGCCACATATTCGGCGCTGCCCAGCGTGCTGCCACTGATTAAAGTAATATCGGCCATGATGCTCTCCCGGAATAAAGGCGAGCATTGTACGCTGTGATCAAGCCGTGATCCACCTGTGGAAAACAGGGTTAATAAAAACAGAGAGGCGAACGCAGCCGTTGGCGCAGGCGGCGTTCATCGGGGATAAGGTTGTGCACAGAAAAAAAAGGATCAGGGTTTAATGGTGCGCATGATCGGGTTCTGTAAGGAGATCAGCGTTTCGGTGGACTGGATTTCGTCGATGGTCTGGATCTTGTTGATCAGCACCTGCTGCAGCGCGTCGATGGATCGGCACATAACCTTGATAAAGATGCTGTAGTGTCCGGTGGTGTACCAGGCTTCGACTACCTCGTCGAGCGCTTCCAGCTTGCTCAGCGCGGCCGGGTAGTCGCGCGCGCTTTTCAGGATGATGCCGATAAAGCAGCAAACGTCGAATCCCAGCTGGCGCGGATCGATCTCCACCCGGGTGCCGAGAATAATGCCGGCCTGTTTCATCTTCTCCACGCGAACATGGATAGTGCCCGGACTGACGTTGAACTGTTTCGCCAGCTCGGCGTAAGCGGTGCGGGCATTGTCCAGCAGCGCATTCAGGATCCCGCGATCCAGGTTGTCCAGTTGCAGTGATTCGGCCATATCATCCTCATGTCAGCTCTTCTTATTTGAACAGAGGAGAATGTGCAGCAAAAAGAGGCGGCAGGCAATCACCGGCAGCAGCGTTTGCCGCTGCCGGTGAGCGTTAGCGCTTACGCCACAGCGTGACCTGCGCCAGCGAATGCTGATACTTGCGCGCGGTTTCACGGATCACGAAAGGCTGGTCCTGCGGCGCGCCGATCGGCTCAAACTCCGCTGCCAGCAGCCGCTGCAGCGCCTGCAGCGTGGTGAGCGCCTCGCCGTTTTCGCGAATGCCGCCCAGCCAGTTCTCCCTGGGCGTAAACGCTTCCAGCCAGGTATAGGGCGAGGAGAGCAGCAGCAGACCGCCGGAGCGGATCATCGGCGCGATATCCTGCAGGAAGCGCTGTGGCTGACGCAGGCGATCGATCAGGTTCGCCGCCAGCACGAGGTCATACTGCGCGGGCTGAGGCTTCAGGTTGCAGGCGTCGCCCTGCACGAACTGGATACGCTGCGCCTGCTCGGCGTCGAGGCCGAAATCTTTAAGCCGCACCTGACGATACTCCACCAGCTCACCCTCTTCCGGCACCACGTAGCGGAAATCTTCGCCGGAGGTGAGCTGCAGCGCGACGTCAATAAAGCGCGCTGAATAATCCATCCCGATCACCTTTTCAAAATGGCGCGCCAGCTCAAAGCTGGCGCGGCCGGTGGCGCAGCCGATATCCAGCGCGGTGCCGCGCGCCTGACAGTGGGGCAGCGCCAGCGCCACCAGCGACTCGGCGTAGTTATCGACGCCGAAATAGCGCGGGCCATACTGGAAGTCGAGATACTGCGACACCATGTCGTCAGTTTCGTAGGGGTTGAGCGTCATTGTTTCCTGATGCGAGGAGACGACGTAGCGGAAGCCCGCATGCTGGAAAAAGTGGCGGCGAAAAGCGTAGCGCGACGATTTCAGCGCTTCGTTGCCGGTAGAGATCCAGCTGCCGCCCTTGATGATCGAATGCTTGCCGTCGAAGGTCGGCGTCGAGAAGTCGTCATAGAGCGGATGTACGCGGAAGCCTTCAAAGCCGTTGATCGGCGTGGTTGTCCACTGCCAGACGTTGCCCACGATGTCGAAAAAGTCGCCCTGAGCGAAACGGTCAACGGCGCAGGAGGAGGCCCAGTATGCAAGGTTGATATTGCCTGGCGCCTGCTGCCACTCCGGCTGATCGCCCTCTACCTGCTCGCGCAGCAGCATCCACTCCGCTTCGCACGGCAGCTGCACGGACGCGCCGGTCTCCTGCGCTTTCCAGCGGCAGAATGCGGCGGCTTCCAGCTGATTAACTTCGGCCGGCCAGTCCCACGGCATTGGCACCTCTTCGGTCATTAGACGCAGTTTAAGGGCGTCGGGCTGGTGCGCATCGCCAACCCAGAAGGTCGGCATCTGCGCCTCGGCGAAGCTGCGCCAGCCCCAGCCCTCTTCGTCCCAGTACTGGCGCTGCTGATAGCCGCCGGCGGCAACAAACTCATAAAATTCGGCGTTGCTTACCAGCATCTTGCTGGCTTTAAACGGCTTGAGCTCGGTGGTCAGGCTGCCATATTCGTTGTCCCAGCCGTAGGTATCGTCGCGTTTCCCCTGCACCACGGTGCCGCCCGGCATGGCGATCAGGCTATTGGCGGGAACGCTTTCGCGCGCGTGACGGGCTTGCTGGCAGGCTGGCCACTGCGGCTGCGGTTTGACCCATTCCAGCGGCAGCTGACGGATTAGCACGCTGGAGGTTTCCAGATGAATACGCTCATGTTCGATCCCCATCAGGATCACCCAGGCCGGGCTCTCCCAGTCGATCGGCAGCTCCAGCGGCATGGACTGAATAAATTCTGTAACCAGGTTTTTCACCTTGCCACGATAGGTGCGCACCTCTTCTGCTGTCGGCCAGGCGTAGTGGCTGTCGTCAAGGTCGTCCCAGCTCATCTCATCCACGCCGATCGCCATCATCGCCTCAATGCGGGCATCGATTCGCGCGTCGATATAGCGGCCCGCCATCAGCTTATTGATATAGAAAGAGGCGGTGTGACCGAAATAGAAGATCAGCGGATGGCGCAGCCTGATGGCTTTATTGAACCAGGCGCGGTCGTCGGCCAGACAATCGAACAGGCTCTCATACAGCTCCCAGGTCTGGGTGAAATAGGCCAGCAGCTCAGCGCGTTTCTCTGCCACGCTGCTGCCGGAAAGGCGTACCGTACGGGTTGGTAACGGTAAATTGGGTTGGTGTTGGGCAAGTGTCACAGTGAACTCCGTTAGCTGAATAAACACAGCGGGTAATTCACTATAGCAAATGGGGGTTTCTGCTCTGTGACTAACGCCGCCAGCGGCGCAGCAGGCGGCTTTTCATGCCGGTATCGAAACGCCAGATATGGTCGAAGATGCGCAGAATGCCGGGCTTGCCGTGCGCCGACATCGCTACCGCATGGAAGCGCTGCTGCTGTTGCAACTGGCGCTGCTTCACCACGCTCACGATCTCGTCCGGCAGACGCTGGGCGATAAAGTCGGAGACCACCACAGCGTCAGCGTCCTGCCACAGCGATCCCTCCATACGTTTAACCACCGCTGCCAGACAGGCGGCGAGATCGGTACCGCCGCGAAAGCGCTGGCTGAGAAAGCGGATCGCCTGCTCCAGCCCGTCGTCGCCGGTAAGCTCGTAGCCGATGACGTCGTGGGCGAACAGCATAACGTAGCAGCGGCGGCGATCGGCCAGCGCAACCTTCAGCAGCGCCAGGCAGAACGCTTTGGCGCAGCGCTCGTTGAAGCCGCCCATCGATCCTGAGGTATCGACGCAGACAATAAAGGGGCCGCGCGGCTGCTCTTCGTGCTGCTGGTGGCTGACCGGACGCAGAGTGACTTTTTCATGCCAGGCGTCGCCCTGCAGCCGGTAGGTCAGCAGCCGTTTTTCCACCAGGCGGCGGTAAAATTCCAGCTCAAGCTCGCTGATGCTAATGGTCGCCAGCTCCGGCGGCAGCAGACGCAGCACGTCGTCGCTCTGATGAATGCCGTTCACCTCTTCGGGCACCGCGTCCGGTTCGCGCACCAGCTGGTGAAAAGCCTCCAGCGGGTCATCCTGCGACGGTACCGACTTTGCTTCGCGGCTGCGCCCCAGCTGTTGCGCCAGCGCCAGCAGTTCCGGCTGCTGCGCCAGGAAGTCGCCATACTCCAGCATCAGCTGATAGTCGCCGTGCTGCAGTGGGGCTTTGCTCATATCCCACAGGCGCCCGGCCGCCGCCTCGTCGTTGTCGCTCAGCACGGGCGCCAGCTGGCCGCTCAGCGCCATACGCTGCTGTAGTTCGGCCATCAGTCGTTCGCGCTGCTGCTCCAGCAGCTGTTCGTTGAGCGTCAGCGTCTGCAGCGTCAGGCTGAGACGCCAGCGTTGCAGAAACAGCGTATGCTGCGCGCCGCTCAGCTGATGCGCGTCGGTGTGCTGCAACAGGCGCTGTGCCTCTTCCAGAAAGGGCGAGGGCAGCTGCGTCAGCGCCTCAAGTATTTCAGGCAGCTGCTGGTTAAAGTCGTGATGGCTGAGCAGCTGGGCGCGCTGAAACAGCTGAAACTCGTTGCCCAGCGTTTCTGGTACCGGCGTCGCTTTAAGCTCGGCGTTGATCTCCGCTTTCCAGCGCGGCACGTCGCGCAGCATCGCCTGCTTCAGACCGGGGAATTTTTCAAAGAAGATCGCCAGCTGCGGGGAGGCGAGCAGCGCGAGAACCAGCTCTTCGATCAGTTCGGCTTCGCCAACAGAGAGCAGCGCGCTGAGCGTCTCCAGTGAGATCATTTACGCGCCTGTTTCAGCTGATCGGCCACATCCTGCAGGCTGGTTTCAATACGCGCCAGCCAGTCGTCGCTGATAAACAAACAGCGCTGATGCTGGCTGAACTGGTGGCGCTGCGCGCGCAGCTGGGTATCCAGCTCGTCCAGCGCCTCGCTGATCTCAGCCGGCAGTTCGCTGTGCGCAACGGCGCCGGGCAGCGTCAGGCGCGCCGTTTGCAGGCTGACGTCGCGCAGCGCCAGGCAGTGCTGCGCATCTACCAGCAGATCCAGCGTCTGGGCGAAACCGATGCCGTTCAGCTTGCCGCGCATCTCGCCGCCTTTCAGCAGCCACTGCTCCAGCGCATCGCGGGCGATCACCACATGCGTAACCTGCATATCGTGCAGCGTGAGCGGCTGCTGC
This sequence comes from Pantoea sp. ACRSC, assembly GCF_022346785.1. NCBI lineage: Bacteria > Pseudomonadati > Pseudomonadota > Gammaproteobacteria > Enterobacterales > Erwiniaceae > Pantoea > Pantoea sp. ACRSC. The sequence continues at coordinate 114,598 of NZ_JAKRNN010000014.1, forward strand.
AGCATCAGGGTCAGCTGCGGCTCCGTCAGGCTGGCGGGCAGCTCGTAGTGCGGCTTGCGGCTGAACATGCCGCTGTGTTTTTCCAGCGTAATCGCCTGCGCCACGCTCTGCTGCTGCTGTAACGCCAGGCGTCGCGCTTTGAGCTGCTGCAGTCTGAGCAAAAGCGTCTGCTGCTGCCAGGCCTGCTGCGTCATCAGCAGGTCAATCGCGCGCTCCAGCACCTGCATAGAGGCGATGTCGTGCCACAGGCAATCTTTCAACAGGATAAGGTCGATTGGCGCGATGGCGCTGCGGCCGCTGTAGAAGGCGCTTGCCTGCAGCAGGTGAATCGCCTTTTTCCAGCGGCGATCGGAGATATAGGGCGCATCGGGCAGGGTTTCCAGATGCTGGCGCAGCTGATAGATCAGTTCGAAGACGTTGTCCGGCAGGCTGACTTGCGTAATGCCCTGCTGCCACTGATGATACTCCTCGTCGCTAATGCGCAACGATTCCGCGACCGGATTGGCGTTTTCATCCTGCTGGTGGGTCAGCATGCTGCGAAAGTTTTGCTTCTCATGCACGTTGTCGAGCCAGAGGCGGATCAGCATGCGGTCGTAGAGCGCTTCCAGCCCGCTGTCCGCTTCCGGCAGTTCGTTGGAGGCGGTGACCAGCAGGCGCATCGGAATTTTTTCTTCGCTGTCGCCATTGCGAAAGCGGCGCTCGTTAATCGCGGTCAGCAGGGTATTCAGGATGGCGGGGCCCGCTTTCCAGATCTCGTCGAGAAAGACAATTTCCGCATCAGGCAGATAGCCTTTCGTCAGGCGCTGATAGCGGCCTTCATCTTTGAGCGCCTGAATCGACAGCGGGCCGAATACCTCTTCCGGCGTTGAGAAGCGCGTCATCAGGTATTCAAACGCGCGCGCATTCTGAAAAGCAAATTTCAGGCGTCGGGCGATCAGGCTCTTGGCGATGCCCGGCGGGCCAAGCAAAAATACGCTTTCGCCGCTCAGCGCCGCCAGCAGACAGAGGCGAATTGCGTCGTGGCGTTCATACAGACCCTTCTCCAGGGCATTGCTGAGACGAGAAATTCTTTCTGCCAAAAGATGGGGTTGAGCCATAATCACTTCATTGTCCTTCTGTTACTGCTGCCGTCATAGGGTGGCAGGCGCACTACTCTACTGATTATGATGCGTGAAAGCGTTGATTGCCGTCCGCTTTTTTTGTGTCACAAAATCCAATCATCGCATAATGCCGCTGCGGCCTGAATGCCGCGAGAAAAATCGTCAGCGCCGGCGACGTTGATGACGGATTGGGATGGGTTTTTTGGGAAACAGGTGCATACTGTGCGCTTTTTGATAGCCAGAGCGAAGGGCGTTGCGCCTCTCTGCTCCAACAAAAGATAACTCTATGAGCTCGGATAACAAGCAATCACTTAGTGCGTTAACGCTGGCCGCGATTGGCGTAGTGTATGGCGATATCGGCACCAGCCCGCTCTATACCCTGCGTGAATGTCTCTCCGGTCAGTTTGGTTTCGGCGTTGAGCGCGAAGCGGTTTTCGGCTTTCTGTCGCTGATTTTCTGGCTGCTGCTGCTGGTGGTATCGCTGAAATATATCAGCTACGTCATGCGCGCGGATAACGCTGGCGAGGGCGGTATTTTGACCCTGATGTCGCTGGCGGGCCGCAATACCGGCGCACGCGCGACGGCGGTACTGGTCATTATGGGCCTTATCGGCGGCAGCTTCTTCTATGGCGAAGTGGTGATTACGCCCGCTATCTCCGTGATGTCGGCCATCGAAGGGCTGGAAATTGCTGCGCCCTCGCTCGATCCCTTTATCGTTCCGCTCTCTATCGCGGTGCTGACGCTGCTGTTTATGATTCAGAAGCACGGCACCGGCATGGTGGGCAAGCTCTTCGCCCCGGTGATGCTGATCTGGTTCGCCACGCTGGCGGTGCTGGGCGTGACCGGCATTATGAAGAACCCCGAGGTGCTGCAGGCGCTCAATCCCTCCTGGGCGGTCAGCTTCTTTGTGCACTATAAAACCATCTCCTTTTTTGCGCTGGGCGCGGTCGTGCTGGCGATTACCGGCGTGGAAGCGCTCTATGCGGATATGGGCCACTTCGGCAAGATGCCGATTCGCATCGCCTGGTTTATCGTGGTGCTGCCGTCGCTGGTGCTGAACTATTTCGGCCAGGGCGCGCTGCTGCTCAGCGATCCCAAAGCGATTAAAAACCCCTTCTTTCTGCTGGCACCCGACTGGGCGCTGATCCCGCTGCTGATTCTGGCCACGCTGGCGACGGTTATCGCCTCGCAGGCGGTAATCTCCGGCGTCTTCTCGCTGACGCGCCAGGCGGTGCGTCTGGGCTATCTGCCGGGGATGCGCATTATTCACACCTCGGAGATGGAGTCTGGTCAGATTTATGTGCCGATGATCAACTGGGTGCTCTATTTTGCCGTGCTGATCGTGATTATCAGCTTTGAGCACTCCAGCAACCTGGCGGCGGCTTACGGCATTGCGGTAACCGGCACCATGGTGCTGACGTCGATCCTCTCCTGTACCGTGGCGGTGAAAAACTGGCACTGGAACCGGCTGGCGGTCGGCCTGATCCTGACGCTGTTTCTCTGCATCGACGTGCCGCTCTTTTCCGCCAACCTGATTAAGCTCTTCTCCGGCGGCTGGCTGCCGCTCTGTCTGGGGCTGATCATGTTCCTGATTATGACCACCTGGAAGAGCGAGCGCTTTCGTCTGCTGCGCCGGATGCACGAGCACGGCAACTCGCTGGAGGCGATGATCGCCTCGCTGGAGAAATCGCCGCCGGTGCGGGTGCCGGGCACCGCCGTTTATATGTCGCGCGCGCTGAACGTCATCCCCTTTGCGCTGCTGCATAACCTCAAACACAACAAAGTGCTGCATGAGCGCGTGGTGTTTCTGACGCTGCGCACCGAGGATGCGCCTTACGTGCATAACGTGCGCCGCGTCGCCATTGAGCAGCTGTCGCCGACCTTCTGGCGCGTGGTGGCCAGCTACGGCTGGCGCGAAACGCCCAATGTAGAGGAGATATTCCACCGCTGCGGGCTGGAAGGGCTTAACTGCCGGATGATGGAGACCTCGTTCTTTATGTCGCACGAGTCGCTGATTATGGGCAAACGTCCCTGGTATCTGCGCCTGCGCGGCAAGCTCTTCCTGGCGCTGCAGCGCAACGCGCTGCGCGCGCCTGACCAGTTTGAGATCCCGCCGAACCGGGTTATCGAACTGGGCACCCAGGTAGAGATCTGATCTTTACCAGCGCAGGGCGACGCAGAGTCCGCCGCCCTCGCGCTGGCTGAAACGGAGCTGCATTCCGTGCAGCTGCGCAACGTTGCGCACGATCGACAATCCCAGTCCGCTGCCGCTCTTCTCCTGTCCCGGCGGCCGCCAGAAGCGCTCGCCCAGCCGCTGTATCTCCGCCTCGCTCAGCCCCGCGCCGTTATCCTCAACGCGCAAGCCGCGGCTTTCCAGCACCACGCTGACGTTGCTGCCTTCTGGCGTATAGCGAATGGCGTTGTCCAGCAGGTTGCGCACCAGCAGCGACAGCAGCAGCGCATGACCCTGAATAACGGGATCGGCGCGGCTTTCCAGGCGCAGCGCGACGCCGGCGCGATCGGCGTGCGGCAGCTGCTCGGCCAGCGCCTCCTGCAGCAAATTGCGCAGCGCAACAGGCTGAAACGCGCCGCGCGCATCCTCGGCTTCGGCGCGCGACAGCGTCAGCAGCTGATCCACCAGCCGCGTGGCGCGCTGAATGCCGTCATCCAGCTGGCGCAAGGCGTGCAGGCGCATCGCGTCATCGTCGGCGGCGAGCTGCACCACCTCGCTCTGCACGCGCAGCGCCGCCAGCGGGCTGCGTAGCTCATGGGCGGCATCAGAGGTAAAGCAGCGCTCGCGCTGCACCATGGTGCTGATGCGGCTGAACAGCCCGTTCAGCGCCTCCGTCAGCGGCCTGACCTCCAGCGGCACCCGTCCGGCGTCCAGCGGCCTGGCGTCGTCCGGCGCGCGCTGCGCCAGCAGCTGCGTGATGCGCTTGAGCGGGCGCAGCTCGTACCACACCAGGCCGAGCAGCAGCAGCAGCATCAGCGGCAGCGCGATAAGCCAGGGCAGAATGCTGCTTTGCACCAGCGCTTTCGCCATATCGTCGCGATACTCCCACTCCTGGCCTACCACGATCCGGTGCTGGCCATCCGGGGTCGTCAGCCAGACAAAGCGCCAGTCGTCATCGTCGTCGTTTAACCGGCCGTCGTGAAATCCCTGGGCGTCAGCATCAAACGGCAGCATTCTGCCGTTTTCGCCGTCGTTCAGGACCGGCCTGCCGTCCCGGGTGAAAATAGCAAAGGCGAGCGCATCGTCATCCTGATCGCCGCGGTGGTGGCGCAGCAGCGCCTTGTTTTTGGGAAGCGCGGCGCGGTGGGGCGCGGTAAGATCGAGGGCCGTCAGGCGTTTGGCGAACAGCAGCTGCTGGGTGTCGAACAGCTCGTTAATGGTGTCGCGCGTCTGTAGCCAGGCGCTCAGGCTGGCGCTGCCCCAGCAGAGGCCGAGCAGCAGCACGAAGCCGATGCCGAGTCGGAGAAACAGGCTCACTGTGGCTCTCCCAGCATATAGCCGACGCCGTGCACGGTGCGGATAAAGGCCGCGCCAAGTTTTTTACGCAGGTGGTGGATATGCACTTCCACCGCGTTACTGGAGACATCGGCATCCCAGCTGTAGAGCTTCTCTTCCAGCTGAGCGCGCGTCAGTACCCGTCCCGGATTGCGTAAAAAAAGTTCCAGCAGCGCCAGCTCCCGGCTTTTGAGCGCAACAGCTTCGCCACCCCGCGTCACGCTGTGGCTGGCAGGCAGCATAATGACGTCGCCGTGGCGCAGTTCCGGCTGCAGCTGGCCGTGACGACGCCGGATTAGCGCCTGCAGCCGCGCCGCCACTTCGGTCAGGGCGAAAGGTTTGCAGAGGTAGTCGTCGGCCCCCAGCTGCAAACCCTCCACGCGCTGATCGAGGGCGTCGCGCGCGGTCAGAATCAGCACCGGCACGTCCGCGCCCTGCTGTCGCCAGTCGCGCAGAATATCCAGCCCGTCGCGCTGCGGCAGCGAAAGATCGAGGATCACCGCATCCCAGGGGGCCGCGTGCAGCGCGGCAAATCCTTCATCGCCGGAAATAAACCAGTCGACGCTGAAACCTAATTTTCCCAGGCCAGCCTTAATACCGTCGCCAATCAGCCGGTCATCCTCAATAAGTAATATGCGCATCTTCCCTCCCTTGCCTGTTGAGGCTTTATACGAAGCAGAACGACGCTTGTACAGGGTATATCACCAATTTTCGCTTATTTTCGCGCCTTAAGATCCTGTTAAGATCTGCCGGTTTTAATAAGAAGCGTACAAAAGACACATTCATGGAAACGAGGTGAAATATGAAAAAGCATGCTGCACTTTTAGCTATCCTGGCGCTGACAACGGCACCGGTCTTTGCCGCGACGCAGGGCGGATTTGTCGATGAGAATGCGCCTGCCGTTCAGGCGAAACAGGGAGGTTTTCAAAATAACCAGAGCAGCGTGGTGACCGTTAAGCAGGCGGAAGAGATGAAGGATGACAGCTGGATCACCGTGCGCGGCCAGCTGGAGAAGCAGATCGGTGAAGAGGATTATCTGTTTCGCGACGCCACCGGCACCATGAAAGTCGAAATCGACCACAAGCGCTGGGAAGGATTGACCATTACGCCGAAAGATCGCGTAGAGCTGACGGGCGAGCTGGATAAAGACTTCAACAGCATCGAACTTGACGTTAAACAGGTGCGCAAAGCGCCGTAACGCTCTTTTTACCGGGCCGCTTCTGCGGCCCTTTTTATCATCTGAGCCAAATTCCCGCCCGCACGAGCGAAACGTTTCGATAACGATCACACTTCTCGATTTCCCCCGTTGAGTTACCGCCGCTATTTCATACACTGCCGCTAGCGAAACGTTTCGCTCTGGAGCAGAAAATGAAAAAAGGTCGCTTGTTAAACGCTGAACTCTCTTACCTGATCGCCCGTCTGGGCCATACGGATACGCTGACTATCGCTGACGCCGGCTTGCCGATCCCGGCAGGGCCGCAGCGCATCGATCTGGCACTTACGCCGGGCACGCCCGATTTTATGCAGGTGGTAAACGCCGTCACGCTGGAGATGCAGGTTGAAAGCGCTCTGATTGCGGAAGAGATCAAGCAGCATAATCCGCAGCTCCATAGCGAACTTCTCGCCGTGCTCGAAGCCCTGCAACAGCATCAGGGAAACCGGATTGCAGTGCACTACACCAGTCATGAACAGTTCAAACAACAGACTCAACGCAGTCAGGCGGTCATTCGCAGCGGAGAGTGTTCTCCGTTTGCGAATGTCATCCTGAGCGCTGGCGTCACCTTCTGAGGCCGTTATGCAACCCTTACTGCAGCTCCAGGGGATTGAGAAATCCTTTCCCGGCGTAAAGGCGTTAAAGAACGCGTCGCTGGCGGTCTATCCAGGGCGCGTGATGGCGCTGGTGGGCGAGAACGGCGCCGGCAAATCCACCATGATGAAGGTGCTGACCGGCATCTATAGCCGCGACGCAGGCTCGCTGCGCTGGCTTGGCGAAGAGACCACCTTCAGCGGCCCGAAAGCGTCGCAGGAAGCGGGCATCGGCATTATCCATCAGGAGCTGAACCTGATCCCGCAGCTGACCGTGGCGGAAAATATCTTCCTGGGTCGTGAATTCACTAACCGTTTTGGCCGTATCGACTGGAAGCGGATGTACGCCGAGGCGGACGCGCTGCTGAAGCGGCTTAATCTGCGCTTTAACAGCCACAAGCCGGTGGGCGATCTGTCGATCGGCGATCAGCAGATGGTGGAGATTGCCAAAGTGCTCAGCTTTAAGTCGCAGGTGATCATCATGGATGAACCTACCGACGCGCTGACCGATACCGAAACCCTGTCGCTGTTTCGCGTGATCAACGAGCTGAAGGCGCAGGGCTGCGGCATTGTCTATATCTCTCACCGTATGAAAGAGATCTTCGAGATTTGCGACGACGTGACGGTTTTCCGCGACGGCCAGTTTATTGCCGAACGTCCGGTACAGGATCTCAGCGAAGAGAGCCTGATCGAGATGATGGTGGGCCGCAAGCTGGAAGATCAATATCCACGCCTCGACCAGGCACCGGGGGAGATACGCCTCAAGGTGGAGAACCTCAGCGGGCCGGGCGTGCATGACGTCAGCTTTACGCTGCGCAAAGGCGAGATCCTTGGTGTTTCCGGACTAATGGGCGCCGGCCGCACCGAGCTGATGAAGCTGCTTTACGGCGCGCTGCCGCGCAGCAAAGGCCGCGTCTGGCTCGACGGCCGTGAAGTGGCGACGCGCGCTCCGCAGGACGGGCTGGCCAGCGGCATTGTCTACATCTCTGAAGACCGCAAGCGCGACGGCCTGGTGCTGGGCATGTCGGTAAAAGAGAACATGTCGCTGACGGCGCTGCGCTACTTTAGCCGCGGCGGCACGCTGAAGCACGCTGCTGAGCAGCTGGCGGTAGGCGATTTCATCCGGCTCTTCAATATCAAGACGCCAACGATGGATCAGGCGATCGGCCTGCTGTCGGGCGGCAATCAGCAAAAAGTAGCCATCGCGCGCGGGCTGATGACGCGGCCCAACGTGCTGATCCTGGATGAACCGACGCGCGGCGTCGACGTCGGGGCGAAGAAAGAGATTTATCAGCTGATCAACCAGTTCAAGGCTGAAGGGCTAAGCATCATCCTGGTCTCATCAGAGATGCCGGAAGTGCTTGGCATGAGCGACCGCATCCTGGTGATGCATGAAGGCCGCTTCGGCGGCGAATTTACCCGCGAGCAGGCGACGCAGGAAACGTTAATGGCGGCAGCCGTAGGCAAGCAACACAGCGAGGATTTAGTTGTATGAGTACCCAAACCTTAGCATCCAGCCGTCGCTGGTTCAGCAAAGCCTGGCTGATGGAGCAAAAATCGCTGATTGCACTCATTGTGCTGATCGCGGTGGTGGCGAGCCAGAGCCCTAACTTTTTCACCGTCGCGAACCTGTTCAATATTCTGCAGCAGACCTCGGTTAACGCCATTATGGCGGTCGGCATGACGCTGGTGATCCTCACCTCCGGCATCGATCTCTCGGTGGGATCGCTGCTGGCGCTGACGGGCGCGGTAGCCGCCTCGCTGGTGGGGATGGAAGTCAACGCGCTGGTGGCGGTCGCGGGCGCGCTGGCGCTGGGGGCGGCGATCGGTGCCGTTACCGGCACTATCGTGGCGCGCGGCAAGGTGCAGGCCTTTATCGCCACGCTGGTAATGATGCTGCTGCTGCGCGGCGTCACTATGGTCTATACCGACGGCAGCCCGATTAATACCGGCTTTAACGACAACGCCGATCTTTTCGGCTGGTTCGGCATCGGCCGTCCGCTGGGCATTCCGACGCCGGTGTGGCTGATGGCTGCTGTTTTCCTGCTCGCCTGGTACATGCTGCACCACACGCGTCTTGGCCGCTATATCTACGCGCTGGGCGGCAATGAAGCGGCAACGCGCCTTTCCGGCATCAACGTTAACCGCGTAAAAGTGATCGTCTACGCCCTGAGCGGCATGCTGGCCGCGCTGGCGGGCACCATCGAAGTCGCGCGCCTCTCCTCTGCGCAGCCCACGGCGGGCACCGGCTACGAGCTGGACGCTATCGCGGCGGTGGTGCTGGGCGGCACCAGCCTGGCGGGCGGTAAAGGGCGCATTATGGGCACCCTGATTGGCGCGCTGATCCTGGGCTTCCTGAATAACGGCCTGAATTTGATGGGCGTCTCTTCCTACTACCAGATGATCGTAAAAGCGGTGGTAATCCTGCTGGCGGTACTGGTGGATAACAAAAGCAGTAAATAACTCTGACCTTTACACAGGATGAAATAATGAAAAAGTTGACCGCACTGGCCGTGATCCTCGGCGCGACATTAAGCGCCAGCGCAGTGGCGAAAGATACCATCGCGCTGGTGGTCTCCACGCTGAATAACCCTTTCTTCGTCTCGCTGAAAGAGGGCGCGCAGAAAGAAGCCGACAAACTGGGCTATAACCTGGTGGTGCTGGATTCGCAGAACAACCCGGCGAAAGAGCTGGCGAACGTGCAGGATCTCACCGTGCGCGGCACCAAACTGCTGCTGATTAACCCTACCGACTCCGATGCGGTCGGCAACGCGGTGAAAATGGCAAACCAGGCCAATATCCCGGTGATTACGCTGGACCGCGTGGCCGCGCAGGGCAAAGTGGTGAGCCATGTCGCCTCTGATAACCGCTTCGGCGGCAAAATGGCGGGCGACTTTATCGCTAAGCGCCTGGGTGACGGTGCCAAAATTATTGAACTGCAGGGCATTGCCGGTACTTCTGCGGCGCGCGAGCGCGGCGAAGGCTTTAAGCAGGCCTCAGATGCGCATAAATTCCAGGTGCTGGCGAGCCAGCCGGCGGACTTCGATCGCACCAAAGGGCTGAACGTGATGCAGAACCTGCTGCAGGCGCATCCGGACGTGCAGGCGGTCTTTGCGCAAAATGATGAAATGGCACTCGGCGCGCTACGCGCATTGCAAACCGCCGGGAAATCTGATGTCGTGGTAGTCGGCTTTGACGGCACCGCCGACGGCGTGAAAGCGGTCGAAGGCGGCAAACTGGCGGCGACGGTCGCTCAGATGCCAGATAAGATCGGCATGATTGGCGTGGATACCGCTGATAAAGTGCTGAAAGGTGAAAAAGTGCAGGCCATCAATCCCGTTGACCTGAAACTGGTCACCAAATAACTCAAAGAAAAGCAGGGCAATGCGCCACCCTTCAACCGGTGGCGCACTCTTTCTGGATCACACCCTATGAGCAAAAGCGCAAAACTGGCCGTTCTCGGCAGCATTAATGCTGACCATATTCTTAACCTGACGCACTTTCCTCGTCCCGGCGAAACGGTGATCGGGGAGCAGTATACCGTTGCGTTTGGCGGCAAAGGGGCGAACCAGGCGGTCGCCGCCGGGCGAGCTGGGGCGGAGATCGCCTTTATCGCCTGTCTTGGCGATGACGCTATCGGCGAGCGCATCCGCGCGCAGCTGGCGCGAGACCGCGTCGATACCGCCGCCGTTGAAACCGTCAGCGGCGAACCGACCGGCGTCGCAATGATTTTCGTTAACGGCGAAGGCGAAAACAGCATCGGCATCTGCGCCGGTGCCAACGCGGCGCTGACGCCCGCCTGCGTGGCGCGTCATCAGCAGGCTATCCTGGATGCCTCGGCGCTGCTGATGCAGCTGGAGTCGCCGCTGGAGAGCGTGCTGGCTGCGGCGAAGCTTGCTCGCGCCCATCAGACGCAGGTAATCCTCAATCCCGCACCGGCCACGCCGCTCGACGATGAGCTGCTGGCGCTGGTGGATATCATTACCCCAAATGAAACCGAAGCGGAAAGCCTGACCGGTATCGCTGTCGCCAGCGACGATGACGCCGCGCGCGCCGCCGAAGCGCTGCACGCCAAAGGCATTGGCACCGTGCTGATCACGCTGGGACGCCGTGGCGTCTGGCTGAGCGAGCAGGGAAAAAAAGGCGAGCGCATTGCCGGGTTTACGGTGAAAGCGGTCGATACCATTGCGGCGGGGGACACCTTTAACGGCGCGTTTATTACGGCGCGGCTGGAAGGCAAAAGCCTGCATGACGCGGTACGCTTCGCCCATGCGGCAGCGGCCATCGCCGTTACGCGTCCGGGTGCGCAGCCTTCCGTGCCGTGGCGTGCGGAAATCGACGATTTTCTACTTCAGCAGGGTTAAGCCTTGGCGACCATGAAAGATGTCGCCCGCATGGCGGGCGTCTCCACCTCCACCGTCTCGCACGTTATCAACAATAACCGCTTCGTCAGCGAAGCGGTGCGCGAGAAGGTCGATCGGGCGATCAGCGCGCTGAACTACGCCCCCTCGGCGCTGGCGCGCAGCCTTAAGCTTAACCAGACGCATACCATCGGCATGCTGCTGACCGCCAGCAGCAACCCCTTTTACGCCGAGGTGGTGCGCGGCGTTGAAGACAGCTGCTACGAGCGCGGCTACAGCCTGATCCTCTGCAACACGGCGGGCGACGAAGAGCGCATGAACCGCAGCCTGGAAACGCTGCTGCAAAAGCGCGTCGACGGGCTGCTGATCATGTGTACCGAAAGCCATCTGCCCTCCGCGGCTATTCTCAATCGCTATCCTTCTATTCCAGCCGTGATGATGGACTGGGCGCCCTTTGAAGGGCGCGGCGATATTATCCAGGATAATGCGCTGCTGGGTGGCGAGCTGGCGACGCAGCATCTGATTGACCGCGGCTACAGGCGTATTGCCTGCATTTCCGGCCCGCTGGATAAAACCCCGGGACGCATGCGTCTGCAGGGCTACTACCATGCGATGGAGAAAAACGGCCTGGCGATCCCGGCGGGCTATGTGATTAACAGCGATTTCGAGTTTCAGGGCGGCTATAGCGCCATGAAGGCGCTGCTGGCGCTGGCCTCCCCGCCGCAGGCGGTTTTTACCAGCAACGATGCGATGGCGGTCGGCGTTTATCACGCGCTGTTTGAGGCGGGATTGCGCATTCCGCAGGATATGGCGGTGATGGGATATGACGATATCGAGCTGGCGCGCTATCTGACGCCGCCGCTGACCACCATTCACCAGCCGAAAGATGAACTGGGCCAGCTGGCGATCGATACCCTTATCCATCGCCTTAACGATCCCGACGCCAGCCAGCAAACGCTGGTGCTGACGCCGGAACTGGTGGTGCGCGCCTCCACTTAAGCGCTTTTCTTCTTTTTATCGCGATTGGTGATCAGGTGGCGGCCATCCCCCGGCCGCAGCAGCGCAAAGGTAAAGGCGGAGATCACCGTGACGATGCCCATCGTCAGGAAGGTTGAATGGAACTGCTCGACGGTGCCGCTATCGAACGCCTGATAAAAGCGCAGTACCGCCGCGCTTACCGCCACGCCAAAGCTAATCGACAGCTGCTGCGTCACCGCCAGTACGCTGTTGCCGCCGCTGGCGTTCTCATCGTTTAGATCGGCCAGCGTGATGGTGTTCATCGCGGTGAACTGCGTTGACATCGCCATGCCGAGAATAAACAGCGGCAGCAGTAGCAGAATGATACTTTCAGAGGGTGACTGCAGTGCAAAGCTGGCGATCAGAATGCCGATAACGACGGTGATGCCGACCAGCGTGCGGCGATAGCCGAACAGGCGCAGCACCCGGGTTACCGTCGACTTAGCCAGGATCGAGCCGATGGCCGTCGGCGCCATCATGCAGCCCGCCACCACCGCCGAGAAACCAAAACCGACCTGCAGCATTAACGGCATCAAAAAAGGAACGCAGCCGGTGCCGAGGCGCGACGCGATATTGCCGAGAATGCCGACCGAAAAGGTGCGGGTCTTAAACAGCGGCAGGCTGATCAGCGGTGCAGGGTGGCGGCGCGCATGAACGATATAAAGAAGCAGCAATATAACGCCCGTTGCCAGCACGCCCGACGCCAGCCAGGCGGAGACGATACGCTCGCCAAACAGCTCAATGCCGATCGACAGCAATACCAGCCCGGCGCCGAACAGCAGGAAACCGAGAAAATCGAAGCGACGTTTGGGCAAGGTAAAGTCCGGCATATATTTACGCGCATAGACAATGCCAAGAATGCCGACGGGAATGTTTATCAGGAATATCCAGTGCCATGTGGCGTAGGTGACCAGCAGCCCGCCAAGCAGCGGTCCCAGTATCGGCCCCACCAGGCCAGGCATGGTAACGAAGTTCAGCACCGGCAGGAGTTCACTGCGCGGATAGGCGCGCAGCAACGCCAGGCGCGCCACCGGCATCATCATTGCGCCGCCCACGCCCTGAACGATGCGCGAGATCACCAGCATCGTCAGCGATTGCGACAGGGCGCAGGCCAGCGAGCCAAGGGTAAAGAGTGACACCGCGATAATAAACACCTTACGCGTGCCGAAGCGGTCGGCAAGCCAGCCGCTGACGGGGATTAACATTGCGACGGTAAGGGTGTAGCTGATAACGGCGGACTGCATAGCCAGAGGAGAGCGATCGAGGCTGGTAGCGATAGCGGGTAGCGCAGTGTTGAGAATGGTGGCATCCAGTGCCTGCATAAAAAACGCCATGGCGGCTATCCATGGCAGACCGGCCATACTGCGCGCGGATCGTATCATCGAAAATCCTTCTATATAGGTGTCAGTAGCTGGCAAGGAATCGAAATGACAGCATAGCATCGACAAAAAATGTGACGTTGGCAATTTTCCACAATGAAAGGCTCTCTTTGCGCGCTTTTTCGCCCGGAAATGTCTGCTTTTAACTCGTTCGGTTAAAAAAAAGGCATCCGACAATTATTTTCAAAGAAATGCTTGTCAGCCTGAAAGAACTGCCTATAATGCGCCTCCACTGACACGGCACAACGGCTTACGGAATGCGGTGTTCAGGAGAGCCGGGTTACCGGGTCGCCGGATGAAATCACTGAAAAAAGTGGTTGACTCCGAAGGAGAGTAGCGTAATATACGCCACCTCGCAGCAGCAGGCTCCGCCGCTG
>NZ_JAKRNN010000015.1:0-113393 GCF_022346785.1 Pantoea sp. ACRSC
CCGGTTATCAGCGAGACCCCGCTGGTAGCAGCAGTATTCGGTGGTGCGGTAGTTCAGTCGGTTAGAATACCGGCCTGTCACGCCGGGGGTCGCGGGTTCGAGTCCCGTCCGCACCGCCACCTAACAGAGAAGCCCTGACTGAGAAGTCAGGGCTTTTTCTTTTCCGAAAAAAAGATCACCGCACGCGATGATTCTGACAATTATCAACACCGATTGAATCCCCCGACTAAAATCCCTATAACAGACAGGTGCAACGGGTACGGAAGGAATTGGGCAATAACGTGCGAAAAAAAACTTATGCAATGCGCTATGTCGCGGGTCAGCCGGTCGAACAGATCTTTCCGCCGGGCGCTATGCTGCATCTTGGCCAGGCGCTGCCGCCAGGGGCGCCACTGTCGCCTGATGCCCATCTCAAAGTGCTGGTCTGGAATATCTTCAAGCAGCAGCGTGCCGACTGGATGTCCGTATTACAGGGATTCGGCAAAGACGCGCACCTGGTGCTGCTACAGGAGGCGCAAACCACGCCTGAGCTGGTGCAGTTTGCAACCAGCAACTACCTGGCCGCCGATCAGGTTCCCGCCTTTGTGCTGCCGCAGCACCCCTCTGGCGTGATGACGCTGGCTTCTGCCCATCCGGTCTACTGCTGCCCGCTGCGCGAGCGAGAGCCGCTGCTGAGGCTGGCTAAATCGGCGCTGGTCACCGCCTATCCGCTGCCGACCGGAGAAATGCTGATGGTCGTCAATGTTCATGCGGTCAATTTCAGCCTCGGCATCGATGTCTACAGCAAACAGCTGGGCCCCATAGGCGAGCAGATCCTCCATCACAAAGGGCCGGTTATCATGGCGGGCGATTTCAACGCCTGGAGCCGCCAGCGTATCCACGCGCTCTACCGGTTCGCGCGCGAAATGACGCTAAAAGAGGTGAAATTTACCGACGATCATCGACGTAAAGCCTTTGGCCGCCCGCTGGACTTCGTCTTCTATCGCGATATGAACGTCAGCCGCGCCTCAGTGCTGGTTACGCGCGCCTCGGACCATAATCCCCTGCTGGTAGAGTTTAACGCCGCACGCTGACCTCTCTGCTCGTTACGGCGTCCCGTAGCCTTCTCCGCCTCACTCGCGTGAGAAGGCGACCCCATCCGCCTCAATGCAATCCCTGTCTCTCTGACTTTCATTTCCGTCATCTATAGCCTGTCAGCATCAGGGAGACAAATGCGGGAAAAGGGCGTATCGCTCGACGCTTAAGAATGAGAACAGGGGGAGAGGGAAGGGGGCAGAAATGTAAAAAAGGCCAACAATTGTTGGCCTTTTCAACGCATCAGGTATCAGGCGACGCGTTATTATTTACGTAGAGCGTTAGCCTGTCACCAGGCTGGATATCTTTCGCGCTGCTCAGGACCGTATTCCATCGCATCACATCTTTGATATCGACGCCGTGGCGCCTTGCAATACTGGCAAGAGAATCACCTTTACGCACGCGATAGGTGATGCTGTTGCTATTATCAGCCAGGCTCGTGCCGCTCTCGCCGACGGTCAGCGTCTGACCGGTGCGAAGGCTGGCGCCCTGCAAATTATTCTGCTGCTTCAGCGACGCAACGCTGACGCCCAGCTTGCTGGCGATGCCGGAAAGCGTATCACCGCGACGCACTTTGTAGCTGCTGCCAGCCGCGCTGGCTTTTGCCAGCTGCGTTGGCTGTACCGCAGCGATATCGCCGGAAGCCAGCGAGCTACGCAACTTCGCCACGTGGGACTTAGGCACTAAGATGTACTGCGGTCCGTTGGGCGCGGTAGCCCCTTTCTTATAGCCGGTATTGAAGCTCTTGAGCTTGCTGAGCGACATCCCCGCCATTTCGGCAGCCTGCGTCAACTGCATCTGCTGACCGACTTCAACGCGCGCCAGTGCGCGGCTTTCGTCAGGCGTCGGCAGTTTAATACCGTAGCGCTTGTTGTTCTTCAGCAGTTCGCTCAAGGCCAACATTTTCGGTACGTAGACCGTAGTCTCGCGCGGCAGCGACAGATTCCAGAAGTCGGTGGGCTTTCCGCGCGCCTTGTTCTGTTTAATCGCCTTTAATACGCGTCCTTCACCGCTGTTATAAGCAGCAACGGTCAGCAACCAGTCGCCGTCAAACATCTTGTTCAGACGCTGCATCATATCCAGCGCAACTTTGGTCGAGGCCACCACGTCGCGGCGCCCGTCGTACCACTGGTTTTGTTTCAAACCATAGTTTTTGCCCGTTGTTGCAACAATCTGCCAGATGCCGGCGGCATTGGCTGATGAGGTTGCATGAGGGTCAAAAGCGCTCTCCACTATGGGTAGCAGTACCAGTTCCATCGGCATCTTACGTTTATGTATCTGCTCGACTATCCAGTACATATACGGCTCTGCCCGTAATGTTACATCGTGGAGATAGCTCTTATTTTTTAAGTACTTTTGTTTTTGTTCGCGGATCCGGCTGTTTTCCGGAATCCCCATCTTCAACTCGTCACTAATGAAACTCCAGAGATCGGTATCTTCTGCGAGGCCAGTTCCATCTTCCTGCCATCGCGGCGACAACATTCGATCACCGTACTTTCCATTTTCACCTTGACCAGCTGAAGACAGACTCTGTGCATGCTGTTCGGGGATATTGGCGTCATTCCGTGATGCCTGACATCCCACCAGCAAGACCGAGGCGAGTAATATCGCTTTAGCCTTCATGTGTGTGTCAATAGTTCGCTTAAAAGACGAGCAACTATACGTGACCCCTTGTCACAACACAACCCGAAAAATCAAAACTTGTCCTTCTTCTCACGTAAAAGGGCAAATGTGTCCCATATGTGGTCGGGTGTTAAATTTATGTTCAATGCTCTTTTTAAATCAGGATCTTGCGTACGCAAAAATAAATTTATTTGCCGTTCGTGCGCCAGTTTTGTGGGTAAAGTAATGCCGTTTTTGGCGCGTAAGTCCTTAATTTTCTGATATTCGGCCATAATTTGCGGGTCATGAGGCAGAATAGCCGCAGCAAACTTCAAATTGGATAAAGTGTACTCATGCGCGCAGCAGACCAGCGTGTCACCGGGAAGCTGATCAAGCTTTTGAAAAGATTCGTACATTTGCTCTGCTGTGCCTTCAAAAAGACGCCCGCAGCCGCCGGAAAACATTGTGTCGCCACAGAAAAGATAAGGCGCACTGTAATATGAGATATGTCCTAAAGTATGACCAGGCGTATGGATTACGCTGAAACGCATACCCAGCAGCGACACCGTATCCCCTTCGCTAACCACCCTGGTCGCGCCTTTATCTTCCGTCTCCTGTGGACCGAAAACCTCAATGCCGGGAAATTTTTCCAGCAGGGCTTGTACGCCGCCGACGTGATCGTAATGATGGTGGGTCAGCAAAATTCCCGCCGGTTTCCAGCCGTTCGCGTAGACTTTCTCCAGCACGGGTTGCGCCTCGCCGGGATCGACAATCAGGCAGTTGCCGGCCTCGTCGTTCAGCGTCCAGATGTAGTTATCCTGTAGCGCAGGAATACTGGTAAGATTCATAATCACCTCTCGCAGGCCGTTAGAAAAGGAAGATGGTAAAGCATGAAGCGCGCTAAAACACGCCAGATTCTGACCGCGCCGCACTCCTGGCGCGATATGCCATGGGGAGACTATTTCCGCGATGCGCTGACTCAGCAGCTTCAGCCCTACCTGGGAAAGCTTTATGGCTTTCATATGCTTAAGCTTGGCAACCTTAGTGCAGAAATCAACACCGAACACTGTGCTATTTCACATCAGGTCAACGTCGGCAGCGAAGGCGAGCTGCTGCAGGTGCTGGCGCATCCGACACAGCTGCCGTTTGAATCCAAGTCTATCGACGCCTGTCTGCTGGCGCATACCCTGGCGTGGAGCCAGGACCCACACCGGGTGCTGCGCGAAGTGGATCGCGTGCTGATTGACGACGGCTGGATGATTATCAGCGGCTTTAATCCCTTCTCGCTGCTGGGCATCACTAAAGCGCTGCCCGGCATTCAGCGCAAAGCGCCATGGAGCGGACGGATGTTTAGCCAGATGCGCCTGCTTGACTGGCTGAGCCTGCTGAATTACGAAGTGGTATTCCGCACCCGTTTTCAGGTGGTGCCCTGGCATCGGCAGGGCGGCAAGGTGATCAGCGCGCATCTGCCTGCGCTGGGCTGTCTGAATATCGTCGTGGCGCGCAAGCGCACTTTCCCGCTGACGCCGACCAAAGCGAAAAAATCGCTCTCTCAGGGGCATCTGCGTCCGGCGGTAAACGCCACGCGGCAGTTCCGCGCGGCGAAAGATCAGGACTCGACCTTGTAGCCGATATCCTCTGACTGCGGATGGGACGCCGCGCTGCGCGCCAGCTCGTCGCAGCGTTCGTTTTCCGGATGGCCGGCATGGCCTTTAACCCATTCCCACTGGATCTCATGCCCGGCCAGCGCACTGTCGAGGCGCTTCCAGAGATCGACGTTTTTCACCGGCTTTTTATCCGCCGTTTTCCAGCCGCGCTTTTTCCAGTTATGGATCCAGCTGGTAATGCCCTGGCGCACATACTGGCTGTCGGTGCTCAGCACGACGTGACAAGGCTCTTTTAGCGCCTCCAGCGCCACGATGGCCGCCATCAGCTCCATGCGGTTATTGGTGGTGAGCCGATAGCCCGCACTGAACTGCTTTTCGTGCTGGCCGTAGCGCAAAATCGCGCCATAGCCGCCGGGACCGGGATTGCCTAAGCAGGATCCGTCGGTGAATATTTCTACCTGCTTGCGCATCTCTGGTAGACTCCCTTCTGAGAAAAACGCCAAGTCTGACATAAAACGAATCCTATGAGCACTGCAAATAACCGCCAGATCGTACTCGATACTGAAACCACCGGCATGAACATGATCGGTGTGCATTACGAAGGTCACCGCATCATTGAAATTGGTGCGGTAGAGGTGGTGAACCGTCGCCTGACCGGCAACAACTTCCATATCTATCTGCGGCCCGATCGGCTGGTGGACCCGGAAGCGTTCGGCGTGCACGGCATTGCGGATGAGTTTCTCGCCGATAAGCCAACCTTCGCCGACATTGCAGATGAATTCCTCGACTATATTCGCGGCGCCGAGCTGGTGATCCATAACGCCTCGTTTGATATCGGCTTTATGGACTACGAGTTTTCCATGCTGAACCGCGGCATTGGGAAAACCGAAACCTTCTGCCATGTCACCGACAGCCTGGCAATGGCGCGCAAGATGTTCCCGGGCAAGCGCAACAGCCTGGACGCACTCTGCTCGCGCTATGAGATCGACAACAGCAAGCGTACGCTGCACGGCGCATTGCTCGACTCCGAAATTCTGGCGGAAGTCTTCCTGGCGATGACCGGCGGCCAGACGTTGCTGGCGTTCTCCCAGGAAGGGGACGGTGCGCAGCAGAACGAAGGCGAAACCATCCAGCGTATCGTTCGACCCGCGTCGGCGCTGCGCGTGGTGGCGGCGTCGGACGAAGAGGTGATGGCGCATGAGTCGCGCCTCGATCTGGTGATGAAAAAGGGCGGAAGCTGCCTGTGGCGCGGTTAACCGACAGGGTTTCGCTGGTTAAATCAGCGTTAAGCGTAAAAAAACAGCAAACGCGCGGCGCGGCGATAAAAAGCGTTGACGGGGTCTCGGGCGGCCATTAATATGCGCCTCGTTCCCGACGGGGAACACAGCGCGGTGCGGTAGTTCAGTCGGTTAGAATACCGGCCTGTCACGCCGGGGGTCGCGGGTTCGAGTCCCGTCCGCACCGCCAACTCTTCAGAAAGGCCGATTCAGCAATGAATCGGCCTTTTGCTTTTCTGACGCCTCAGCTTTTACTCTTTCTGCATTGCAACGCCGCCGGCGAAAGGCTGCGCTGCGCCCGCTTCGCGCTCATGGCGCGCCAGATAGCGATAGCATCCAGCCCCCAGCGCCGCGCCGATAAACCAGCTGAAGTTGGCAACCTCATGCAGCGACGGCACAAAGCTGATAATCAGCCCAATGATCACCGACGGCAGCAGCGCGGCGATCGCTTTCGGGTTGAAGCCGCTGCGATACCAGTAGCGCCCCTGCGGCGTCGCATCGAACAGATCGTCAACTGAGACGCGGCTGCGTTTAATCAGGTAGAAATCCGCCAGCAGAATGCCGAACAGCGGGCCGATAAAGGCGCCCAGAACGTCAAGGGTATAGTGGATCAGCTCCGGCGACTGAAACAGGTTCCACGGCGTCAGCAGCACCGAGCCGACCGCGGCAATCATGCCGCCGGTGCGGAAGCTGATTTTCTGCGGCGAGCAGTTAGAGAAATCGAACGCGGGCGAGACGAAGTTCGCCACGATATTAATGCCGATGGTGGCGGTGATCATAGTCAGCAGCCCAATCGCGACCGCCACATCATTGCCTACCATACTGACGGTCTCGATGGGATCGGTAATCATCTTGCCGAACAGCGACTGAGTACCGGAGACGATCACCACCGTGACCACCGAGAAGAGCAAAAAGTTAAAGGGCAGGCCCCAGCGGTTGCCGCGACGGATCTCCCCCATGCTTTTGCCGTAGCGCGAGAAGTCGCCGAAGTTGAGCAGCGGCCCGGAGAAGTAGGAGACTACCAGCGCGGTGGCGGTAATCATCTGCCAGCTCTGTTCGCCTGCGCTTAATGATTTGCTCGCCAGGGTAAAAGAGATACCGTCGAAGCCGGTCTTGTATACAATCCAGCCCGCCAGCGCCACCATGACCACATAGACCGCGGGACCCGCCACGTCGATAAAGCGCTTAATGGCGCTCATGCCGTGCCAGAACACCATCGCCTGCAGCAGCCACATTACGCCGAAGCAGCACCAGCCGAGCAGCGACAGGCCCAGCCAGCTGGCGTGGGTCATCGACGCCAGCGTCGGAAAGAACTTCAGCAGCACCAGCATCAGCGCGTTGGCGGCCAGATAGGTCTGGATACCGTACCAGGCGAAGGCGATCAGCCCGCGAATGACCGCCGGAATATTGGCGCCGAAGACGCCAAACGCCTGACGGCTGATCACCGCATAGGGCACGCCCGCCATCTGGCTCGGCTTCGCCACCAGGTTAGCGCAGAGCTGCACGATGCAGATTCCCGCCAGCAGACAAATCAGCACCTGCCAGCTCGCCAGGCCAAGGGTGAAAAAGCTGGCCGCGACCACATAGCCGCCCATGCTGTGCACATCCGACATCCAGAACGAGAAGATGTTGTACCACGTCCAGTTCTGCTGGCGCGTCGGCGCCAGATCCTCATTGGTCAGGCGGGGACTGTAGCGCGCGCGGGCTTCAGCGGCCGACGCAGAAACACTTTTTTGAGGGTTTGGCATGAAACCTGCTCCTTTTTACCAGGGTTAACGGTCATAGCAACGTAAAAAGCTGTTGCAGGATCCAGGCCAGAATTGAAATCTTGTATACAAAAAAAAGTGTTCGCGTATACGATGTTGGCACACAGCGCGTAAAGGGAGTCCGATATGAGAAGTGAGACAGGTCAGACGCTGGCCGCCGATCTCGGGGATAAAGACGAACCTATCTATCAGGCGTTGATGAACGCCATCGTCGAGCATCAGCTGCCGCCCGGCAGCAAACTGCCGGAGGAGGCGCTGGCGGAGGTATTCGGCGTCAGCCGCACCGGCATTCGTAAAGTCTTGCAGCGCCTCGCCGCAGTGCAGATGGTCACGCTGTTGCCCAGGCGCGGTGCACAGGTGGCGACGCCCGGCGTTGACGAAGCGCGTGATATCTTCCGCACCCGGGCGCTGATCGAGTGCGCCAATCTGCCCGCCGTACTGGCGCATCTGCAGCCGCCCCATCTGGCGGGACTCACGCAGCGCATCGCCGAAGAGCAGCGAGCGCACGACGCGCGCGACGGCGCGGCGGCAATTCGCCTTTCCGCCGCCTTCCATATTGAACTTCAGGCGATTGCGGGTAATCAGGTCCTGACTGAACTGGTTACGCGCCTGACGCAGCGCTCCTCGCTGGTGATCGCCGCCTGGGGCGCGCCCTGGCAGCAGGGCTGCCGCTGCGACGACCACGACCGGCTGGTGGCCTGTCTGCGCGATGGCGATCTCGCCGCGCTAACCCAGGTGCTGCAGCACCACTTCGACCATATCGTCTCCAGCCTGCACTTTGAACGCAGCGGCGAAACGCTGCCCGATTTCTCGCGGTTATTTGCCCGTCATAAAGAGGTGACATTATGAGCCTGATTCAGGTGATCAACCCCAACACCAGCCAGGCGATGACGGAGACCATCGGCGCGGCGGCGCGCGCGGTGGCCGCGCCAGGCACCGAAATCCTCGCGGTGTCGCCCACGCAGGGCGTGCCGTCGATAGAAGGGCACTTTGATGAGGCGATCGCGGCGATTGGCGTGCTGGAGCAGGTAAAGCGCGGCAAAGCGCAGGGCGTCAGCGGCCACGTGATTGCCTGCTTTGGCGACCCTGGCCTGCTGGCGGCGCGCGAGCTGGCCAGCGGGCCGGTTATTGGCATCGCCGAAGCGGCGATGCACACCGCGACGCTGGTGGCGACGCGCTTTTCCATCGTCACCACGCTGCCGCGCACGCTGATCATCGCGCGCCATCTGCTGCAGCAGTACGGCTTTACCCACCACTGCGCCGCGCTGCACGCCATCGACCTGCCGGTGCTGGCGCTGGAGGATGGCTCAGGTGTGGCGCAGGAGAAGGTGCGCCAGCAGTGTCTGCAGGCGAAGCGACAGGATGGCAGCGGCGCGATCGTGCTGGGCTGCGGCGGGATGGCGACGCTGGCGCGCGAGCTGACGCA
Organism: Pantoea sp. ACRSC; assembly: GCF_022346785.1. Taxonomy (NCBI): domain Bacteria; kingdom Pseudomonadati; phylum Pseudomonadota; class Gammaproteobacteria; order Enterobacterales; family Erwiniaceae; genus Pantoea; species Pantoea sp. ACRSC. Next base: position 8,753 of record NZ_JAKRNN010000015.1, read on the forward strand.
GGAGCTGGGCATGCCGGTTATCGATGGCGTCAGTGCGGCGGTGAAAATGGTAGAGGCGCTGGTGGCGCTTGGCTTTGGCACCAGCAAACAGGGCGATCTCGACTGGCCGATTGCGAAACCTCTCTCAGGCGCGTTTCAGCATCTAAACTAACGGAACCTTGTCGTAATGAAACAGGAATTGATGAATGGATAGTGCAGAAAAGAAAGAGTACAGCTTCAACAAAAACTATCCGCGCGATCTGATCGGCTACGGTGCCACGCCGCCGCATGCCGCCTGGCCGAACAAGGCGCGCGTGGCGGTGCAGTTCGTGCTCAACTATGAAGAGGGCGCAGAGAACAACGTGCTGCACGGCGATGCCGGATCCGAGCAGTTCCTCTCCGATATCATCGGGGCGGCCAGCTATCCCGATCGCCATATGTCGATGGACTCGCTTTACGAATATGGTTCGCGTGCCGGCTTCTGGCGCATCCACCGCGAATTCCAGAAGCGCGGTTTGCCGCTGACGGTATTTGGCGTCGCGATGGCGCTGGCGCGTCATCCGGAGATCGTCGAGGCGATCAAACAGGCTGACTACGATGTGGTGAGCCACGGCTGGCGCTGGATCCACTATCAGTCGATGGACGCCAAAACCGAACGCCAGCATATGCAGCAGGCGGTCGACGTGCTCACCGATCTGTTCGGCAAAGCGCCCACCGGCTGGTACACCGGGCGCGACAGCCCCAATACGCGGCGGCTGGTGGTCGAGCAGGGCGGCTTCAGCTACGACAGCGACTACTACGGGGACGATCTGCCGTTCTGGACCCAGGTCACCTGTCAGGACGGTACCGTGAAGCCGCACCTGGTCATTCCCTACACCCTGGAGTGCAACGATATGCGCTTCGCCACGCCGCAGGGCTTCAACACCGCCGAACAGTTCTTTACCTACCTGCGCGACACCTTTGACGTTCTCTATGAAGAGGGGGAAACCCAGCCGAAGATGATGTCGGTCGGCATGCACTGTCGCCTGCTGGGTCGCCCCGGCAAATTCAAAGCGCTGCAGAACTTCCTCGACCATATCCAGCAGTATAGCGACGTCTGGATCTGTACCCGTCAGCAGATCGCCGATCACTGGGCCGCCACGCACCCTGCGCCGCAGCCCTGAGGCTAACCGACGCGGCCGCACGGCCGCGTTTTGCTGCACCTCCTTGTTAAAAAGATGTAACGGATTATTTAGCAGGAATATTAATGCATCTCCGCAACCGTTGACGAATCGTGCGTGTGAAAAAGCCGATTCTGCTGCTGTTTTTTAACCTCAGCTAAATGAAATAAAAATATTTGCGCAGCAAAATTGATTAACAATGCTAATTATATCTGCCGCCTGTTCAACTGTTACATCTTGCCTGCCGCCAGCATTCCCCTTTGCGCGTATAGCTATTCCAGGTCAATCACGGAAAAAGGAATGGTTTTATGAGCAAACTTTCCCGCAGAAACTTTATGGCGTTCGCGGCGGGCGGCACGGTGGCGCTGGCGGCAGGCCAGGTCCACGCCCATGACGTTATTACCGCCTGGCCCGCCGGTACGGCGCGCGATCCCGGCCCGCACGATCCGGCGCGTGAGGCGCAAAACCCCGATATCGTCGATCCGCCCGCCACCGACAGCGGCACGTTGCCCAACCTGCGCTTCTCTTTCAGCGACGCGCACGTGCGCAAAGGCAGCGGCGGCTGGACGCGACAGGTGACGCAGCGCGAGCTGGGCATCTCCACCACCATCGCCGGGGTCGATATGCGCCTCAATGCGGGCGGCATCCGCGAGCTGCACTGGCACAAAGAGGGTGAATGGGCCTATATGACCTTCGGCAACGCGCGCGTCACCGCCTTCGATACTGACGGCGGCTGGTTTGTGGACGATATCGGGGTGGGCGACCTCTGGTACTTTCCGCCGGGCATACCGCACTCAATTCAGGGGCTGGGGCCAGACGGCTGTGAGTTTCTGCTGGCTTTTGACGATGGCGGCTTTGATGAAGACAGCACCTTTCTTTTGTCCGACTGGTTCAGGCATATTCCGCCGGAAATTCTGGCGAAAAACTTCAGCGTGCCGGTCTCCTCCTTTGCAAAGCTGCCGTCCCCGGACGATGAGTATATTTTTGCCGGCAAGGTGCCGGGCAGCCTGGGCGCGGACGCCATCAGGGGCGCGCCAAAAGCTAAGCGCGTATTCACCCATCATATGCTGGCGCAGACGCCGATTAACGCGCCGGGCGGCACGGTGCGCATCACCGACTCCTCGACCTTTCCGATCTCAAAAACCATCGCTGCCGCGCTGGTAGAGATAGCGCCGGGTGGCATGCGCGAACTGCACTGGCATCCCAACAACGATGAGTGGCAATACTATCTGGCAGGCGAGGGGCGTATGGGCGTATTCGCCTCATCGGGCCAGGCGAGAACCTTTGACTATCGGGCGGGCGACGTCGGCTATGTGCCCTTTGCCATGGGGCACTATATCGAGAATACCGGCAGCGGGCCGCTGCGGTTCCTGGAGCTGTTTAAAAGCGATTACTACGCCGATATCTCCCTTAATCAATGGCTCGCCAGCACGCCGCGCGAGCTGGTGGCGCAGCATCTGCAGCTCGACGACGCATTCCTCTCTGCGCTGTCGCTGAAAAAGAGTCCGGTTGTCAAATAGCCTCTGGGGCTGGCGTCGCGCCAGCCCAGGGCACTATTCCGAATCCTGGCCATGCTGCCCGGGCCGGGTTGTTAGCGCTAAATCGATCGGCGACAATCGCCGCTTCTGTAATTTTTCTGATGAATACACGTTGTGAAGATGAGTGAAACGCGTCAGGCAAAGGAGAGAGGCGCGCTGCGCACCTTTTTTGCCCGCTTCTGGCCGCATCCGCTGCCGGTGGCAAAAAAAGAGATAGTGATTGCCAGCGCGGGTGCCGGGCTGGGCCTGACGATCACCAGTCTTATCAGCCACTGGCTGCTGGGGCAGGTTAATTTGTGGTTTGTCGCGCCGATGGGCGCCTCTGCGGTGCTGCTGTTTGGCATACCCAACAGCCCGCTGGCGCAGCCCTGGTCGATTGTCGGCGGCAATATGGTGGCGGCGGCAATTGGCGTAACCGCGGCCATGACCATTCCTTATGCACCGCTGGCCTGCGGCGTCGCCGCCTGCCTGGCGATCGCCGTCATGTTTCAGCTGCGCTGCCTGCATCCACCCAGCGGCGCGGTGGCGCTGACCGCCATTCTGGGCGGCGGCAACGTCCATCAGCTGGGCTATCACTATATTCTGACGCCGATCCTGCTTAACTCTCTCTGCCTGGCGCTGCTGGCGATTATCTTCAACAACCTGGCGGGCCGTCGCTATCCGCATCCGCTGGCCGCTGCCGAAGCGAAGCCCGAGCCGGTGGCGCTGGATGTGCCGATTACCCGCGACGATCTGCACCAGGCGCTGGAAAGCGGCCAGCTGCTGGATATCGATGAAGATGATCTCCAGCAGCTGCTGCAGCGCGCCGAAGCGATTGCGGCGCAGCGTCAGGCGCAGCGCGCCCGCTAGCCTCAGCTTTCGCTCATCAGGCTCACCTGTGCGGCGACGATGCGCCAGCCCTGCGGCAGCCTGACCCAGCTCTGCTGCTGACGGCCAGTTTTCGTCGAGCCTTCACGCGTGAACTCGGTGCTGCAAACGCCATAGTCTTCGCCGAAGGTGGTGATGACGGTGTTGCGCAGGGTGCGCGCCAGTCCGGCGGCGGGACGCTGGGCGCGAAAGGCGCGGATCTGCTCAATGCCGTAGAGGTTCTCGCCCGCGCCGAGGCGCACGGTGCGTTCATCGTGCCAGAAGAGCGCGTCGAGCGTCGCGATATCATTGCTCACCAGCGCCTGCTCGTAGCGGTAAAAAGCGGCGGTAAGCTCCGCCAGCACCTGCGGTAAATTAATCTCTTCAGTTTGCATCAGTTTTATCCATAGAGGCAGGCGCCAGGGTAATTCCCTGTTGCTCAAGGGCGAAGGCGACGCGCAGCGCGGCGGCTTCGTTAAAGGGCGCGGCAATCAGCTGAAGCCCGATCGGCAGTCCACTCTTCGTCGCCAGCGGCACGCTGCACACCGGCAGGCCCAGGAAGGAGATCGGCTGCGTCAGCATGCCCATACTGGCGCGCGACGGCAGATCGGTGCCGTTAACGCGAATGCTTTCCTGGCCGATATGCGGCGCGGTGCAGGGGGTAGCGGGCGCGATCAGCACGTCGAAGCGTTCAAACAGCGGCAATACCTGCTGCTGGAAATGGCGGCGGAAGCGCTGCGCCTGTACGTACCAGGCGGCGGGCAGCATCGCGCCCGCCAGCAGCCGCTCGCGCGAGGCGGGCTCGAAGCGCGCCGGCGAGGCGCGCAGCGCGGGCAGATAGTGATTGCCGCCTTCGCAGGCGGTCAGGATAAAGGCCGCCGATCGCGCCAGCTCCGCCTCCGGCAGCGTTACCTCATCATGGATATCCAGCGCCAGCGCGGCCCGGGCCAGCGCATCGCGCGCGTCGTCGTCGCACCAGGTGGAGAAAAAGCCGCCCAGCAGCGCGCAGCGCTGGCCTGTCACTTCGAGTCCAACCTGCGCCGGATCGGCGGGGCGGTTGGCCTGAAAGGCGTCCTGCGGATCGTGGCCCTGCAGCATGTCGTAGACCAGCGCCAGATCCTCGACGCGGCGCGCAAAGGGGCCGATATGATCGAGGCTGGCGACAAAGGGGTGGCTGCCGCTGCGCGACAGGCGGCCAAAGGTTGGCTTCAGGCCAAAGGTGCCGCACAGCGACGCGGGCACGCGGATCGATCCATTGGTATCGGTGCCGAGCGCAAAGTGCACCAGACCAGCGGCGACCGCCGCCGCGGAGCCGCCCGACGATCCGCCCGCCACGCGCGCCAGATCGTGCGGGTTGCGCGTCGCGCCGAAGTGGCTGTTCTCGGTGGTGAATCCATAGGCGTAGGCGTCCATATTCAGCATACCGGAGAGTAGCGCGCCGGCGCGGCTGAGGCGGCTGACCGCCCAGGCGTCCTGCGTCGCCGCCGGGCGATCCTGGAACAGGGCGGCGCCCGCCAGCGTGGTGTGACCCGCCACGTCGAACAGGTTCTTCACCGCATAGGGAATGCCCGCCAGCGGCGGCAGATCGTCGCCGCGGCGTCGCTGCGCGTCGATGGCGTCCGCCTCGCGCAGCATGCGGTCGGCGGTGATCTCGGTCCAGGCGTTAATCACCTGGTGCCGTTCAATTTCCTGCAGGGTCTGCTGCGCGACCTCGCGCGCGCCGATCTCGCCGCGCTGAATCGCCTGCTGCAGCGCCCGGAGAGAGAGTTCGCTCAGGTTCATGGATGAAACACTCCCGCCACTTCGAGCCGCTCATCGAGGGGAAACGCCATCAGCGGTGCCGCCAGCGCGGCGATGCGCTCAAGCTGAATAACCAGCTCGGCGCGACGCGAGTCGTCCAGCTCCAGCGCCAGCAGCTGCTCCATCTGCGCCAGATAGCGCGCCCAGTCTGTTGTCTGATCCATCTCTGTTTTCTCCTGTCAGAATCCGCTCGCGCTGCCGTTGCTGCGCGGATCGCATGCGCCTTCCAGCATGCCGTTGATATGGCGCACGATAGCGCCCGCGTGGCCTACCGCCTCGCTGAAGTCGGGCAGCAGCTCGACCTCGTGCCCCAGCTGCTGCAGCCTGGCGACGGTTTCCGGCGCAAAGCGGCCCTCCAGCTTGAGCGAGTCGGAGGACTGGCCCCAGGTGCGGCCCAGCAGCCAGCGGGGGGCGCTCACCGCCTGCTGCAGCGGCATGCCCTGAATCACATGGCGGGTAAAAATTGCCGCCTGCGTTTGCGGCTGGCCGTCGCCGCCCATTGCGCCATAGACTAGCGTGCGGCCATCCTTCAGGCGCGCGGCGGCGGGATTAAGGGTGTGAAACGGCTGTTTGCCCGGTGCCAGCGCCAGCAGATGATCCGCGTCGAGGCTAAAAGCCGCGCCGCGATTCTGCCAGGTGATGCCGGTGCCGGGGATGACCACGCCGCTGCCGAACTCGTGATAGATGCTCTGAATAAAGGAGACGGCGAGGCCGCTGCTGTCCATCACCCCCATCCACACCGTGTCGCCGGGGCCGCGGCCAGCGCCCCAGGGCGCGGCCTGCGTCTCGCTAATCTGGCTCGCCAGCGTGGCGAAATGATCCTGAGTCAGCAGCGACTGCGCCTTGCAGGTCATATGGCGCGGATCGGTAAGATGGGCGTCGCGCAGCGCAAAGGCTTTTTTCGTCGCTTCGACAATGCGGTGCACCGTCTGCGCCTCGTCAGCCTGCGCCATCGCCAGCGCGTCGGTAATGCCGAGGATCGCCAGCGATACCAGTCCCTGAGTCGGCGGCGCGATATTCCACAGGTCGCCTTCGCTGTGCGCCACATGCAGCGGGGCGCAGCGACGCGCGCGCTGCTGCTGCAGATCCGCCAGCGTCACCGGCATGCCGAGCGCCGACATTTCGCGCGCCAGATGGTGCGCCAGCTCGCCGCGATAGAAGCTGTCCAGCCCCTGCTCGCTCAGCAGGCTGAGGGTCTGCGCCAGCGCCGGCTGGGTAAAGCGGCTGCCTTCACGCGGCGGCTCGCCGTCGGGCAGAAAGGTCGCGGCAAATCCCGGCTGATCTTCCAGCTCGTGCCGCTTGGCGGCGGTGGCGGCCGCCTGCGAGGCGGTAACCGGAATACCGTCGGCGGCGTAGCGGATAGCGTCGCGCAGCAGGCGCGGCAGCGGCAGCGGGGTGCCGCCCAGCTCGCCGGAGAGGGCCAGCGCCTCCTGCCAGCCGCTTACCGTTCCAGCCACCGTTAACGCGGCCGCTGGACCGCGATGGGGGATGGCGCTTGCGCCGCGATAGAAATCGGGATGCGCCAGCGCACCCGCCGCGCCGCTGGCGTCGATAGCCACGGGATCGCCACTGGGCGGCAGCACCAGCCAGAAGCCGTCGCCGCCGAGGCCGTTCATATGGGGATAGACCACGGCGATGGTCGCGGCGGCAGCGACCATCGCCTCGATGGCGTTGCCGCCGTCGCGCAGTACCGCCAGCGCGCTCTCGCTTGCGAGATGGTGCGGCGCCACCGCCATGCCCAGCGGGGCCATATTGCTCTGAATCATAATGAGATGTCTTATTGGGTAACAGAGCGGGGATCCAAGCAAGAGCCGTTCCAGTTTTTTGCCATCGCGCACGGCGGCGGTAACCTGGATCGAATTATGCTAGCTTCTGCTGAAACGAAAGTTACAGGACGACGCATGAAACAGCTTGATGAACGACTCAGAAGTTACTATCCGCAGCTCTCGCCGCAGGAGCAGCGCATTGCGGATTTCGTCTTTGACCATTTCGACGATCTAATCAGCTATAACAGCGCCGAACTGGCGAGGCTCAGCGGCGTCTCGAAGGCGACCGTCAGCCGCCTGTTTCGCCGGCTGGGCTATGACAAATATAAAGATATGCGCGACGAGCTGCGCATCCTGCGCCAGAGCGGCATGCCGCTTACCGATAACCGCGACGCGGTGCAGGGCAATACGCTGCTGGCGCGCCACTACAAGCAGGAGATGGCAAACCTGACGCAGTGGGTCAACGCGCTTGACGCGCAGCAGTTCGGCGAGGCGGTGCAGCAGATGACCCAGGCGAAGCGCATTTTCGTTATCGGCATGCGCAACTCCTGGCCGCTGGCGCTGCACCTGCGCCAGCAGCTGCTGCAGGCGCGCGGGGACGTTATGGTCCTGCCGCAGCCGGGCCAGACGCTGGCAGAAGAGGTGGTCGATATTACCCCCGACGATATGGTGGTGGTGATGGCGTTTCGCCGTCGTCCGCGCCTGATCCGCCCGCTGATGCAGCAGCTGCAGCAGCGGCAGATCCCGCTGCTGGCGCTGTGCGAGCCGCAGGCGCAGTCGATGAGCGGCCTGGCGCGCTGGCAGCTCTGCGCGCCGCTCGACAGCGTATCGGCCTTCGACAGCTACGCCTCGGCGATGAGCCTGATCAATCTGCTGACCAATGCGCTGCTGCATGAAATGCTGACGCAAGGCCGCCAGCGCATTCACCAGATCGCCGATCTCTATCAGCAGCTGGAGGAGCTGGAGCACCGTTAAAGAGCACCTTTTTGGTGCTTTGCCTCATTTTGATCCCTGCACACCAGGCGGCGACACGCCGCCTTTCTTCCTTAAAATAGCCCTTTTTGCCGCTAAACCCACCGCCGCCGTGGTTGGCACATTAGTTGCAAATCACATTTACAAGAATCTTTTGTTTCAGGTCAACTTACCGGGGTGCATAATGAAAAAAGCGTTAATGGCGGTGGCGGCAGCGGCGTTACTTATGGTTCAGACCGGCAGTGCGCTGGCAGATCAGCTACAGGATATTGAGAAGCGAGGCGTGCTGCGCGTCGCGGTGCCGCAGGACTTCCCGCCGTTTGGATCGGTCGGCACCGATCTGCAGCCGCAGGGCTACGACATCGATACGGCGAAATACCTCGCGAAACAGATGAAACTTAAGTTGCAGCTGGTGCCGGTCACCAGCGCCAATCGCGTGCCCTATCTGCAAACCGATAAGGTCGATCTGGTGATCTCCAGTATGGGGAAAAACCCGGAGCGTGAAAAAGTGATCGACTTCAGCCGCGCCTATGCGCCGTTTTTCCTCGGCGTCTTCGGCCCGAAAGGCGAGACGCTGAAAGATGCGGCGGCGCTGAGCGGCAAGAGCATCGGCGTTACGCGCGGCGCAGTGGAAGATATGGTGCTAACCAGCCTTGCGCCGAAAGATGCGCAGGTAAAACGCTATGAAGATAACAACACCACGCTGTCAGCCTATCTCTCCGGACAGGTGGAGTATGTGGCGACCGGCAACCTGGTCGTGGCGGCAATCGCCCGTCAGAACCCGCAAAAAGCGCCGGTCGCGCAATTTATGCTGAAAGATTCGCCCTGCTTTATCGGCCTGAAAAAAGAGGAGCCGGCGCTGAAGGCGAAGGTCGACGCGCTGATTGAGCAGGGCATCAAAGATGGCACGCTCAATAAACTGTCGGAAGAGTGGCTGAAAGCGCCGCTGCCCGCCAGCCTCGGCGCATAAGGTCGCGCTATGCTCGGGCAACTTAATTTCCCTGCGCTCTGGCCTTACTGGCCGGAGCTGCTCGCCGGGCTGTGGGTCACGATCCAGCTGACGGTGCTGGCCACCGTCGGCGGCGTTGGGCTGGGGATCCTCGGCGCGGCGCTGCGCAGCGGCAAAGCGAGCTGGGCCAGCCGCCTGTGGGGCCTCTACGTTGAGATCATCCGCAACACGCCGTTCGTGGTGCAGCTCTTTTTTATCGTATTCGGCCTGCCCAATCTGGGGCTGAAGCTGACGGCGGGCGAGGCAGCGCTGCTGGCGATGCTGATTAACCTCGGCGCTTACAGCACCGAAATTATCCGCGCCGGCATTCAGGTGACGCCGAAAGGGCAGTGGGAAGCGGGGCGCGTGCTGGGCCTCACCCGCGCACAAACCTTTCTGCGCGTGGTGCTGCCGCCGTCGCTGCAGCGTATCTATCCGGCGCTGGTCAGCCAGTGCATTATCGTGATGCTCGGCTCCTCGGTGGTATCGCAGGTCTCCTATGAAGAGCTGACTTTCGCCGCCAACCTGATCCAGTCGCGCACCTTTTTAAGCTTCGAGGTCTACCTGGTGACCACGCTGATCTATCTGCTGTTATCGATCGCCATGCGTCAGGTGCTGCTGGCGCTGGGACGAAAATGCTTTGGAGCGCAGGCATGATGACGACCTTTACCGACTGGGACATTTTGCGCAACCTGCTTCTGGCGGCGCGCTGGACCCTGCTGCTGTCGCTGACCGCCTTTGTCGGCGGCACGCTGGTAACGCTGCCGCTGCTCTTGTTGCGCCTGCTGCAGCGTAAGTGGCTGACGCGGCTGATCCGCTGCTACACCGAGCTGTTCCAGGGCACGCCGCTGCTGATGCAGCTGTTTCTTGCCTTCTTCGGCGTCGGGCTGTTTGGCATCGACGTTGCGCCCTGGACGGCGGCCTCGCTCGCCCTGACGCTCTACACCAGCGCCTTTCTGCTCGATATCTGGTTCGGCAGCATTCGCGCGCTGCCGAAAGGGCAGTGGGAGGCGTCGCGCTGTCTCGGCCTCGGCTTCGGCCAGACGCTGTGCCGGGTGATCGCGCCGCAGGCGATCCGCATCGCTATCGCGCCAACGGTCGGCTTCGCGGTGCAGGTGATTAAGGGCACCGCGCTCGCCTCGATTATCGGCTTTATCGAACTGACCAAAGCCGGCACCATTTTGAACAATGTGACTTATCAGCCGTTTAAGGTGTTTGGCCTGGTCGCGCTGGGCTACTTCCTGATGTGTTATCCGCTGTCCCGCTACAGCCAGTACCTGGAGAAAAAATTCCATGCCGCTCATCACCATTAATCAGGTACAGAAGTACTACGGCGACAATCACGTGCTGAAAGGCGTCAATCTCGATATCGAGATGGGCGAAGTGATCTCCATTATCGGCCGCAGCGGTTCCGGTAAAAGTACGCTGCTGCGCTGCATGAACGGACTGGAAGGCTATCAGGAAGGGAGTATTAAGCTGGGCGGCATGACCATTACCGACCGCGACAGCCAGGCGCGTGAGATCAGCCGCTCGGTCGGCATGGTGTTCCAGAACTTTAATCTCTTTCCACATATGACCGCGCTGGAAAACGTAATGCTGGCGCCGCGCCGCGTATTAAAGAAAAGCGAGGCGGAGTGCCGCGCGCTGGCGGCGCAGATGCTGGAGAAAGTCGGCCTCGGCGAGCGCCTCGACTACTATCCGTCCAGCCTCTCCGGCGGCCAGCAGCAGCGCGTCGCCATCGCCCGCGCGCTGGCGATGAACCCAAAAGTATTGCTGTGCGACGAGATTACCTCGGCGCTCGATCCTGAACTGGTGGGCGAGGTGCTGAAAGTGCTGGAGCAGCTCGCCGCCGAAGGCATGACGCTGATTCTGGTCACCCACGAGATGAACTTCGCCCGCGACGTCGGCGATCGCGTGGTCTTTATGCATCAGGGGCGCGTCTGGGAGCAGGGCAGCAGCAAAACCCTGTTCGCCGCGCCGCAGACGCCGGAGCTGAAGCAGTTCATCTCCTCGGTGCGACTCTAATTTAGTAAGGAAATCAACATGGAAAACCGCTACCCGCAAATCAATCCGCCGCAGCGCCTGCTGATGGGGCCTGGCCCAATCAACGCCGATCCGCGCGTGCTGCGTGCCATGTCGACCCAGCTGATCGGCCAGTACGATCCGGCGATGACCCACTATATGAATGAGGTGATGGAACTCTATCGCGGCGTCTTCCGCACCGAAAACCGCTGGACGATGCTGATCGATGGCACCTCGCGCGCCGGGATCGAGGCGATCCTGCTGTCGGCGATCCGCCCCGGCGATCGGGTGCTGGTGCCGGTATTCGGCCGTTTCGGCCATCTGCTGTGCGAGATCGCCCGCCGCTGCCGCGCCGAGGTACACACCATCGAGGTGCCTTGGGGTGAAGTGTTTACGCCGGATCGGGTCGAAGATGCGATTAAGCGCGTGAAGCCGCGCCTGCTGCTGACGGTGCAGGGGGACACCTCGACCACCATGCTGCAACCGCTGGCGGAGCTGGGGGCGATCTGCAAAAAATATGATGTGCTCTTCTACACCGACGCCACCGCGTCGCTCGGCGGCAACGCGCTGGAGACCGACGCCTGGGGCCTGGATGCGGTTTCAGCCGGCATGCAGAAATGCCTCGGCGGCCCGTCCGGCACGTCGCCGATCACCTTAAGCCCGCAGATGGAGGCGGCGATCCGCCGACGCAAGTGCGTTGAAGAGGGGATCCGCACCGCCGCCCATCAGGATGGTGAAGAGGAGATGATCTACTCCAACTATTTCGATCTCGGCATGATCATGGACTACTGGGGGCCGGAGCGCCTCAACCACCATACCGAGGCGACCACCGCGCTGTTTGGCGCGCGCGAGTGCGCACGGCTGATCCTGCAGGAAGGGCTGGACGAAGGCATCGCGCGCCACAAGCTGCACGGCGACGCGCTGCTGAAGGGCATTCAGGGCATGGGGCTGGAAACCTTCGGCGATCTGAAGCACAAGATGAACAACGTGCTCGGCGTGATTATTCCGCAGGGCGTTAACGGCGACCAGGTGCGGCAGCTGATGCTGAACGATTTCGGCATCGAGATCGGCACCTCGTTCGGTCCGCTGCACGGCAAAGTGTGGCGCATCGGCACCATGGGCTTCAACGCGCGCAAAGATTGCGTAATGACCACGCTGGCGGCGCTGGAGGCGGTGCTGACGCACGTTGGCTTCCGCGCCACCCAGGGCGCAGCGATGCAGGCCGCCTGGGATCACTACGGGAGCCGCGCATGATGATGAACGCCGCTGAGGCGCAGCTGGCTGCCGAACGCGTAATGGCGCGCTGCGACGCGCTGGCGGCGATCAGCGAATCGCCCGATCAGCTGACGCGCGTCTATCTCTCGCCGGAGCATCTGCGCGCCAACGCGCAGGTCGGCGAGTGGATGGCGCAGGCGGGTATGCGCGTCTGGCAGGATGAGGTCGGCAATATCTGCGGCCGCTACGAAGGGGCGAGCGACGGCGCCCCCGCGCTGCTGCTCGGCTCCCACCTCGACACGGTGCGCAACGCCGGCCGCTACGACGGCATGCTCGGCGTGCTGACCGCAATTGAGACCGTGCAGTGGCTGCACCAGCAGCGGCAGCGACTGCCGCTGGCGGTGGAGATTGTCGGCTTCGGCGATGAAGAGGGCACGCGCTTCGGCATAACCCTGCTCGGCAGCCGCGGCATCGCCGGCAGCTGGCCAGAGAGCTGGACCACCCATCCCGACGGCAACGGTATTACCGTCGCCCAGGCGATGGCGGATGTTGGGCTGGATGCCGGGGCGATCCCGCGCGCCGCCCGTGACCTTAACGCCATCGTCGCCTATCTTGAACTGCATATTGAACAGGGGCCCTGCCTGGAGCAGGAGGGGCTGGCGCTGGGCGTGGTCACCGCCATCAACGGCGCGCGCCGCCTGCGCTGCCGCTTTACCGGTGAGGCGGGGCATGCGGGCACGGTGCCAATGACCCACCGTAAAGATGCGCTGGCGGCGGCGGCGGAGTGGATGGTCTTTGTCGAGGCGACCACGCGCGAGCAGGATCCGCAGCTGGTGGCGACGGTCGGCACCCTGAACTGCGCCCCCGGCGCGGTCAACGTGATTCCCGGCGAGGTCACGCTGTCGCTCGACGTGCGCGGCCCGCAGGATCTGCCGCTGGAGCGGCTGCTGTCGAGCCTGCTGACCCAGGGCGAGGCGATTGCGCTGCGGCGCGGGCTGCGTTTTGACGCGGAAGAGTATTACCGCATCAGCGCCACCGCCTGCGACAGCCAGCTCCAGCAGGCGCTGAGCAGCGCCGTCGAGACGGTGCAGGGCCGCGCGCTGGCGCTGCCGAGCGGCGCGGGCCATGACGCTATCGCTATCGCCGAGCGCTGGCCGGTCGGCATGCTCTTTGTGCGCAACGAGCGCGGCATCAGCCACCATCCGGCGGAAGCGGTGATGACGAGCGACGTGGCGCTGGCGGTGCGCGCCTGTCTCCACGCCGTGTGCCAGCTGGCGCAGCGGGGCGCGCCATGAATCTGACCACCTTTAACGCGCTGCCCGCGACGGCGGCGCAGGCCGCCATTGCCCACTGCGTAGCGATCCCGCGCTGGCAGCAGGCGCTGATCGCCGCGCGGCCTTTTACCTCTTTGGCAGCGCTGATGGCGGAGGCGGAGCGGCTGACTCAGGGGTGGACGAGCGACGATCTTGCCCTGGCGCTCGCCGCCCACCCGCGCATCGGCGAACGCGCAGGCGGCGCGGATAAAGAGGCGGCGCTGTCGCGGCAGGAGCAGGCCGCTATGGGCGACGCCGACGCGGCGCTGACGCTGGCGATGCAGGCGGGGAATCAGGCCTATGAGGCGCGGTTTGGCCGCGTGTTTCTGATCCGCGCCAAAGGGCGCAGCGGCGAGGAGATGCTGGCGCAGCTTCAGCGCCGGCTGGAAAATGACGACACCACTGAAGCGCGCGAAGCGCTGGAGCAGCTGCGGGAGATTACCCTGTTGCGTCTGAAGGAGAGCCTGACATGAGCACCATTACGACCCATATTCTCGACACGGCGCTGGGCAAACCGGCGGTTGGCGTCGCAATCTCTCTTGAGCAGAACAGCCCAGAGGGCTGGCTGCCGGTGGCCGAAGGCGCGACGGACAGCGACGGACGCATCGGCGATTTAACCCCGGCGCCCCTGACGCCGGGCCACTACCGGCTGACCGCCGAAATTGGCGACTACTTTGCGGCGGACGGGCGCGATGCGCTCTACGTCTCCGCGCAGATCGACTTTATTATCGCCGAGGCGGGCAGCCATTTTCACCTGCCTTTCCTGATCTCGCCCTGGTCGTGGTCTACCTATCGCGGTAGCTAAATTTGAAAGCTAACGACTATCAAAACCGTTGGTCTTTCCAGATAGAGTTTGCTTAGCGGTGCCGCTATTGTAATCCGGTAACCAAGAGCCAACGGAGCCGATAATGAGCACGCCCGAAGATAACAATAACGCCGCAGGTAAATGCCCTTTTCCCCACGGCGCGTCGCAGGAAAAAAGTCAGAGCGAGAGCGGCGTTGACGCCGGCAAATGTCCGTTCCACCACGGCGCCTCTGAAGAGAAAAGCGTACTGGCGCGCGGTGCCGGCAGCGGTACCACCAACCGCGACTGGTGGCCTAACATGCTGCGCGTGGATCTGTTAAACCAGCACTCCAGCCGTTCCAACCCGCTCAGCGAAGATTTCAACTACCGCGAAGAGTTCAGCAAGCTCGACTATTCAGCGCTGAAAGCGGATATCCGCGCGCTGCTCACCGATTCGCAGTCCTGGTGGCCAGCCGACTGGGGCAGCTATATCGGCCTGTTTATCCGTATGGCATGGCACAGCGCCGGTACCTACCGCACCGTTGACGGTCGCGGCGGCTCAGGTCGCGGCCAGCAGCGCTTTGCGCCGCTTAACTCCTGGCCAGATAACGTCAGCCTCGACAAAGCGCGCCGTCTGCTGTGGCCGGTGAAGCAAAAATATGGCCAGAAAATCTCCTGGGCCGATCTCTATATCCTGGCAGGTAACGTCTCGCTGGAGAACGCCGGCTTCCGTACCTTTGGCTTTGGTGCCGGACGTGAAGACGTGTGGGAGCCGGATATGGATGTGGACTGGGGTAACGAAACCGAATGGCTGGCGCACCGCCATCCGGAAAGCCTCGCCAACGCCCCGCTGGGCGCGACCGAAATGGGCCTGATCTACGTTAACCCGGAAGGGCCGGAAGCGAGCGGTAACCCCGCCTCGGCTGCGCCTGCCATTCGCGCCACCTTTGGCAATATGGGCATGAACGATGAAGAGATCGTGGCGCTGATCGCCGGTGGGCATACGCTGGGTAAAACCCACGGTGCCGGCGCGGCCAGCCACCTCGACGTTGACCCGGAAGCCTCGCCGATTGAAGCGCAGGGCTTTGGCTGGCAGAGCAGCTACGGCAGCGGCTCAGGCGCTGACGCCATCACCTCCGGGCTGGAAGTGGTCTGGACGCAAACGCCGACCCAGTGGAGCAACTACTTCTTCGAGAACCTGTTCAAATATGAGTGGGTGCAGACGAAGAGCCCGGCGGGCGCCATTCAGTTTGAAGCGAGCAATGCCGAAGCGATTATTCCCGATCCTTTCGATCCAGAGAAAAAACGCAAGCCGACCATGCTGGTGACCGACCTGACGCTGCGTTTCGATCCTGAGTTTGAAAAAATTTCGCGCCGCTTCCTTAACGATCCGCAGGCGTTTAACGAAGCCTTTGCGCGTGCGTGGTTCAAGCTGACCCACCGCGATATGGGGCCGAAAGCGCGCTACCTCGGGCCGGAAGTGCCGAAAGAAGATCTGCTGTGGCAGGATCCGCTGCCTGCGGCGATCCACCAGCCAGACGCCAGCGACATTAGCGAGCTGAAGGCGAAAATTGCCGCCTCTGGCCTGAGCGTCAGCCAGCTGGTCTCCGTGGCCTGGGCGTCCGCATCGACCTTCCGCGGCGGTGACAAACGCGGCGGCGCCAACGGCGCGCGTCTGGCGCTCTCTCCGCAGAAAGAGTGGCCGGTCAACGCCAGCGTGATTCAGGATGTGCTGCCGGTATTGCAGGCGATCCAGAAGGCGTCCGGTAAGGCGTCGCTGGCGGATGTGATTGTGCTGGCGGGTAACGTCGGGGTGGAGATGGCCGCCGCCGCCGCGGGTGCCGCGGTGCAGGTTCCCTTTGTGCCGGGCCGCGTCGATGCGCGTCAGGATCAGACCGACGTGGAATCTTTTGCGCTGCTGCAGCCGCTGGCCGATGGATTCCGTAACTATCGTCGCGTGCAGGGCGGTTCATCGACCGAAACGCTGCTGCTGGATAAAGCGCAGCAGCTGACCCTGAGCGCACCGGAACTCACGGTGCTGCTGGGTGGTCTGCGCGTGCTGGGCACCAACTTCGACGGCAGCGACCGCGGCGTCTTTACCGATCGCCCCGGCGTGCTGAGCACCGACTTCTTCGTCAACCTGCTCGATATGCGCACCGCCTGGCGCGCGACCGACGAGAGCGAAGAGCTGTTTGAAGGGCGCGACCGTCAGAGCGGCGAAGTGAAGTACCACGCGACCCGCGCCGATCTGGTGTTTGGTTCTAACGCCATCCTGCGCGCGCTGGCGGAAGTTTACGCCAGCAGCGATGCGCAGCAGAAGTTCGTGACCGACTTCGTGGCCGTCTGGACGAAGGTAATGAACCTGGACCGCTTCGATATCTGATCGTACGACGCGTAAAAATGAGAAAGCCGCAGCCTGACCGCTGCGGCTTTTTTTTTGGCGGGGGGGGGTTACGGCGTCAGCGTAAACCCATCGGCGTCGCGCCAGGCGGGAAAGCGCTCGCGATAAGCGGTCAGCGTCTCCAGCGACAGGGTGGCGTCGAGCCGCGCCTGGGCAAAGGGCTCGGCTTCGCTGAGGATCTCGCCCAGCGGCGAGATAATCCGGCTGTCGCCGCTGTAGTGATGCTGGTTGCCGTCGCTGCCGACGCGGTTGCAGCCCGCGACGTAGGCCTGGTTCTCAATGGCGCGCGCCAGCAGCAGCGCCTGCCAGTGCAGGGCGCGCGGTGCCGGCCAGTTCGCCACATAGAGCGCCAGGTCGTAGTCGTTGCGGTTGCGGGAGAAGACCGGGAAGCGCAGGTCGTAACAGATCTGCGGCAGAATGCGCCAGCCGCGCCAGGTCAGCACTTCGCGCGTCTCGCCCGGCAGATAGTGGTGATGCTCGTCCGCCATGCGGAACAGGTGGCGCTTGTCATACTGGTGCAGCGTGCCGTCCGGCTCCACCAGCAGAAAGCGATTCACCGCGCCTTGCGGCGTCTGAATCGCCGCGCTGCCGCCCACCAGGGCATTGCTCGCCTCGGCGTGTTTGTGCAGCCACTCCACTACCTGCGATTGCGGCAGCGAACGCTGCGCCGCCTCCATGGCGAAGCCGGTGGTGAACATCTCGGGCAGCAGAATCAGATCGCGGCCCGTCACGTCCTCAAGCACGGCGTCGAAATGGCGCAGGTTCGCTTCGCCATCCATCCAGTGCAGGGTTTCCTGCAGAACGGTGATCTTTAAATCTGACATAAGCGCTCCGCGGCGGCGTCAAGCGTCGCTTCCTGTTTGGCGAAGCAGAGGCGGATCAGCCTGTGGGGGAAGGGCCCGGCGCAGAACACCGAGAGCGGAATCGCCGCCACGCCCACCTCTCTGGTCAGCCACTGGCAGAAGCTGACGTCGTCAAGGTCGGAGATGGCGCTGTAGTCCGCCAGCAGAAAATAGGTGCCTTCACAGGGCAAGACTTTAAAACGGCTTTTCTCCAGCGCCTGCGCCAGACGGTCGCGGCGCGCGCGATAAAAGGCGGGCAGTTCCCGGTAGTGCTGCGGCTCGTGGCGCAGCATATCGGCGATCGCCAGCTGGGCGGGCGTATTAACCGCGAAAGTCAGATACTGATGCACCTTGCGGATCTCGGCGCTGATCGCGGCGGGCGCGACGCTGTAGCCCACCTTCCAGCCGGTCATATGAAAGGTCTTGCCAAACGAGGAGACGGCTACGGCGCGCTGGCGCAGCTGCGGGTGCGCCAGCACGCTGGCGTGGCCCGCCTCGTCAAAGCAGATATGCTCGTAGACTTCGTCGCTCAGCACGTAAATTTCCTGTCCGGCGATCGCCTGCCACAGCGCGTTAAAATCAGCGTTATGCCAGACGGTGGCGGAGGGATTGTGCGGCGTATTCAGGATCACCAGGCGGGTTTTGCTGGAGAGCAGGCTGGCGAAGGCTGGCCAGTCGACGCGAAAGCCCGGCGGCTGCAGCGCGATGCGTTTCAGCACGCCGCCCGACAGCTCAACGGCAGGGGCATAGCTGTCGTAGCTCGGGTCAAAGCAGATCACCTCGTCGCCCGGCCGCACCAGCGCGGTGATCGCCGCATAGAGCGCTTCGGTGGCGCCAGCGGTCACGGTGATATCACTGTTAACGTCGGGGCGATAACCATACAGCTCGGCGGTTTTTTCGGCGATCGCCTCGCGCAGCGGCAGCGCGCCGGTCATCGGCGCATACTGGTTCGCGCCCTGGCTGACGTGATGCGCCAGGCGCGCCTGCAGATAGCGCGGTCCGTCAAAATCGGGAAAGCCCTGCGAAAGGTTGATGGCGTTATGCTGCTGCGCCAGCGCGCTCATCTGGGTAAAGATGGTGGTACCGAGAGCGGGAAGTTTACTCTCCGGCGTCAGGTTGGGCTGCGTCATGGTTGATTGCCTTAAGCGCGAATGTCATTGCGGAGTAACCCTGTGTTGAAGCCACTATAAACAGGATGTTAGTATTTGGCAATCGAGACGCTTAGACGTCTAAAACCGACCTTACAGGATGCCTGAAACGCTATGTCTGCACTCTCTCCGCTCGACCAGCTGGTGGCAGCCTGCCACTGGATTGGCGCCAAAGGCTGGGCGCCCGCCACCGGCGGCAACATGTCCGTTCGCCAGGATGCCCGCTTCTGCCTGCTCAGCGAGTCGGGCAAAGATAAAGGCAGCCTGACGCAGGATGACTTTATTCAGGTGGAGATCGCCTCCAGCCGCGCGCCGTCCGGGCGCAGGCCCTCGGCGGAAACCGCCTTGCATACCCTGATCTACCGGCTCTTCCCCGAGGCGGGCGCGGTGCTGCATACCCATACGGTGAACGCAACGGTGCTGTCGCGCGTTGAGAAGGGAGATGCGCTGCGGCTGACCGGCTACGAGATGCAGAAATCGCTGGCGGGGCAGCGTAGCCACCTCGACAGCGTGGCAATCCCGCTATTTGATAACGATCAGGATATCGACGCGCTGGCGCAGCGCATTGAGGCGTATGCCCATAGCAACCCGCTGCGCTACGGCTTTCTGCTGCGCGGTCACGGCCTGACCTGCTGGGGGCAGGACGTGGGCGAGGCGCGCCGTCATCTGGAAGGTCTGGAATTTTTATTTGAATGCGAACGCCAACGTCGCCTGCTGGAGGCCCAATGATCCGCGCCATCGTTACCGATATTGAAGGCACGACCAGCGATATTCGCTTCGTGCATGACGTGCTCTTCCCCTACGCGCGTGAACATCTCGCCGCCTTTATCCGCGCGCAGCATGCGGATCCTGACGTCAGCGCAGCCCTTGAGGCGGTGCGCGCCGAGGCGGGGCAGCCGCAGGCCGATCTCGACGCCGTAACGCAGATCCTGCTGGGCTTTATGGATGAGGATCGCAAATCTACCGGACTGAAAGCGCTGCAGGGGATGATCTGGCGCGACGGCTACGTAAACGGCAGCTTTACCGGCCATCTCTATCCTGACGTTGCGCCCGCGCTGCGCGCCTGGCGAGAGCAGGGAATTCAGCTTTACGTCTATTCCTCCGGCTCGGTTGCGGCGCAAAAACTGTTATTTGGCTACAGTGATGAAGGAGATATTACCGGCCTGTTTAGCGGCTATTTCGACACGCGCGTCGGCGCCAAGCGCGAGGCCGCCTCCTACCGCAATATCGCCGAACAAACCGGCCTGCCCGCTGAGCAGCTGCTGTTCCTCTCCGACATTCGTCAGGAGCTGGATGCGGCAGCGGAAGCCGGATGGAATACCGTGCAGTTAATTCGCGGCCCCGCAGACAGCGAAAGCCGCCATCATCAGGTGAACACCTTTTCGGGAGTTGTTTTAGCATGAGCGCATTGACCATTTTTACCGATACCGAAGCCACGCTGCCGGTGTGGCACAGCACCGACGCGGAGATGATCCGCGAGCGGCTGAATGCAAAAAATGTGCGCTTTGAGCGCTGGGCGGCGGATCGCGATTTAGGTGACAATCCAGAGCCGGCCAAAGTGATCGAGGCCTATCAGCACGCCATCGATCGGCTGGTGGCGGAGAAGGGCTATCAGAGCTGGGATGTGATCAGCATGCGCGCAGACCATCCGCAAAAAGAGACGCTGCGCGAGAAGTTTCTCTCTGAACACACCCACGGCGAAGATGAGGTGCGTTTTTTTGTCGAGGGCGCGGGCCTTTTCTGCCTGCATCTCGACGGCCAGGTCTACCAGATCCTGTGTGAAAAGAACGATCTGATTTCGGTGCCGGCAGGCACGCCGCACTGGTTTGATATGGGATCCTCGCCCAACTTCACCGCCATCCGCATCTTCGATAATCAGGAGGGCTGGGTGGCGCACTTCACCGGCGACACCATCGCCGACGCCTATCCGCGCCTGCCGTAGTCACGCCAGACGGGCGCGCCAGGCGCGCCCTGTCAGGGCTGAAACGCGCCCGCCTTAACCGCCTCCGGCACGATGACGCCGGTATCCAGCACCCAGCCGCTAATCAGCGCCGCTGGGGTCACGTCGAACGCCGGGTTACAGACCGCTGCCGCTTCTGGTGCCCACCGCACGCTGCCAAAGCTGCCCGCTGCGCCGGTCACTTCGCTGGCGGCGCGCTGCTCGATAGGAATATCGCGGCCGCTGGCGCACTGGCGATCCAGCGTGGTGTGCGGCGCGGCGACATAGAACGGGATCTGATGGTAATGCGCCAGCACCGCCAGGCTGTAGGTGCCGATCTTGTTCGCCACGTCGCCGTTGGCCGCAATGCGGTCCGCGCCGACCCAGACGGCATCGACCTGGCCGCTCGCCATCAGGCTGGCCGCCATCGAGTCGGTGATCAGCTGAAAGGGGATCGCCAGCTCGCCCAGCTCCCAGGCGGTAAGGCGTCCGCCCTGCAGCAGCGGACGCGTCTCGCCCACCCAGACGTTCGCCACCTTGCCCTGCTGATGCGCGCGGGCGATAACGCCCAGCGCGGTGCCGACGCCCGCCGTCGCCAGCCCGCCGGTGTTGCAGTGCGTGAGCAGGCGACTCTCTGGCTTCACCAGCGCGCTGCCCGCCTCGGCGATGTTGTCGCACAGCTGGCGATCCTCCTCCACCAGACGCAGCGCTTCCTGACCCAGCGCGGCGGCGAAATCCGCCTGCGCCAGCGCCACCTTCATCCGATCGAGATTGTTCATCAGGTTGACCGCCGTGGGGCGCGCGGCGCGCAGCACCTCCAGCGCCTGCGCCAGCGCGTCGCGGCTGGCGCCCGCCTCGGCCAGCAGCGCCAGCAGCAGCGAGGCGGAGAGGCCGATCAGCGGCGCGCCGCGCACGCGCAGGGCGTGAATATGCCCGACCAGCTGCGCGACATCGTGCGCCGGTAGCCAGTTTTTTTGCTGCGGCAGCGCCTGCTGGTCGAGGATCCAGAGCTGACTGTCACGAACCTGTAAGCTGGTGGTGTGGAGTGTTTGCATTGTCTGTGAAATCTCTGTTGCGTTGTTGTCACGTATTGTGCCAACATGCGGAACGGATGTATAGACGTCTGAACGGCTTATTATACTGCCCCGGCGGGTTTCGTTTCAGTTTTGCATGAGAGGAAAGGCAATGTCGCAATACCGTACCTTCACCGCGGCGGACGCCGTTGAGTATGCCCGGCAGTTTGGCGGCGTGGACGATCCCGCCTCGCTGGTCGAGGCGGAAGAGATTGGCGATGGCAACCTTAACCTGGTCTTCAAAATTTTCGACCGTCAGGGCAACAGTCGGGTGATCGTAAAGCAGGCGCTGCCTTACGTGCGCTGCGTGGGTGAATCCTGGCCGCTGACGCTGGACCGCGCGCGGCTGGAGGCGCAAACCCTGATTGAACACTACAAATATTGCCCGCAGCACACCGTCAGGGTAACGCACTATGATGAGACGCTGGCGGTGATGGTGATGGAGGATCTCTCCAGCCACCGCATCTGGCGCGGCGAGCTGGTGAAGGGGGCGTTCTATCCGCAGGCGGCGGCACAGCTGGGCGAATACCTGGCGCAGACGCTGTTCCATACCTCCGATTTTGTGCTGCATCCCCATCAGAAAAAAGCGCAAGTGGCGCGCTTTATCAACCCGGAAATGTGCGAGATCACCGAAGATCTCTTCTTTAACGATCCCTATATCGATCACGAGCGCAACAGCTACCCGCAGGCGCTGGAGCCGCTGGTGGCCAGCCTGCGCGGTGACGAGACGCTGCGCATCGCCGTGGCCGGACTGAAGCACCGCTTTTTCGCCCATGCCGAAGCGCTGCTGCACGGCGATATTCACAGCGGCTCGATTTTCGTCGCCGACAACAGCCTGAAGGCGATCGATGCGGAGTTCGGCTATTTCGGCCCAATGGGCTTCGACGTCGGCACGGCGCTGGGCAATCTGCTGATCAACTACTGCGGCCTGCCGGGGCTGCTGGCCCCGCGCGAGGCGGCAGAAGGGCGCGAGCTGCGTCTCAACGACGTGCGCGAGGTGTGGAATACCTTCTCTGCGCGCTTCCTGGCGCTGGCGCAAGCGAAGACCAGCGACGTGGCGCTCGCCTCTCCAGGCTATGCGCAGGCGTTTCTGCGCAAGGTGTGGGCCGATACCATCGGCTACTGCGGCACCGAGCTGATTCGCCGCACCGTCGGCATGTCGCACGTGGCGGATATGAAGCTGATTAAGGATGAGGCAATGCGCACCGAATGCATCCGCAGCTGCATTACGCTGGGACGCACGCTGATTCTGGCGGCGGATCATATTGAGGACGCCGAGGCGCTGATCGCGCGTATTCGGCAGGCGGGGTAAGGGCAGGCCGCGTCGGTTGACTCCGCGCGAACGCGGGTAACATGGCCCGATCGCAAAGTCGCTCAAGGCATCCCTGCACGCTCGGCCCGCGACATCCTTGTCGCGGGACGCTTTGCTCTTCGGTCCATGTTACCCGCTAACGGACTTTTGTGCGCTTTGTCGAGTAACAACATCGACAGCTAAGGTTTACGCCGCCTCGCTCTCCCGCGCCGCCTTCACCGCCGGCTGTTTCACCGGAACCGCCAGCGCATCCGCGTCAAACTCATCGACGTTAATGGCGCGCAGACGGCTCGCTTCGGCGCGCGTCAGCACCTCTGCCTCGGCGGCGTTAATCCAGCCCGCTTTCAGCGCCCGCTGCGCCAGCGCATCCAGCCGGGTGAAAGAGAAGTGCTCTTTCTGCTGCTTGCACAGGCGATCGTGGATCGCTTCCGCCGCCATAACCTCCTGCAGCGCCTGCTCAAGCTGGCCTGCCGGATTATGCTCGCTCGGCGTCAGATACTGGCCGCGCCCCAGACGGGTCCGCGTGGCGGAAGGCAGCTGCAGCAGCTTCGCCAGCTTATGATCGAGGCGGTCGCTCGGCGCCGGGCAGTGCTTGCCGCCGGCGAAAATCATCATGCGCAGCGCGCCAGCCACCAGCGGGCTGGGGAAGTTGCGCAGCAGATCCTCAATCGCCTGCTCGGCCTGATGCAGCGCATCCTGCACGCCCCAGTGCAGCAGCGGCAGATCGGCCTCGTGGCGGCCCTCATCGTCATAGCGCTTCAGCGTGGCAGAGGCGAGATAGAGCTGGCTCAGCACATCACCCAGGCGCGCCGAAATCCGCTCGCGGCGCTTCAGGCTGCCGCCCAGCACCGCCATCGACACGTCCGCCAGCAGCGCCAGATTAGCGCTAAGGCGATTAAGATGCTGGTAGTAGCGGCGCGTGGCGTCGCGCGTCGGCGAGGCGCTGCCGCGTCCCGCCGTCAGGCCGAGCCACAGGCTGCGCACGGCGTTGCTGCCGACATAGCCGACGTGGCTAAACAGCGCGGCGTCAAAGGCGTTAAGATCCTGGCTGGCGGCGGCCGCCATCTCCTTCAGTACAAACGGATGGCAGCGGATAGCGCCCTGACCGAAAATAATCATGCTGCGCGTCAGAATATTGGCGCCCTCTACCGTAATGGCGATAGGCGCGCCCTGATAGGCGCGGGCAAGGAAGTTATTGTTGCCGAGCATAATGCCTTTGCCGCCCGCGATATCCATGGCGTCCATAATGGCGCGCTGGCCGCGATGGGTGCAGTGATACTTCACAATCGCCGACAGCACCGCCGGTTTTTCGCCCTGCATAATGCCGGTGGTGATCAGCGTCGCCGCGGCGTCCATCACGTAGGCGTTACCGGCAATGCGCGCCAGCGGCTCTTCGATGCCTTCCATCTTGCCGATTGAGACTTTGAACTGGCGGCGGATATGCGCATAGGCGCCGGTGGCCAGCGCCACGCTTTTCAAACTGCCGGTGGAGTTAGAGGGTAGGGTAATGCCGCGACCCACCGACAGGCACTCAACCAGCATGCGCCAGCCCTGACCGGCCATCTGCGGCCCGCCAATAATAAAATCGATCGGCACGAAAATATCTTTGCCGCGCGTCGGGCCGTTCTGAAACGGCACGTTAAGCGGGAAGTGGCGCTTGCCGATTTCCACGCCCGGCGTGCTGGTGGGGATCAGGGCGCAGGTAATGCCCAGCGACTCGGTTTCGCCCAGCAGACGATCGGGATCGGAGAGCTTAAAGGCGAGGCCCAGCACGGTGGCCACCGGCGCCAGCGTAATGTAGCGCTTATTCCAGGTGAGACGCATGCCCAGCACCTGCTTGCCCTGCCATTCACCCATGCAGACCACGCCGGTATCGGGGATCGCCCCGGCGTCGGATCCCGCTTCCGGGCTGGTCAGCGCGAAGCAGGGGATCTCGTCGCCGCGCGCCAGACGCGGCAGATAGTGATCTTTTTGCGCGTCGGTGCCGTAATGCTGCAGCAGCTCCCCTGGGCCAAGCGAGTTAGGCACGCCGACGGTAATCGCCAGAATGCCGGACACGCCCGCCAGCTTTTGCAGCACGCGCGCCTGGGCATAGGCGGAGAATTCGAGGCCGCCATACTCTTTCTTGATGATCATGGCGAAAAAACGCTGCTCTTTCAGGTAGGCCCACAGCTCCGGCGGCAGATCCGCCATCTCATGGGTGATGGCGAAATCGTTCGCCATGCGGCACGCCTCCTCCACCGGGCCGTCGAGAAAGGCCTGTTCGGCGGGCGTCAGGCGTGGCTGCGGATAGTTATGCAGCTTCTGCCAGTCAGGCTTGCCCTGAAACAGGTCGCCTTCCCACCAGGTGGTGCCGGCGTCGATCGCCTCTTTTTCCGTGCGCGACATCGGCGGCATCACCTTCTGGAAGCGCTGCAGCATCGGTTTCGAAAAGAGCGAGCGGCGCAGGGAAGGGAGGTTAAACGGCAGCAGAAGGATCGCCAGCGGCAGCAGCAGCCAGGGCGTCCAGATATGCGCCGCGGACCAGGCGGCGGTCCACAACAGTAAAATTGCGCTGCTCGCCGCCAGAGAGACGCGGTGATAAAAGAGGGCGCTGATTAATACCAGCGTCGCGAGGATCGACACAACCATCATAATCACGGCTCCGTAAGTAGTAAGAGGTCTGACCTGTTCTCTGTAGAGGTGTATGACACTGGCGGTTAATTAGCAATTTGTTTACATCGCAATTACAACCTTACTCACAAAATCGTTAAATCCGCTGCGCTGGCGGCGCAGGCTTTCGCGCGGCGCGCGCTTTGCGCCAACCCGCCATTCCGTTAAACTTGCAAAGTCACTCTTTTACTAACAAGGACATCCCTATGTACCAGGACATCATTCGCTCCGAGCTGAATGAAGCAGCGGATACGCTTAATAACTTTCTTAGCGACGAGGCGAATATTCACGCCATCCAGCGCGCCGCGGTGCTGCTGGCCGACAGTTTTAAAGCGGGCGGAAAAGTGCTCTCCTGCGGCAACGGCGGCTCGCACTGCGACGCCATGCACTTCGCTGAGGAACTGACCGGCCGCTATCGCGAAAACCGTCCGGGCTACCCGGCGATCGCCATCTCTGACGTCAGCCACCTCTCCTGCGTCAGCAACGATTTCGGCTACGATTACGTTTTCTCACGCTATATCGAAGCGGTAGGGCGTCCGGGCGATGTGCTGCTGGGGCTGTCGACCTCCGGCAACTCCGCCAATATCATCAAGGCGATCGAGGCGGCGCGGGCGCAGGGCATGAAGGTGATCGCCCTGACCGGCAAAGATGGCGGCAAGATGGCCGGTTCGGCGGATATCGAAATTCGCGTGCCGCACTTCGGCTACGCCGACCGCATTCAGGAGATCCATATCAAAGTTATCCATATCCTGATGCTGCTGATCGAAAAAGAGATGGTGAAGTAAGGGTTCAGCCGCCATCTTGCTGGCTGGCGGCTTTTCTGACTAAGGCGGTAGCTATGTGCGAATTGCTCGGGATGAGCGCCAACGTTCCAACCGATATCTGTTTCAGTTTTACTGGCCTGGTGCAGCGCGGCGGCGGAACCGGGCCGCATAAAGATGGCTGGGGCATTACCTTTTATGAAGATCGGGGCTGCCGCACCTTTAAAGATCCGCTGCCGAGCTATAACTCACCTGTGGCGCGGCTGGTGCAGGAGTATCCGATTAAGTCCCATTCGGTGGTGGCGCATATCCGCCAGGCGAATCGCGGGCCGGTCTCGCTGGAGAATACCCATCCTTTCACCCGCGAACTCTGGGGACGCAACTGGACCTATGCCCACAACGGTCAGCTAAAGGGCTATCGCCAGCTGGAAACCGGCCATTTTCGCCCGGTCGGCGAAACCGACAGCGAGAAGGCGTTCTGCTGGATCCTGCACAACCTGGCGACGCGCTATCCGCGCACGCCTGCCAACTGGCCGGCGGTATTTCGCTATGTGGCGCAACTGGCGGGTGAACTGCGGCAGAAAGGGGTGTTCAATATGCTGCTGTCGGACGGGCGCTATCTGATGGCGTTCTGCTCGACTAATCTCTACTGGATCACGCGCCGCGCGCCCTTTGGCAAAGCGCAGCTGCTCGATCAGGATGTGGAGATCGATTTCCAGCAGCACACCACCGCCAACGACGTGGTGACGGTGATTGCGACGCAGCCGCTGACGACCAATGAAACCTGGCAGCGGATCGTGCCAGGCGAGTGGGCGTTATTCTGCCTTGGAGAGCGCCAGGAATGATTTAGAGGCGGCTTCGGGATTGACGATCGCCGGGCTGCCGCTGTTCATCACGTAGCTGCCGCTGGCAACGTTGACCGTTGGCGGCTGATGGTATTTCGCAAACCAGGCATAGCCCGGCTGCAGCTCGCGCCAGAAGCTGGCGTAGGTGGAGTAGCGATGGCGCTGCATATTGGCGTCGGTCATGCGGAACGGGAAGATGCTGATATTCACCTCTGACTGGCCGTTACGCAGCGCTGCGTTCACGTAGGTGAAGATCTCATCCATGTAGGCGTCGGTCATGGCGTAGCAGCCAATCGACTTGCAGTCGCCGTGGATCATCAGGTAGTTGCCGGTGTAGGCGTGTTCGCGATCGTACTGGTTAGGAAAACCGACGTTGATGGCGCGATAGAAACGGCTGTCCGGCTTGAGCTGATTGAGCCTGACGCTGTAAAAACCTTCCGGACTTTTGAAATCCCCTTCGCGGCGCTTCGGGCCGAGGCCGCCGGAAAAGTTACAGATGCGGTAGGTATCAAGCAGGCGGAATTCGTTGCCGATTTTGCCGTAAAGCTCCAGGGTGCGCTCTTCCTTGAAAATCTGAATATAGACCGGCGTGCCGAGTAGCTGTTTCTTTAATTCTTTACTCACCGGCGTCGACATCTGCTGCGTCGGCTCGGGAGTCATTGCCATGCTGAGGGCTGGCATCAAAATCATCGCAAACAGAAGTGCGATTTTGCCCATGCTGTGTATACCTTGAGTGAAGAGAACGATGACGCGAGAGGCGTCTGGGACTTGCATTATCGGAAAACTCCGCTACCGCAGCGCAACATTAGCATTGTCTGTTTTTTTATCAAGACGCCGCCCGGTAAATTCGCGTATTCCTCAAAATATGACGGCCAGAAATTTGTAAACTTTAGTGGCGAAGAGGGGTAAATCCGCTTTTCAGAGCCGCCTGACGCGGCGGACTGGCGGCGGCGCTTTTGCATCTGTACATCTATACAGTATCATAAGGCGTGACGAAAAGCGGATGGCGGGCAAGCGTGAAAATCATACATGTCGATATGGACTGCTTCTATGCAGCGGTGGAGATGCGTGACAACCCGGCGCTGCGCGATATCCCTATCGCTATCGGCGGCAGCCGTGAACGGCGCGGCGTGATCAGCACCGCCAACTACCCGGCGCGCAAATTTGGCGTACGCAGCGCGATGCCCACCGCCATGGCGCTAAAGCTCTGCCCGCATCTGAAGCTGTTGCCGGGACGTTTTGACGCCTACAAAGAGGCGTCGCAGCAGATCCGCGAGATTTTCCTGCGCTATACCCCCTTAATCGAACCCTTATCGCTGGACGAAGCCTATCTGGACGTCACCGACAGCCCGCACTGCCACGGCTCCGCCACGCTGATCGCCCGCGAGATCCGCGCCACCATTCAGCGCGAGACGGGGCTGACCGCCTCGGCCGGCATCGCGCCGATTAAGTTTCTCGCCAAGATCGCCTCCGATCTCAATAAGCCTGACGGGCAGTACGTTATTACGCCGCAGGAGATGCCCGACTTTCTGCTGTCGCTGCCGCTGGCGAAGATCCCGGGCGTCGGCAAGGTGGCAACGAAAAAGCTTGAGGAGATGGGGCTGCATACCTGCGCCGACGTGCAGAAAGCCGACGTGGCGCAGCTGCTTAAGCGCTTCGGCAAGTTTGGCCGCGTGCTCTGGGAGCGCAGCCACGGCATCGACGAGCGCGGCGTGGTGGTGGAGCGCGAGCGCAAATCCGTCGGCGTCGAGCGCACGCTGGCGGAGGATATTCACAGCTGGGACGCCTGCCTGGAAATTATCGATTTTCTCTACGCGGAGCTGGAGCGCCGCCTGACGCAGGTGCGGCCCGACAGGCAGATCGCGCGGCAGGGGGTGAAGCTGAAGTTCAACGATTTTCAGCTGACGACGCAGGAGCATATCTGGCCGGAGCTGAACAAAGAGGATTTGATCGCGGTGGCGCGCAAAACCTGGGATGAGCGCCGCGCCGGACGCGGCGTGCGGCTGGTCGGGCTGCACGTAACGCTGCTCGATCCGCAGCTTGAGCGGCAGCTGCTGCTGGGGCTGTAGTCAGACAGGGAAAAACCAGTACGCACCTCATCCCTGAGGTGCGCCCGTATCGGGCCAACGCACGGCGTTTTTGTCCCTGGCGCGGGACGCTTTGCTCTGCGGGCAAGGCTATCCGTTTGCTAAGCCATTGTGCCTTCTGCGCATCTTAAGGTGCCGGATAGGTGTAGCGGCGGTGAATCGCCTCAATCCCTTCCAGAACCTCCGCGTCCAGCGTCAGGTTGAAGCTGTCGATATTGGTCTTCAGCTGCTCCATCGTGGTGGCGCCCAGCAGGGTGCTGGCGACGAACGGCTGCTGACGCACATAGGCCAGCGCCATCTGCGACGGATCCAGGCGATGCTTCTGCGCCAGCGCCACATATTCAGCAATCGCCAGCTGCGACTGCTCGCCGCTGTAGCGCGTAAAGCGGCTGAACAGCGTATTGCGCGCCCCGGCCGGTTTCGCGCCGTTCAGATATTTGCCGCTCAGGGTGCCGAAAGCGAGGCTGGAGTAAGCCAGCAGCTCAACGCCTTCATGCTGGCTGATTTCCGCCAGGCCCACCTCAAAACTGCGGTTCAGCAGGCTATAGGGATTCTGAATGGTCACGATGCGCGGCAGCTCGTGCTTCTCCGCCAGCTGCAGATAGCGCATCACGCCCCAGGCCGTTTCGTTCGACACGCCGATATAGCGAATTTTACCGGCGCGCACCTGCTCGGCCAGCGCTTCCAGCGTCTCCAGCAGCGTAACGGGAATGGTGTTCTCGCTGTACTGATAGCCCAGCTTGCCAAAGTAATTGGTCTGGCGCTGCGGCCAATGCAGCTGGTAAAGGTCGAGGTAGTCGGTGTTGAGGCGCTTCAGGCTGGCGTCCAGCGCGTCGCGGATATTCTTGCGATCCAGCGCCTGATTCGGGCGAATCGACGCGTCCGCGCCGCGCGACGGGCCCGCCACTTTGCTGGCGAGGATCACCTTGTCACGGCTGCCGCGCTTCTTCAGCCAGCTGCCGATGTACTGTTCGGTCAACCCCTGGGTTTCCGGGCGCGGCGGCACCGGATACATTTCAGCGGTATCGATAAAATTAATGCCGCTGGCGATGGCGAAATCGAGCTGCTCGTGGGCGTCGGCTTCGCTATTCTGTTCACCAAAGGTCATGGTTCCCAACCCCAACTGACTCACTTCCAGCGTGCTATGGGGGATACGGTGATAGTGCATAGCCGTCTTCCTTATTTTTATGGAATGTAATGGTGTGTCCTGTGGGACTATAGCGCGTGAATCAGCGGGGAAGGAAGTGGGGAAAATCGGGGAAATCACCTGTCCG
This sequence comes from Pantoea sp. ACRSC, assembly GCF_022346785.1. Taxonomy (NCBI): domain Bacteria; kingdom Pseudomonadati; phylum Pseudomonadota; class Gammaproteobacteria; order Enterobacterales; family Erwiniaceae; genus Pantoea; species Pantoea sp. ACRSC. The sequence continues at coordinate 39,470 of NZ_JAKRNN010000015.1, forward strand.
GACAAATTGCGGGACAGGTGAGCTGAAATGGCACTTAACGCTCAATAATGGTCGACACTTCGTCGCCATTGATCTGCACTTCATGGCCGGACTGATCGGTATATTTCACCAGACCGGTCTCTTTATCGATGGTCGGCTTGCCTTCCGTCATAATCATCTGGCCATTTTTTGTTGCCATTACATAATCTGAACTGCATCCGCTCAGTGTAACGGCGGCAAACATCAACACTGCTACGCCCGCCAACTCTTTCATCACGCTTATTCCTCTCACTCCCGTCAGCCAGTGGGCCGCGTCGCCTCGTCAGAGGCCAGCGGCATTAACTGCAAAAAGTGTAGTAATAAATCGTTTTGGCGCTTTGCGTTATCGCATGAATCTGAAAATAAAAGGGCGGCCCGTAGCCGCCCTTGACATTTTACGTCGCGCTTTTCTTAGTGCGCATCAGGTTCAGGCACTCAACGGCCATGGAGAAGAACATGGCGAAATAAATGTAACCTTTTGGTACATGAACCGCGAAACTCTCCAGAATCAGGGTAAAACCCACCAGAATTAAAAAGGAGAGGGCGAGCATTTTGATCGACGGATGGCGATCGACAAACTCGCCGATGGCGCGCGCGGCAAACATCATCATCAGCACGGCGATCACCACGGCCGCCATCATAATAAAGAGATGATCGGAAAGGCCAACGGCGGTAATCACCGAATCCAGGCTGAAGATAATATCCAGCAGCATGATCTGCACGATAGCGCCCAGGAAGGAGTGCACATTGGTTTTATGCTCCTCTTCGCCGCCTTCGATGGTTTCATGGATCTCCATACTCGACTTCCACAGCAGAAACAGACCGCCGCCGAGCAGGATCAGATCGCGCCAGGAGAAGGCGTGATCGAACAGGGTAAACAGCGGATGGGTCAGCCGCGCGACCCAGGCGATAGAGGCCAGCAGGGCGAGACGCATCAGCATCGCGCCCATCAGGCCGAGACGACGCGCGCTGGCCTGCTGATGCTTAGGCAGTTTCGCCACCACCAGAGAGAGGAAAATAATATTATCAATGCCAAGAACCACTTCGAGGATGGTCAGCGTGCCCAGCGCCAGCCAGGCGTTGGGATCGGTTATCCACTCAAACATGCGCACACTCAATCTTAAACGAAAATTAAACGGCGATTATACGCATCCGCATCAATGAACTTACAGTAAAAAATGACGCGCCAGCAGCGGGGCGGTGAAGCTCTTTTTCAGGTAGAAACCGCGCGGCAGCGTCATAATCGGCTCGCCGTGTTCGCCGATGCCCTCGGTCAGCGCCCGGCTGTTGGCGGCTTTCGGCCGGATCTGCAGCCAGGCACCGTGGCGCGCGGTGATGCGTTCGACCTGGCCCAGCACGATCATATCCATCAGCTCCTCCCAGTCGTGGCGCAGCATGCGATCCTCCTCTTCGTTCGGACTCCACAGCAGCGGCGCGCCGACGCGGCGCTGTGCGAGCGGGATCGCGCGATCGCCCTCCACCGGGATCCAGAGCACGCGCGCCAGCTTGTGGCGCACATGGCTCGTCTCCCAGGTTACGCCGCTGTTTCCGGTGAGCGGCGCCACGCAGACAAAGGTGGTTTCCAGCGGTTTGCCCTGGGCGTCAATGGGGATGGTTTTGAGTTCAATACCGAGATGGGCGAAATCCTGCTCCGCCTTGCTGCCTGCGCTGGCGCCCAGATAGCGCTCCAGCAGCATGCCGACCCAGCCTTTATCGCGTTTCAGATCGGCCGGCATCGGCAAGGCGGCCTGCGCGGCCAAGGCTGCCAGCGTCTGGCCCGCCAGCGCATGGGCGCGAGCCAGGAGAACAGATTCATTTTCGGGCGGATCATGGAGCTGGAACATAGCGAATACTCAACTGGTCAAAAAATAGACAATTTTTTTCCCGGCAACTTTTCCCACAGCGGCGTCAGGATAAAGAGCGTTGATAATAGCATGATTCGCCGCGCTTTTTTAATTGCCCCCGGTGCTGACTTTCCATTACGGCACAAGGTTATCCCGGACTGAGGGCATTAATGAACAGGATCTTCGCCTGAGTTATCCACAGATCGGTGGGATAACCCCACCTCATCCCCATTACTGGTTCCATTTACAGCCTTGACTTCGGCGGAAAAGCCGCTTTTTTATCCGCTGATGAGCAAGTTTACTGCATTGTCTGTGGATAAAAACGGCGTCGCTTGATCTTTAACCAGCTAAAACGCTTTCGCGTCGTCCACCGCAAAATCAGCTATTTTAATTCTGAATAAGAGTGATTTAAGTGCATGTTTTAAATGGTTAAAAACAGGTTGTTCATTTGTGGGGTGGTTCAGGGCCATAAAAGTTTATTCAGCTAATTCCCGTGTTCTGCACAAAGCTATCCACAGAAAACGTGAATAAGATCGGCGCTTTGCCGCCTTAATTGTTTATAACTCGGGCCAATACTGTGAGTTATCCAGGTTGAGCACCGCGTTCTTCCCGTTAATCCAGTGGTTTACCGCCTGTAAGGAGTGTGAAACAATCAGGCTATTCAAATTTAGCTTTGAGGTAGTCCAGTGATCGATGATGATGGCTACCGCCCGAATGTTGGTATCGTAATCTGTAACAGGCAAGGACAAGTGTTGTGGGCCAGGCGCTTCGGACAGCACTCCTGGCAGTTTCCTCAGGGAGGCATCAATCCCGGTGAAACCGCCGAACAGGCGATGTATCGCGAACTGTTCGAAGAAGTGGGTTTACACCGTAAAGATGTTCGAATACTTGCATCTACCCGTAACTGGTTGCGCTACAAATTGCCAAAACGTTTGGTGCGTTGGGACACGAAGCCGGTGTGTATCGGCCAGAAACAAAAGTGGTTTCTTCTGCAGTTGATGAGCAGTGACGCGGATATCAATGTGCAACACAGCAGCACGCCGGAGTTCGACGGCTGGCGCTGGGTAAGCTTCTGGTATCCGGTGCGTCAGGTTGTCTCCTTTAAACGTGACGTCTACCGTCGCGTAATGAAGGAATTCGCTGGCGTGGTAATGTCGATGCAGGAGAGTGCGGGGCAGCAGCGCAGCGCGCCAGCCCATCGACGGAAAAGAGGATAGGCCACGCCCTTATGCTCACTCAGTTGCGCGAAATAGTAGAAAAGGTGGCGGGCGCGCCGCGGCTTAACGACGCGCTCGACATCCTGGTCAATGAGATTTGCCTGGCGATGGATACGGAGGTCTGCTCCGTTTATCTCGCAGATCACGATCACCATTGCTATTACCTTATGGCCACGCGCGGCCTGAAAAAGCCGCGCGGGCGCACCGTCACGCTGGCGTTCGATGAAGGGATCGTCGGCCTGGTGGGGCGTCTCGCCGAACCCATCAACCTTGCGGATGCGCAAAGCCACCCCAGCTTTAAATATATTCCTGCCGTGAAAGAAGAGCGCTATCGCTCATTTCTCGGCGTGCCGATCATCAGCCGTCGCCAGCTGCTGGGCGTGCTGGTGGTGCAGCAGCGCGAACACCGACAGTTCGACGAGAGCGAAGAGTCCTTCCTGGTAACGCTAGCGACGCAGATGGCGACGCTGCTGTCGCAGTCGCAGCTCGGCCAGCTCTTCGGCCAGTTCCGCCAGACGCGGGTGCGTGCCATCGCCGCCGCGCCGGGCGTCGCCGTTGCCCCAGGCTGGGTCGACGAAACGCAGCCGCTGCTGGATCAGGTTTCCGCCGCCTCGACGCTCGACGTGCAGCGCGAACGCGAGCGGCTGGTGCTGGCGATGAGCGAAGCCGCCAGCGAATTCCGCCGCTTCAGCAAACGTTTTGCCGCCGGCGTGCAGAAAGAGAGCGCGGCGATCTTCGATCTCTACTCCCACCTGCTAACCGACGCCCGCCTGAAAAAGGATCTGTTTGACGAGATCGAGCAGGGATCGGTGGCCGAATGGGCGGTAAAAAAGGTTATTGAGAAATTCGCCGCCCAGTTCGCCAGCCTGAGCGACAGCTATCTGCGCGAGCGCGCGGGCGATCTGCGCGTGCTGGGCCAGCGCCTGCTGTTTCATCTTGATGACTCGGTGGTCGGCACCAACGCCTGGCCGGAGCGCTTTGTGCTGGTGGCCGACGAGCTTACCGCCACCACGCTGGCGGAGCTGCCGCACGAGCGGCTGGCGGGCATCGTGGTGCGCGACGGCGCGGCTAACTCGCACGCCGCGATCCTGACGCGCGCCATGGGCATCCCCACGGTGATGGGCGCCGACATCCTGCCCGCGCAGCTAAATAAACGCCTGCTGATCGTCGACGGCTATCGCGGCGAGCTGCTGATCGATCCCGAGCCGGTGCTGGTGCAGGAGTATCAGCGCCTGATCAGCGAAGAGAACGCGCTGAGCAAAATGGCGGAAGGGGTGGTGGATCAGCCGGGCGAGCTGAAAAGCGGCGAGCGTATTCAGGTGATGCTTAACGCCGGCCTCAGCCCGGAACATGAACAGACGCTCGACAACTGGGTGGACGGTATCGGCCTCTACCGCACGGAAATTCCCTTTATGCTGCAGAACGGCTTCCCGTCCGAAGAGGAGCAGGTGGCGCAGTATCAGGGCATGCTGCAGCTGTTTCATAACAAGCCGGTCACCCTGCGCACGCTCGACGTCGGCGCCGACAAGCAGCTGCCCTATATGCCGATCAGCGAAGAGAATCCCTGCCTCGGCTGGCGCGGCATCCGCCTGACGCTCGATCAGCCGGAAATTTTCCTGGTGCAGGTGCGTGCGATGCTGCGCGCCAACGCCGCCTCCGGCAACCTCAGCATTCTGCTGCCGATGATCAGCCATATCGACGAGATCGACGACGCGGTGCGGCTGATCCAGCGCGCCGGGCGGGAAGTGGAGGAGATGCTGGGCTATGCGATCCCTAAACCGCGCATCGGCGTGATGATTGAAGTGCCGTCGATGCTGTTTATGATCCCGCAGCTGCAGTCGCGCGTCGATTTCGTTTCGGTCGGCACCAACGATCTCACCCAGTATCTGATGGCGGTGGATCGCAACAATACCCGCGTCGCCAACCTCTACGATCCGCTGCATCCCGCGATGCTGCGCGCGCTGCAGGCGATTGCCACCGAAGCCCGTCTGGCGAATCTTGAACTCTGCCTTTGTGGTGAAATGGCGGGCGATCCGATGTGCGTTGCGCTGCTGGTGGGGCTGGGCTATCACCATCTCAGCATGAACGGCAAGAACGTGCCGCGCGTAAAATATCTGCTGCGCCATCTGGATAAAGAAGAGACGCAAAAGCTGAGCGAGCAGGGGCTGAGCGCAGACACCGCGACGGAGGTTCGCCATCTGGTCGCCGCCTTTATGGAGCGGCGCGGCCTGGGCGGCCTGATCCGCGGCGGGCGCTAGGCGTTATCCTCGTTTACATTTACGCTGCTCTGTAAAAAATCAGGCTGTGCTATGATGCGCAGCCTTTAACATATCCGCCTGGTGCCCCTTTTTCAGGGCTGAAAATTGAATGGTGAATGATGAATAACGGCTATATCGCTTTTCCGCAGTTCGATCCGGTGATCTTCTCTGTCGGACCGGTTTCGCTGCACTGGTACGGACTGATGTACCTCGTCGGCTTTATTTTTGCCATGTGGCTGGCGGTGCGCCGCGCCAACAAACCCGGCAGCGGCTGGAAAAAAGAGGAAGTTGAAAACCTGCTCTACGCCGGTTTCCTTGGCGTCTTCCTTGGCGGCCGCATCGGCTACGTGCTCTTCTACAACCTGCCGCTGTTTCTGGAAAACCCGCTCTACCTGTTTAAAGTCTGGGATGGCGGCATGTCGTTCCACGGCGGCCTGATTGGCGTTATCGTGGTGATGCTGATCTTTGCGCGCCGCACCAAACGCACCTTTTTCCAGGTCTCCGACTTTATCGCGCCGCTGATCCCGTTTGGCCTCGGCGCAGGCCGTCTCGGTAACTTTATCAACGGCGAGCTGTGGGGCCGCGTCGCGCCTGACTTTAAATTCGCTATGCTCTTCCCCGGCTCGCGCAGCGAAGATGTGGCGCTGGCGGTGAATAATCCGCGCTATCAGGAACTGCTGAACACCTACGGCGTGCTGCCGCGTCATCCTTCGCAGCTCTATGAGCTGATGCTGGAAGGGGTGGTGCTGTTTATTATTCTGAACCTGTTTATTCGCAAACCGCGCCCGATGGGTAGCGTTTCCGGCCTGTTCCTTATCGGCTACGGCGCGTTTCGCATTATCGTTGAATTCTTCCGTCAGCCAGACGCGCAGCTCGGCCTGTTCGAGGGCGGCGTCAGTATGGGGCAGATCCTCTCCATACCGATGATTCTGGCCGGCATTATTATGATGATCTGGGCGTATCGTCGTCGCCCGCAGCAACAGACTCGAGAGGTAAAATGAAACAGTATCTGGACCTGATGCAATACGTGCTGGACCACGGCACGCCGAAATCTGACCGTACCGGCACCGGCACGCTGTCGATTTTCGGCCACCAGATGCGTTTCAACCTGCAGGACGGCTTTCCGCTGGTGACCACGAAAAAAGTTCATCTGCGCTCTATCATTCACGAGCTGCTGTGGTTCCTGAAAGGAGAGACCAATATCGGCTACCTGAAAGAGAACAACGTCACTATCTGGGACGAGTGGGCGGATGAAAACGGCGACCTCGGCCCGGTCTACGGCAAACAGTGGCGCAGCTGGGGCAATGCGCGCGGCGAAGAGATCGACCAGATTGCAAAGGTTATCGAACAGCTGAAGCGCGATCCCGACTCACGCCGCATTATCGTCTCGGCGTGGAACGTCGGTGAGCTGGACGAGATGGCGCTGGCGCCGTGCCACGCATTCTTCCAGTTCTACGTGGCGGACGGCAAGCTCTCTTGCCAGCTCTATCAGCGCTCCTGCGATATTTTCCTCGGCCTGCCATTCAATATCGCCAGCTATGCGCTGCTGGTGCATATGGTGGCGCAGCAGTGCGATCTGCAGGTGGGGGATTTTGTCTGGACCGGCGGCGACACCCACCTCTACAGCAACCATCTGGAGCAGGCGCGCCTGCAGCTGACGCGCGAGCCGCGTGCGCTGCCGAAGCTGGTGATTAAGCGCAAGCCCGACTCGATCTTCGACTACCGCTTCGAGGACTTTGAGATCGAAGGCTACGATCCGCATCCGGCCATTAAGGCACCGGTCGCGGTGTAGCGACTCGCTCTGCGGTAATCAGGCCCCGGCGCAGCCCTGCTCGCCGGGGCTTTTTTTATCCTGATTTTGCGCCTCTCTTCGCATCTCTTTGTGGCCGCCTGCAACCCGATCATTTTGGCGGGAAAGCGGCGCGCATCTCCCCTCTGCACCGCTGGCGGCGGCGCGCGCGGCGCGGCAGAGTTGCGTCATGGAAAAAGAGAGAGACAGAGGCTTTACGCTGCCGGAGCTGCTGATCGTGCTGGTCATCATCGGCAGCCTCAGCCTCGGCGCGCTGCAGGGCTGGCAGCGCTGGCAGCAGCGACAGCAGCTGCGCGAGACGGCGCAACAGCTGCAGGGCTTTTTACAGCGGCTGCGCGCCCAGGCCAACTGGCAGAACCAGGATCGCGCGCTCTGGCTGATACCGGGCGAGCGCGGCTGTCTGGGCAGCGGCCCGAAACCCGACGGCGGCTGCGCGCGCGGCGGACGGCTGCGGTTTGTGGCGCCTTATCCCGGTATTAGCCTGACCGCGCTGCAGGGCGAGCCGGGCTTCTACGGCCGCCGCAATATGGCGAAGGCGGGCAGCCTGGCGTTCGGCAACGCCAGCGGCAGGCTGCGGCTGATTATCTCCGCCCGCGGCCGCATTCGGCTCTGCCAGCCGGAGGAGCAGGGGTGCGACTGAAGATGGCGGGATTCAGCCTGCTGGAGATGCTGGTGGCGATGGCCGTCAGCGCCGTGCTGATGCTGAGCGCGGGACGATTTTTACCGCTGCTCACTGGGGAAAGCCTGCGCCTGCAGCAGCGCGTTCAGCTGCAGGAGGATCTGCAGCAGCTGATGCAGACGCTGGAAAAAGCGGTGCGCCGCGCCGGCTACTGCAACGGCGAGTGCGGCGGGGCGGCGCTGAGCTTCTCCGCCAGCTGCCTGCTGCTGCGCTGGGACGACAACAGCAACGGCAAATGGGAAGGCGTGACCCACAGCGACAGCGATTACTACGGATTTCGGCTGCGGCAAAAGCAGCTGGAAACCCAGCGCGGCGTGGATAGCTGCGATGGAACCGGCTGGGAGCGCCTGACCGATCCTGCGTTTCTCACCGTTGAGCAGTTCAGCGTCGAACGCGCGGGCGCGCTGATTAAACTGCGGCTGGCCGGGCGCGCCGGGCGCTGGCTGGAAAGGCTGGAGAGCTGGGTTGAAGGAGAGAATTTGTGAATCAGCAAGGCAACAGCGCGCTGGGCATGGTACTGACGATCCTGCTGGCAGGCAGCCTGACGCTGCACGCCAGCCGGGAACGGCTGGAGCAGGGGATGTCGCTGGTGGCGGATGAGCGGCAGCACTATCGCGATTTCTGGGCGGCGCAGTCGGCGCTGCAGTGGGGGCTGACGCTGAGCTGGCCGACGTTGCCGGGCTGCCAGCAGGCGCCGGAACAGGGCTGGCAAAGCTGTTTACAGAGGGCTGGGGATGAACGGGCGTTACTTAAAGGCCGCGCGGCGGCGAGCGAACAGGCGCTGTGGCGCTGGGTGGCGCTGGAAGGCGCGCGCATCAGAGCGCTGCCGCACGGCTGGATCGACTACTGCCCGCTGGCGGGGGCGCGCTGCCTGTAGGCAGCGCGGGTTTAGCCTGCCGGAAGCGCTGTTTGCGCTGCTGCTGCTGGCGACCAGCGTCAGCGCGCTGCTGCAGTATCATCGCGTCCTGGCGCAGGGCTTCAGCCAGCAGTGGCAGCAGCGCGCTGCGGTGCGCGTCGCCGCGCAGCGTCTGATGGGCCACGAGGTCGCGGGCTGGCGCACCTCACTGCAGCGCAGCGGCACGATCTCCACCTGCATCCTGGCGCGCGCCGAGGTGAGCGGGCCTTACGAGGCGCACGCCACGCTGACGCGTTTACGCTGCTGAGAGGCAAAAGCGCCCGCGCACTATGGGCAACCCAGGCGATACGCGGTAGAGTGACCAGTCTGCCGCTTTGCCGCGCCAGACAGTGTCACCACAGGAGTTTCCATGTTTCACGTTTATCACTCAAACCAGCTCGATGTTCTGAAGATTCTCGCGGCAGCGGTGATAGAACATGACCCCCTCAGCGATCCTTTCGCCGCTGAAACCGTGCTGGTGCAGAGTCCCGGTATGGCGCAGTGGCTGCAGATGGAGCTGGCGCACACCTTCGGCATCGCCGCCAATATCGACTTTCCGCTTCCCGCCTCCTTTATCTGGGATATGTTCGTGCGCGTGCTGCCGGATATTCCCGCCGAAAGCGCCTTTACCAAAGCCAGCATGAGCTGGAAGCTGATGCATCGCCTGCCGGCGCTGCTGACCGAGGAGGCGTTTGTTTCGCTGCGCCACTACCTGCACGACGACAGCGACAAGCGCAAGCTGTTCCAGCTCTGCTCTCGCGTCGCCGATCTCTTCGATCAGTATCTGGTTTACCGCGCCGACTGGCTGAATCGCTGGGAGCAGGGCGAGCTGGTAGAGGGGCTGGGCGACGCGCAGCTGTGGCAGTCGGCGCTGTGGCGCGATCTGGTGGCCTACACCGATGCGCTGGGACAGCCGAAATGGCACCGCGCTAATCTCTACGCGCGCTTTATTCAGACGCTGGAGCGGGCCGAGCAGGCGCCGCCCAGCCTGCCGAAGCGCGTCTTTATCTGCGGTATATCCGCCTTGCCGCCGGTCTATCTGCAGGCGCTGCAGGCGCTGGGCCGCCATATCGATATTCATCTGCTGTTCACCAATCCCTGCCGCGATTACTGGGGCGATATTCAGGATTACGCCTTCCTGGCGAAGCTGCAGAGCCGCCAGCGTCGCCGCCTCGACAGCGACGAGTCGCGCGATCTCTTCAGCGATCCGCTTGAGGCGCCCGCGCGCTTCAACGCCGAAGGCGAACAGCAGCTCAGCAACCCGCTGCTCGCCTCCTGGGGCAAGCTGGGCCGCGACAACCTGTTCCTGCTCAGCCAGATGGACGAGGCGGATGACGTCGACGCCTTTGTCGAGGTTGAGGAAGATAATCTGCTGCACGCTATGCAGCACGACCTGCTGAATCTGCAGGATAACGCGGTGCTGGGGCTGAGCGCGGAGGAGCTGGCCTGGAGCGGCAACAAGCGTCCGCTCGATCCTGACGATCGTTCGATCAGCGTGCAGATCTGCCACAGCGCCCAGCGCGAGGTGGAAGTGCTGCAGGATCATCTGCTGGCGATGATGGAGGCGGATCCTGGCCTCAAGCCGCGCGATATTATCGTGATGGTGGCCGATATCGACAGCTACGCCCCCTTTATTCAGGCGGTTTTCGCTAACGCGCCCGCCGATCGCTATCTGCCGTTCTCTATCTCCGATCGCCGCGCCAGCCAGGCGCATCCGGCGATCTTCGCCTTTCTGAGCCTGCTGGCGCTGCCGGACAGCCGCTTTGCCGCGGAAGATGTGCTGGCGCTGCTGGAGGTGCCGGCGCTGGCGAACCGTTTTTCGGTGGATGAGAGCGGCCTGCGCCTGCTGCGCCGCTGGGTGGATGAATCGGGCGTGCGCTGGGGGCTGGACGACGACAGCGCCGAAGCGCTGGCGCTGCCGGTCACCGGCCAGCACACCTGGCGCTTTGGCCTCGAGCGCATGCTGCTGGGCTATGCGATGGAGAGCCATCACGGCGACTGGCAGGGCATTCTGCCCTATGACGAATCGAGCGGACTGGTCGGCGAGCTGGCTGGCCATCTGGCGGAGCTGCTGATGCGGCTAAACCACTGGCGCGCCCGGCTCAGCGAGTCGCGGCCGCTGGAGGGCTGGCTGCCGCTCTGTCGGGAGATGATCAACGACTTCTTCCACGGCGACGCCGAAGCGGAAGCGGCGCTGCTGCTGGTAGAGGAGCAGTGGAAACAGCTAATCGAATATGGCCAGGCGGCGCGTTATGAAGCTGCGATTCCGGTGACGCTGCTGCGCGACGATCTGCGCGCGCGCCTCGATCAGCAGCGTATCAGCCAGCGCTTTCTCGCCGGCCAGATTAACTTTTGCACGCTGATGCCGATGCGTTCGATTCCCTTCCGCGTCGTCTGCCTGCTAGGCATGAACGACGGCGTCTATCCGCGTACGCTGCCGGCGCCGGGCTTCGATCTGATGCAGCAGCAGACGCGCAAAGGCGATCGCAGCCGACGCGACGACGACCGCTATCTGTTTCTTGAGGCGCTGCTGTCGGCGCAGGATCGGCTCTATATCAGCTATATCGGTCGCGCCATTCAGGATAATACGGAACGCTATCCCTCGGTGCTGGTCACAGAGCTGCTGGATTATATCGGCCAGAGCTTCTGCCTGCCCGGCGACGAGGCGAAAGAGCTGGACGAGAGCGCGCAGCGCGTGCAGCGGCATATTCAGCATCTACACAGCCGTATGCCCTTCGCTGCCGAAAATTTTCAGCCGCAGTCGCGCTGTCACAGCTTTGCGCGCGAGTGGCTGCCCGCCGCGCAGGGAAAAGGCGAGGCGCAGCCCGACTTTGTGCAGCCGCTGCCGCTGCCGGAGATGGAATCGGTCTCCTGCGAACAGTTCCTGCGCTTCTGGCGGCATCCGGTACGCGCCTGGTTTCACCAGCGGCTCGGCGTCGCCTTCTGGCTGGAAGAGACGGAGCTGTCGGACAACGAGCCTTTCGCGCTCGATAGTCTGGAACGTTACCAGATCAACGCCGAGCTGCTGAACGCGCTGGTGGAGGGGGAGGACACGCAGCGTCTTTACGCCCTGCATCGCGCGGCGGGCAACCTGCCTTACGGGGCCTTCGGCGAGCTGTTCTGGCAGGCGCAGCAGGAAGAGATGCAGGAGGTCGCGGCGGCGGTGGTTGAGCAGCGCAGCGAAGGCGAAAGCTGGGAGGTGAGTCTGCCGCTCGACGGCGTCACGCTGACCGGCTGGCTGACGCAGGTTCAGCGCGACGGCCTGCTGCGCTGGCGTCCTGGCGTGCTGAACATGAACGATGGGCTGCTGCTCTGGCTGGAGCATCTTATCTACTGCGCACTGGGCGGCGACGGCGAAAGCCGCATGATGGGCCGGGAAAAGAGCCGCTGGCGCTTTGCGGCGGTGGCGCAGTCAGAGGCGCAGGCGATGCTGACGCACTATATGCAGGGCTATAAGCAAGGCATGTCGCAGCCGCTGCTGCTGCTCAACAAGAGCGGCGGCGCCTGGCTGACGGCGAGTTACGATAAAAAAACGCGGCAGCTGCTGCTGGACGAGGCGACCCAGATCAAGGCGCGCAATCGCCTGCTGCAGGCCTGGACCGGTGGCTATCAGCTGGAGGGCGAGGGCGGCGATCCCTACCTGCAGCGGCTATGCCGCGTCTTGAACGAGGCGCAGCTTACGCAGATCACCGAGGCCGCGCAGCGCTGGTATCTGCCGGTGCTGCAGGCCCACCTGGATGATGAATAGCAAGCGGTGCGACGAGCGCTGACGCGTCGACGCCCGATAACAAGGTACGTCAGTTTGAACCATTTTCGGCTGCGCCTGCCTGACAGCGCAGTTTCAAGGGTAACAGAAGGGGTTTACATGCGTAGATACGCTCGCTGGATAGCGGCGCTGATGTTGAGCCTGACGGCCTGCGCCGGGCAGGCGCAGGCCGCGACGGGCTGGACGGCGGTCAATGAAACCATTCGCAAAAGCGACAACGATCCGCGCCAGTATCAGGCCGTCCGGCTCGACAACGGGCTGGTGGTGCTGCTGGTCTCCGACGCGCAGGCGCCGAAGTCGCTGGCGGCGCTTACCCTGCCCATCGGCTCGCTGGACGATCCCGATCGGCAGCTCGGGCTGGCGCACTTCCTCGAGCATATGGTGCTGATGGGGTCGCAGCGCTATCCGCAGCCGGATAACCTGGCGGAGTTTCTGAAAAAGCACGGCGGCAGCCACAACGCCAGCACCGCTTCCTACCGCACCGCGTTCTACCTTGAGGTGGAAAACGACGCGCTGGAGCCAGCGGTGGACCGCATGGCGGATGCGCTGGCCGCGCCGCTGCTCGATCCGGTCAACGCCGATCGCGAACGCAACGCCGTAAATGCCGAGCTGACGATGGCGCGCTCGCGCGACGGCCTGCGTATGGCACAGGTCGGCGCAGAGACGCTTAATCCGGCGCACCCCGGCTCGCGCTTTTCCGGCGGCAACCTCGACACGCTGAAGGATAAGCCGGACAGCAAACTGCTCGACGCGCTGTCGGCGTTTTATCACACCCACTACTCCGCCAACCTGATGAAGGCGGTGCTCTACAGCAATAAACCGCTGCCGGAGATGGCGCAGATCGCCGCCAACACCTTTGGCCGCATCGCCAGCCACGACGCCACGGTGCCCGCTATCGACGTGCCCGTTGTGACCGAGGCGCAGCAGGGCATCGTGATCCACTACGTGCCGGCGCAGCCGCGCAAGCAGCTAAAAATTGAGTTTCGCATCGCCAATAACAGCGACCGCTTTCGCAGCAAGACCGATACGCTGATCGGTTATCTGATCGGCAACCGCAGCAAAAATACCTTGGCCGACTGGCTGCAGAAGCGCGGGCTGGCCGACGGCGTCAATGCCGGCGCCGATCCGATGAGCGAACGCAGCAGCGGTGTCTTCGCCATTACCGCCTCGCTCACCGATAAAGGTCTGGCGCAGCGCGACGAAGTGGTGGCGGCGATTTTTAGCTATATCGCCATGCTGCGCGAGCAGGGTATCGACAAGCGCTACTTTGACGAGGTCTCTCACGTCCTGGCGCTCGATTTTCGCTATCCCTCGCTGACGCGCGATATGGATTACATTGAATGGCTGGCGGACACCATGCTGCGCGTGCCGGTGGAGCATACGCTGGATGCGCCTTACCTGGCCGATGACTATGACGCCGCCGCCATCAACGCGCGCCTCGATGAGATGACGCCGCAGAAGGCGCGCATCTGGTATATCAGCCCGCAGGAGCCGCACAACAAAGAGGCCTACTTCGTTAATGCGCCCTATCAGGTCGATCGCATCAGCGAGCAGACCTTTGCAGAGTGGCGTCAGCGCGCCAGCCAGATCCACCTCTCGATGCCGACGCTGAACCCCTATATTCCTGACGACTTCACCCTGATCCCGCAGGATGGTAAAAGCTATGCCCATCCGGTCTCACTGCCCAACGACTTCGGCATGCCGATCTACTGGATGCCGAGCCGTTTTTACGCCAGAGAGCCGAAAGCCTCGGTGATGCTGGCGCTGCGCAACCCGCACGCCATCAGCGACGCGCGTCAGCAGGTGCTGTTTGGCCTGAACGACTATCTCTCCAGCCTGGCGCTGGATGAGCTTAACTCGCAGGCCTCGGTGGGCGGCATCAGCTTCTCCACCAGCGAAAATGACGGGCTGGTATTCAGCGCCAGCGGCTTTACCCAGCGGCTGCCAACGCTGCTGAAAAAGCTGGTAGAAGGCTACGCCGCCTTCCGGCCGACACCGCAGCAGCTGGAGCAGGCGAAATCCTGGTATCTGGATCAGCTGGACGCGGCGGATAAGGGCAAGGCGTTCGAGCTGGCGATCCAGCCGATGCAGATGCTGTCGCAGCTGCCCTATACGCAGCGTGAGACGCGCCGCGCGCTGGTCAAGGCGATCGCGCTTGATGAGGTAGTGGCGTATCGCGACAATCTGATCCATCATGCGACCCCTGAACTGCTGGCGGTAGGCAACCTCAGCGCCGACAGCGTGACCCAGCTGGGCCGCGAGCTGAAGCAGCAGATGCAGACGCAGGGCACGCAGCACTGGCGCAACAGCTACGTCTCTTTTGCTAAGCCGGTGAAAGCTAACCTGCAAAAAGCGGGCAGCAGCACCGATTCGGCGCTGGCGGCGCTCTATGTGCCGCTCGGCTACGGCGAATATCAGAGCATGGCGAGCAGTTCGATGCTGAGCCAGATCGTGCAGCCCTGGTTCTACAACCAGCTGCGCACCGAAGAGCAACTGGGCTATGCGGTCTTCGCATTCCAGATGCCGATCGGCCGCCAGTGGGGCATCGGCTTCCTGCTGCAGAGCAACAGCAAGCAGCCCGCTTATCTGCTGCAGCGCTATCAGGCCTTCTACCCGCAGGCAGAAAAGCGGCTGCGCGCCATGCCGCAGAGCGACTTCGCGCAGTATCAGCAGGCGATGATTAATCAGCTGAATCAGCGGCCGCAGACCCTCGATGAAGAGGCGTCGCGCTATAGCCGCGACTTCGATCGCCAGAACTACGCCTTCGATACGCGGCAGAAGGTGATTGCGCAGCTCCAGCAGCTGACGCCGGGCGCGCTGGCGGACTTCTTCCATCGCGCCGTGCTGCAGAAAGAGGGCATGGCGATGACGTCACAAATTGCCGGCAACAGCGCGGAAAGCGTCGCCTTTGCGCGGCTGCCTGGCTGGAAAACCTGGAATGAGGTAGCGAAACTGCAGCAGTCGCTACCGGTTAAGAGTGAGACGCAATGAGTTACCCTGAATCGCTGAATCCGTTGACGCTGCCGCTGCGCGGCGAGCGTCTGATCGAGGCTTCGGCGGGCACCGGCAAAACCTTTACCATCGGCGTGCTCTATCTGCGCCTGCTGTTGGGGTTGGGCGGCGAAAACAGCTACAGCCGTCCGCTGTCGGTGGAAGAGATACTGGTGGTGACCTTTACCGAGGCCGCCACCGCTGAACTGCGCGGGCGCATCCGCGAAAATATTCACGAGCTGCGCCTGGCCTGCGTGCGCGGCGCCAGCAACAATCCGATGCTGGCGCAGCTGCTGGAGCAGATTAACGATCTTGCGCAGGCCGCTTCGCTGCTGCTGGCGGCGGAGCGTCAGATGGATGAAGCGGCGATATTTACCATTCACGGCTTCTGCCAGCGCATGCTTAACCTGAACGCCTTTGAGTCCGGCATGCTGTTTGAGCAGGAGCTGATAGAGGATGAGGCGGCGCTGTTTAAGCAGGCGACGGCGGACTTCTGGCGACGCCACTGCTACCCGCTAACGCTGGAGGTGGCGCGTGCCATCGTCGCGGAGTGGAACGGCCCGGAGAGCCTGCTGCTGACGCTGCGGCCCTGGCTGCAGGGCGAGTCGCCGCGGCTGAAACGTCCGCCTGCCGATGACGAAACCCTGGCGACGCGCCACGCCGCCAACCTGGCGCGCATCAGCGAAATGAAGCGGCAGTGGCAGGCGGTAAGCGACGAAGTAGAAGGCATTATCAGCCAGTCCGGGGTGGATAAACGCAGCTACAGCAGTAAATATCTGCCGCTCTGGGTGGCAAAAATCACCCAGTGGGCCAACAGCGAAACCACCGACTATCTCTTCCCGAAAGAGCTGGAGCGTTTCGCCCAGCGCGTGCTGGTGGAGAAGACCAAAAAAGGCGAGCCGCCGCAGCATCCACTGTTCCAGGCGGTAGAGGCGTTTCTCGCCGAGCCGCTGTCGCTGCGCGATCTGGTGATCGCCCGCGCGCTGGTAGAGGTGCGCGACGCTGTGCGTAAAGAGAAGCGCCTGCGCGCGCTGCTTGGCTTCGACGATCTGCTGAGCCGCCTCGACGAGGCGCTGCAGCAGCCGGGCGGCGCGCTGCTGGCCGAGACCATTCGCGCCCGTTATCCGGTGGCGCTGATCGACGAATTTCAGGATACCGATCCGCAGCAGTATCGTATTTTCCGCACGCTCTATCTTCATCAGCCCGAGCTGGCACTGCTGCTGATCGGCGACCCCAAACAGGCGATCTACGCCTTCCGCGGCGCCGATATCTTTACCTATCTGCGCGCCCGCAGCGAGGTCAGCGCGCACTACACGCTGGATACCAACTGGCGATCGTCGCCGGGCATGGTGCAGAGCGTTAATCGCCTTTTCGCCCGCATGGCGTCACCGTTTCTCTTCGAGGCGATCCCGTTTCAGCCGGTTCATCCCGCCGGGCCGAACCAGCCGCTGACGCTGCTGAAAGATGCGCAGCCGCAGGCGGCGCTGCGCTTCTGGCTGCAGCCGGGCGACGGCGTCGGCGTCAGCGACTATCAGCAGTTTATGGCGCAGCAGTGCGCCGCCGATATCAGCCGCTGGCTGGTCGCCGGGCAGCAGGGACGTGCGCTGCTGGGCAAGGGCGACGATCTGCGGCCGGTGCAGGCGTCCGATATTACCGTGCTAGTGCGCAGCCGTAACGAGGCGGGCCTGATCCGCGACGCGCTGAACGGGCTGTCGATTCCGTCGGTCTATCTCTCTAACCGCGACAGCGTCTACACCACGCCCGAGGCGCGCGAGCTGCTGTGGCTGCTGCAGGCGGTACAGGCACCGGAGCAGGAGCGTCTGCTGCGCAGCGCCCTGGCGACCTCGATCTTTGCCATCGACGCCGCCTCGCTGGACAGGCTGAGCCAGAACGAGCGCGAATGGGATGCGCTGGTCGAGCAGTTTGCCGGCTGGCAGCAGCTCTGGCACCAGCGCGGCGTATTGCCGATGCTGCGCGACGTGATGAACCAGCGGCAGCTGGCGGAAAATATGCTGGCGTCGGAGAACGGCGAACGCAGGCTTACCGACCTGATGCACCTGGGCGAGCTGCTGCAGGAGGCGTCGACCCACCTCGACAGCCCGCATGCGCTGGTGCGCTTTCTCGCCCAGCAGATCGCCCGGCCCAACAGCCAGTCGGCGGAGCAGCAGCTGCGGCTGGAGAGCGACCGCCATCTGGTGCAGATCGTCACTATCCACAAATCCAAAGGATTGCAGTATCCGCTGGTGTGGCTGCCTTTCGCCGCGGGCTTTCGCGAAGCGGCCAGCGCGCTCTATCACGATCGTGAGAGCTTTGCCACGCTGCTCGACGTGCAGGGCGACGAGCAGAGTCTGGCGCTGGCGGAGCAGGAGCGTCTGGCGGAAGATCTGCGCCTGCTCTACGTCGCCTTAACCCGCTCGGTGTTTCACTGCAGCGTCGGCATTGCGCCGCTGTTTAAAGGCGCGCGCAAAAAAGAGGGCGACAGCGATCTCCACAAAAGCGCGCTGGGCTATCTGGTGCAGCAGGGCGAGAGCGGCGACGCCGACCGCCTGCGCGCCTGCCTGGCGACGCTGGCGGATGCGGATACCGAAGTGCTGTGCGACGATCTGATCCCCGGCGAAAACTGGCGTGAACAGGCGCAGCCCGACGATGCGCTCAGCAGCCGTCAGGTAACGCGCGACCTGCGCGACGCCTGGCGCGTCACCAGCTATTCCGGGCTTCAGCAGCACAGCAGTTCGCCGCTGCTGGAGGCGATGCCGACGTTCGATATCGACGCAGCGGGCGAAGAGGGCGGCGAGGCAGAAAGCGCGCTGACGCCGCATCACTTCCCGCGCGGCGCGGCGCCGGGCACCTTTCTGCACGGCCTGTTTGAATCTATCGATTTTACCCGTCCGCCGGACAGGGCGCTGCTGGAAACGCAGCTGGAACAGAACGGCTATCCGCCCCACTGGCTACCGGTGCTGGAGGCCTGGATCGCGCGCGTGCTGCATACGCCGCTTAACCGCGACGGCCTGACGCTGGGGGCGCTGAACAACCGGGACCGGCTGGTGGAGATGGCCTTTTATCTGCCGCTGGAGCGCATGCTGAACGCCCCGCAGCTCGATGCGCTGATGCGGCAGCACGATGCGCTGTCTGCGCGCGCCCCCCGGCTGGAGTTCCATCAGGTACAGGGTATGCTGAAAGGCTTTATCGATCTGGTGTTTCGCTGGAACGGTCAATATTATCTGCTGGATTACAAATCCAACTGGCTGGGGGAGAGCGAAGCGGCCTATACCCCGGAAGCGATGGCGCAGGCGATGGTGGATCATCGCTACGATTTGCAGTACCAGCTCTATACGCTGGCGCTGCACCGTTATCTGCAGCATCGCCTGCCCGACTACGACTATGAGCGCCACTTTGGCGGCGTGTTTTATCTGTTTTTGCGCGGCGTCGACGGCAGTTCGCCGCAAAACGGCATCTTTACCGCGCGGCCAACGGCCTCCTTCGTTGCCGGACTGGACGCGCTGTTTCGTCGCCCGAAAGAGGAAGAAGTATGACGGACATAGTGTCACTGCTCGATCAGGCGGTAGAGAAGCGTCTGCTGCGGTCGCTTGATCTTCAGTTTGCGCGGCTGCTGGCCGACGCCTCGCAGCCCGCCTGGCTGCTGGCGGCCGCCTGCGTCAGCGCCGAAGCGGGGGACGGTCACGTCTGCCTGCCGCTGGCGCAGCTGACCCCCGAGGCGCTTTTCGCCGGACGCCATCCCGAACTGGCTAAGGCGCTGTGGCGCGCAGCGGGCGCGCCACAGTGCTGGAAAACGGCGCTGGCGGGCTGGCCAGCGCTGAGCGACGGCGGCATCGCCACGCCGCTGGTGCTCAATCATGAGCGTCTCTATCTGCATCGCCTGTGGCAGAGCGAAGGCCGGGTGGCGCACTTTTTCACCCGGCAGGCAGAGATGGCGGAGATGGATATCGCTGCCGCGCAGAACGTGCTGAGCGCGCTGTTTGGCGATCGGCCCGATGACTGGCAAAAAATCGCCGCCGCCGTGGCGCTGACGCGTAAAACCGCCGTGATTTCCGGCGGCCCCGGCACTGGCAAAACCACTACCGTGGCAAAGCTGCTGGCGGCGATGATCCGCCTGAGCGGCAGCAACCTGCGTATTCAGCTGGCAGCGCCGACCGGCAAAGCGGCGGCGCGCCTGACCGAATCTCTCGGTCAGGCGCTGCAGGCGCTGTCGGTCAGCGACGAAGAGCGGGCGCGCTTTCCCAGCGAAGCGACAACGCTGCACCGTCTGCTGGGCGCCCAGCCCGATACGCAGCGGCTGCGCTATCACGCCGCCAACCGGCTTCACCTCGACGTGCTGGTGGTGGATGAAGCCTCTATGGTCGATCTTTCGATGATGGCAAAGCTGATTGCCGCACTGCCCGATCACGCGCGCGTGATTTTCCTCGGCGATCGCGATCAGCTGGCGTCGGTGGAAGCGGGCGCCGTGCTGGGCGACATCTGCCGCTGCGCGGAAACGGGCTACAGCCTGTCGCGCGCGCAGCAGCTGGCGGCGCTGACGCAGTGCGCGCTCGACGGCGCGGATGACGCGGGCGCGCCCGACGTGCGCGACAGCATCTGTCTGCTGCGTAAAAGCTACCGCTTTGATGCGACGTCGGGCATCGGGCAGCTGGCGCGGGCGGTCAATCTCGGCGACGCGCGCGCCGTTGAGTCGGTATTTAGCGCCGCCTTTGAGGATATCGATTTTCAGGCGCTGCAGAGCGGCGAAGCCTATCAGGCGATGCTTGACGCGGTGGCGGAGGGTTACCAGCCTTTCCTGAAGTTAGTGCAGTCGCGCGCGCCGGTAGAGGAGATTCTGCTGGCCTTTAGCCGCTACCAGCTGCTTTGCGCCCTGCGCGACGGGCCGTTTGGCGTGCAGGGGCTGAACCAGCGCATCGAGCAGCGTCTGGTGCAGCTGCAGCGTATCCGGCGTCCGGCGATCGGCAGCCGCTGGTATGCGGGGCGGCCGGTCATGGTAACGCGCAACGACAGCGCGCTGGGGCTGTTTAACGGCGATATCGGCATTACCCTGCGCGATGCAGAGAATCAGCTGAAGGTCTTTTTCCCGCTGCCGGACGGATCGGTGAAGGCGGTGCAGCCGAGTCGCCTGCCGCCGCACGACACCGCCTGGGCGATGACGGTGCATAAGTCGCAGGGATCGGAGTTTGAGCATACCGCGCTGGTCATGCCGGCCCAGTTCTCGCCGGTGCTGACGCGCGAGCTGGTCTATACCGCCATTACCCGCGCGCGCAAGCGGCTGACGCTCTACAGCGAACCGGCAGTGTTTCAGCGTGCGGTGCAGCTGCAAACCCAGCGCCGCAGCGGGCTGGTGGAAAGGCTAAGTCTGGTATAAAGGGCACATCAGGAGCGAAGGCAGGACGCTTTGCTCCACGGCCCATGCCGCCCGCGCAATCAGCTACGGGGCCGTCCGAAAGAGGAGCCGGCTGGCCACTCAGGTCAGGTCGGCCATCAGCACCTTTGAGCGCCGCTGATAGTTATACATCTGCTTTTTACTCTCCGGCAGCGACTCAATATCCACCGGCGTAAAACCGCGCTCCTGAAACCAGTGAATGCTGCGCGTCGTGAGTACGAACAGCTTCTCCAGCCCCATCTGCCGCGCCTGAAGCGCAACGCGCTGCAGCAGCATCTCGCCGCGCGACGAGCTGCGATAGTCCGGATGCACCGCCACGCAGGCCATTTCGCCGATTTTCTCATCCATAAAAGGGTAGAGCGCCGCGCAGGCGATGGTCAGGTTGTCGCGAATGATAATGGTGAACTTGTCGATCTCCATCTCCAGCTGCTCGCGCGAGCGACGCACCAGGATACCCTGCTGCTCCAGCGGGCGGATAAGCTCAAGTATGCCGCCGATATCGTTAATGGTGGCGCGGCGGATCTGCTCGCTCGACTCCATTACGATCTGCGTGCCGATACCGTCGCGGGAGAAGAGCTCCTGCAACAGCGCGCCATCTTCCTGATAGCTAATCAGATGGCTGCGGCGCACGCCGCTGCGGCAGGCTTTCACCGCGCCACGCAGGAAGCGCACCGTGCCAGAAAGGTAGTCGCCGTCGCTCTCCATCTCGTCGATGCGCGCCTGCGCGTCGTTCGGGAACAGCTCGGAGATAATGGTGCCGTCGCGGCGCGGCACCCCCTGCTCGGAGCAGAAGCCGATCATCTTCTCCGCCTTCAGCTTAATGGCCAGCTGGGTGGCGACCTCTTCTGACGTCAGGTTAAAACTTTCGCCGGTAACGGAAACCGCCACCGGGCCGAGCAGTACGATCGCATCGTTATCCAGCTGACGATGGATCGCCTCTTCGTCGATGCGGCGAATGCGCCCGCTGTGGCAGTAATCGACGCCGTCATCCACGCCCAGCGGCTGCGCGATAATAAAGTTGCCGCTGACGACGTTGATATGCGCGCCCTGCAGCGGCGTATTGTTGAGGCTCATTGAGAGTCGCGCCGTGATGTCGAGCTGCAGCCGTCCCGCCGCCTGCTTTACCAGCTCCAGCGACTGGGCGTCGGTGACGCGGGTGTACTTGTGGTAAACCGGCTCCAGCTGATGCGCCGCGAGGCTGGCGTCAATCTGCGGACGCGCGCCATAGACCACCACCAGGCGAATGCCGAGACTGTGCAGCAGGCCGATATCGTTAACGATGCTGGAGAAATTCTCATGCTCGATCGCTTCGCCGCCCAGCATGATGACAAAGGTCTTGCCACGGTGGGCATTGATATAGGGAACGGTGTGGCGAAAACCCTGAACCAGCTCAGTACTACGTTCCTTCACGGCAAACCTCAATGAATGATTATTCGTAATTTTTGTATTTTTATTCTTTTAGGGCGCTATTTGCAAGCGGTAAACCTGACGTAAATTTACGTTTTTTCGGGTGCGCTGGCAGCTAAGAGACTGCATTATTTAGCTTTTCCAGGATGACTTAGCCAAAAGGATGGGCTAAAGTTTTCAGCGCCGTTTATTAAAGTGGCGCTTTTTTAGACAGAACAGAGCAGCTGGAGCGGCATGTCAGAATCAAATCCCCTTATTTCCCGCAGAAGGCTCCTGCAGGGTACCGGCGCATTATTGCTACTGAGCGTCAGCCGCACAGGCCTGGCGGCAAAAAACCATATCGTCGCGGTTCGCATCTGGCCATCTTCGACCTATTCGCGCATGACGCTGGAGTCCAGCGTGCCGCTTCACTATAAGCAGTTTGCGCTCTCGCATCCGGATCGGCTGGTCATTGATATCGCAAAT
The DNA here is from genome assembly GCF_022346785.1 of Pantoea sp. ACRSC. NCBI lineage: Bacteria > Pseudomonadati > Pseudomonadota > Gammaproteobacteria > Enterobacterales > Erwiniaceae > Pantoea > Pantoea sp. ACRSC. The sequence continues at coordinate 62,206 of NZ_JAKRNN010000015.1, forward strand.
ATGCATCTCAATCCGGTGCTGAAAGGCGTCGACAAGCTGGTGCGCGTAAGCGATCCCTTTATTAAAAATGCGCGGGTCGGGCAGTTTGACGCCAATACCGTGCGCATTGTGCTGGAGCTGAAGCGCAACGTCGCGCCGAAAACCTTTACGCTGGCGCCGGTGGCCGGGATCAAACACCGGCTGGTGGTGGATCTCTATCCGAGCCAGCATAGCGCAGAAGACGATCCGCTGCTGGCGCTGCTGAAGGATTACAACCAGGGCGATCTGGAACGCAACGAGCCGGCGTCCGCGCCGCTGCCCGGCAAGGCGGGACGCGACCGACCGCTGATCGTGATGATCGATCCAGGTCACGGCGGCGAAGATCCCGGCGCGCACGGCAAATACAAAACGCGTGAAAAAGATATCGTGCTGAAGATGGGGCGACGGCTTAAGGCGCTGATCGATAAAGAGCCCAATATGAAAGCCTATATGACGCGCAACGAGGATGTGTTTATTCCGCTGCGGGTGAGGGTGGCGAAAGCGCGCAAGCAGCGCGCCGATCTCTTTGTCTCGATACACGCCGACGCCTTTACCAGCCGCAGCGCGCGCGGCTCCTCGGTATTCGCGCTCTCAACCAAAGGTGCGACCTCGGCGGCGGCCCGTTTCCTGGCGCAGACGCAGAACGAATCGGATCTTATCGGCGGCGTCAGCAAGAGCGGCGATCGCTATCTCGACCACACCATGTTCGATATGGTGCAGCGCCAGACCATTCACGATAGCCTGACGTTCGGCAAAGAGGTGCTGCATCGTATGGGGCGCATCAACCATCTGCACAAGCGTACCGTCGATCAGGCGGGCTTTGCGGTGCTGAAGGCGCCGGATATTCCGTCGATTCTGGTGGAAACCGCCTTTATCAGCAACGTGGCAGAGGAGCGCAAGCTGCGTACCAGCCGCTATCAGCAGCAGGTGGCTGAAGCGATTTTCCACGGCATAAAGGCTTACTTCGAGAAGGGCGGGGCGCGACGCTAACGGCAGAAGAGGGGATGGCCTGCGCCATCCCGTTTTCAGAAGGCACAAAAACAAAAAAGCACCCTTAAGGTGCTTAAATGTTGGTTGCGGGAGCCGGATTTGAACCGACGACCTTCGGGTTATGAGCCCGACGAGCTACCAGGCTGCTCCATCCCGCGTCCGTAGTGCGCTTTGCGTCTTTTTCACATTCTCTCTTCACAAGAAGAGTTGGTTGCGGGAGCCGGATTTGAACCGACGACCTTCGGGTTATGAGCCCGACGAGCTACCAGGCTGCTCCATCCCGCGTCCGTAGTGCGCATTGCGTCTTTTTCACATTCTCTCTTCATAAGAAGATTTGGTTGCGGGAGCCGGATTTGAACCGACGACCTTCGGGTTATGAGCCCGACGAGCTACCAGGCTGCTCCATCCCGCGTCCGTGGATGCGCACTATACCTCCTGGAGCTGATGATGCAACCCCTTTTTCGCGCGAAGCGCCAAATTAGGGATTGTTTGCTGAATATTTTCTCCATATGGCTAATTATCGCACAGCTGCGCACTGGGAAGGGGAAGGCGGATTTCAATCTGCCAGACGCTTTGCTATCGTCGCGGGGCGAAAACTGATGAATAAAAGAGATGGCGATGAATAAAGGACACTGGGCGAAGTACGCACTTACTGGTGCAATGTTTGCGCTGCTGGCGGGTTGTAGCTCGAAACCGACCGACCGCGGGCAGCAATATAAAGACGGCAAGCTGGAACAGCCGCTGGCGCTGGTTAACCAGCCCAACGCCAAAGGCCGACCGGTCAACGGCAGAGATTTTGGCGAGCAGGTGCGGCAGATCCAGTCCGCCTCTTCCGCGCTGTATGGACGCCATACCGGCACCTACAGCGCGATTGAAAGCTGGCTGATGGCGGGCGCCGACACGCGCCAGCTGCGTCAGTTCGGCCTGAACGCCTTCCAGATGGAAGGAACCGATAACTACGGCAACGTGCAGTTTACCGGCTACTACACGCCGGTGGTGCAGGCGCGCTATACGCGTCAGGGCGAGTTCCAGTACCCCATCTACCGCATGCCGCCGCGCAAGCGCGGTGCGAAGCTGCCGAGCCGCGCTGCTATCTATAACGGCGCGCTGGACGAACGCTATGTGATCGGCTGGAGCAATTCGCTGATCGATAACTTTATTATGGACGTGCAGGGCAGCGGCTACGTTGACTACGGCGACGGCCGTCCAATGACCTTCTTTGGCTACGGCGGCAAAAACGGCTGGGCCTATCACAGCATCGGCAAAGAGCTGATCGATCGCGGCGAGGTGAAGCGCGAAGATATGTCGATGCAGGCGATTCGCGACTGGGCGGCATCGCACTCCGAGCAGGAGGTGCGCGCGCTGCTGGAAACCAACCCGTCGTTCGTCTTCTTTAAGCCGGAACCCTATACGCTAGTGCGCGGCGCCAGCGCGGTGCCGCTGGTGGCGAAGGCCTCTGTCGCGTCGGACCGCTCGCTGATCCCGGCGGGAACCGCGCTGTTGGCGGAAGTGCCGCAGCTGAACGAAAAAGGCAAGTTCAACGGCAAGTATGAGATGCGCCTGATGGTGGCGCTGGACGTCGGCGGTGCCATTAAGGGACAGCACTTTGATATCTATCAGGGTATTGGGCCCGACGCGGCGCACCTGGCGGGCTTCTATAACCACTATGGTCGCGTCTGGGTGCTGAAGGCCGCGCCGGGTGCCGGGCAGCCGCTGTTCAGCAACCCGCAAAACGGCGATAATGGCTCTCTGTTACTGGGTTCAAACTGATTCTCTGCGGGCCGCACGGCCCGCATGAAGCAACAAGGTTAATTATGAGTGTGGTTAACGACGCCTGGCGTCAGCGTTTTGGCGGCACGGCACGTCTTTATGGGCAGGATGCGCTGTCGCGTTTTGCCGCGGCGCACTTCTGCGTTATCGGCATCGGCGGCGTCGGCTCCTGGGCGGCGGAAGCGCTGGTGCGTACCGGCATCGGCAAAATTACCCTGATCGATATGGACGATGTCTGCATTACCAACACCAATCGGCAGATCCACGCGCTGAACGGCAACGTCGGCAAAGCGAAAACCGAGGTGATGGCGGAGCGGCTGCGCGCCATTAATCCCGACTGCGAGGTGATCTGCATCGACGACTTTATCACGCCGGACAACACCGCCGAGTTGATGGCGGCGGGCTACGACTATGTGATCGACGCCATCGACAGCGTGCGGCCAAAAGCGGCGCTGATCGCCTGGTGCCGCCGCAACAAGATCCCGCTGATTACCACCGGCGGCGCGGGTGGCCAGATCGATCCGACCCAGATCCAGGTGGCCGATCTGGCGAAGACGATTCAGGATCCGCTGGCGGCGAAGCTGCGCGAGCGGCTGAAGGCGCTCGGCGTGGTGAAAAACAGCAAAGGCAAGCTGGGCATCGACTGCGTCTTCTCTACCGAAGCGCTGATGTATCCGCAGCCGGACGGCAGCGTCTGCGCCGCGCGCAGCACCGCCGAAGGGCCGAAAAGAATGGATTGCGAAGCGGGATTTGGCGCGGCCACTATGGTGACCGCTACCTTCGGCTTTGTCGCCGTTTCTCATGCGCTAAAGAAGTATCTGGCGCGCGCGGCGCGTCAGGCGGCGTAACCTTCAGGGCTGCGCCGCGCGCGCGGCCTGATGGACCGCCTCCGCCAGCGCTTTCAGGCCGCTGCTGCGCGAGGCGCTGAGCTGAGCGCGCAGCCCAAGCTCGTCAAACAGCTGCAGCGGATCTTCCGCCAGCAGCGCCTGCGGCGTTTTGCCCTCCACGGCGGTCAGCAGCACCGCCAGCAAACCGCGCACGATGCGGCCTTCGCTGTCGCCGTAAAAATGCAGCGTGCCATCCTGGCGACGCTGGCTGCCGAGCCAGACGCGGTTTTCGCAGCCGCTTAGCTCGATATCAGCGGTTTTCAGCGCCTCCGGCAGGGCAGGCAGCTGGCGGCTGAGCTGGATAAGCTGGCGATAGCGATCCTCCCACTGCTGAAAATGGGCGAACTTCTCTTTCAGGCCGTCCAGGGTAATCAGATCGCCAAACGGGTGCGGGCCAGCCAGGGCGTGACTCATACTTCCTCCTCCGACAGCAGGTCGAGCGCGGTGTAGACGGCGCGCGTCAGCGCGTCCACATCCTGCAAATTATTATAGGGTGCAAAAGAGACGCGCAGCGTGCCGCTCACGCCCAGCGCTGCCATCAGCGGCTGCGCACAGTGCTGACCGGCGCGCAGCGCGATGCCCTGTTCCGCCAGCAGCGTGATGATATCGCTGTGGTGCACGCCTTTAAAATCGAACGCCAGCACGCTCGACCGGCTCGCGCGATAGCTGCGGAAACCGGGAAACTCGCCCAGCTGCTCTTCGGCCAGGCTGGCAAGCTGCTGGCTCCACATCTCCGCTTTCAGCCAGTCGTGCTGCTCACACCAGCTGAGCGCGGCGCTCAGTCCCACCACGCCCGCCACGTTTGGCGTGCCAGCCTCGAAGCGCCAGGGGACAGGCTGCGGCGTGAAGCCGTTAAAATCGACCTGCGTCAGCATTTTGCCGCCCCCCTGCCACGGCGACATCTCTTCCAGCAGTTCGGCTTTGCCATAGAGCGCGCCGATGCCGGTCGGGCCGTAGAGCTTATGGGCCGAAAAGGCGTAGAAATCGATATCCAGCGCCTGCACGTCGGTTGGGCAGTGCGCCACGCCCTGCGCGCCGTCGACCATAACTTTCGCGCCGACGCCGTGCGCCAGCGCGATCGCCTGCGCCAGATCCGGGCAGCCGCCGGTGACGTTGGACATCTGGCCGATGGCCAGCAGCCGGGTACGCGCGTTAAGCAGCGACGGCAGCAGCGCGATATCTGGCAGGCGATCGGCACCGATGGGCCACTTCACCACCTTTGCGCCACTCGCCTGCGCCACCATCAGCCAGGGCACCAGATTGGCGTGGTGCTCCGCCTCGCTCACCAGGATCTCGTCGCCAGCCTTTAGCCGCGGCAGCAGCCAGCCGTTGGCGACCAGGTTGATCGCTTCCGTGGTGCCGCGCGTCCAGACGATCTGGTGGCCGTTCTCCGCATTCAGCAGGCGCGCCACCTGATAGCGCGCCTGTTCATAACGCTCGGTGAGCTGACGCGCCGCGCCGTACTGGCTGCGATGCACGGTGCCGCCGCTCAGGCTGTAAAACTGTTGCGTGGTGTCAATGACCACCTGGGGCTTGAGCGTCGTGGCGGCGCTGTCGAGATAAACGCCGGCGTCACTCAGCGCGGGAAACTGCTGGCGGAAGGCGGTGGGATTGAATGCGGTCATGCTTTGTCTCGTCATACAAATAAACAGGGCCAGATCAAAAGCCTGGCGCTCTCCTGGCAAAGCTGTAAAAGCGCGTTATGCTGATTAATGCAAGGTTTAAACCAAAACCCGCACAATGAGCAACCTTCTTTAGTCAATTTGACCAGAGTTAGCCCATGCGGGTGGTTTGATGCAATCATCTACAAGGAGATAGAAAATGAAAAAACTTTCAGCAGTGCTGGCTGTCTGCGCTATGGCTTTTACTCTGGCCGCGTGTTCAAGCAATTACGTTATGCATACCAATGACGGTCGCACCATTGTTTCAGAAGGCAAGCCTTCCGTAGACAGCGATACCGGTATGATCAGTTATAAAGACGCTAACGGCAACAAGCAGCAGATTAACCGCGCTGACGTCAAAGAGATGGTTGAGATGCAGTAATCGCTTCGGCTTCGGCTGCAGGCAAAAAAAAAGCACCGCAATTTGCGGTGCTATTCAAAATCACTATGGACAGACAGGGTAAATCTACAGGAATTAAAAGCTTGATCTGCAAAGCGGCAGATCAAAATGCAAACACAACATCACGACCACAAGCCAAAAGCTTCCCGGAAATCTGCGAACTCACTCACAAATCCTGAAATCTTTTCGTTCCGGCTCAGGAAGTGCGGCAACTATAGGTATTTGCTGGAGCTTCCTCAACGGACAATTTATAATGCCTCGGATTACTAAAACTAATATGTGACCGCTTTTTATAAGCGCATGCGTATTGCCCCTGATCCGAGCACGGAAAACCATGTCGAAACGCCTTCCTCCTCTTAATGCACTCCGCGTGTTTGACGCCGCGGCGCGTCATCTCAGCTTTACCAAAGCCGCCGAAGAGCTGTTCGTCACCCAGGCAGCCGTCAGCCATCAGATAAAATCGCTGGAAGATTTTCTGGGGCTTAAGCTGTTTCGCCGGAGGAATCGTTCGCTGCTGCTGACGGAAGAGGGACAAAGCTACTATCTCGATATTAAAGAGATCTTCACCGCCCTAAACGACGCGACGCGCAAGCTTCAGGCGCGCAGCGCGAAGGGCGCGCTGACCGTCAGCCTGCTGCCGAGCTTTGCCATTCAGTGGCTGGTGCCGCGCCTCTCCAGCTTTAATATGGCTTATCCGGGCATCGACGTGCGTATCCAGGCGGTGGACCGCGATGAGGAGAAACTGGCTGACGACGTTGACGTGGCGATTTTCTACGGCCGCGGCAACTGGCCAGGACTGCGGGTGGAGAAACTCTATGCCGAATATCTGCTGCCGGTCTGCTCGCCCGCGCTGATGACCGGCGACAACCCGTTGAAAACGCCGATGGATCTGTCGCGCTTTACGCTGCTGCACGACGCCTCGCGGCGCGACTGGCAATCCTATATTCGGCAGCTGGGCCTGCAGCATATTAATGTGCAGCAGGGGCCGATTTTCAGCCACAGCGCCATGGTGTTGCAGGCGGCGATCCACGGCCAGGGCGTGGCGCTGGCCAATAACGTGATGGCGCAGAGCGAAATCGAAGCTGGTCGGCTGATCTGCCCGTTCAACGACGTGCTGGTAAGTAAAAACGCTTTTTATCTGGTTTGTCATGACAGCCAGGCAGAACTGGGTAAAATAGCCGCCTTTCGACAGTGGATCATCGCGAAAGCCGCCAGCGAACAAGAAAAATTTCGCTTTCGCTACGACCACTAACTAACTGATTTCTGTAGAGTGAAGTACAGATGCACCTTGAGGATAGTCAGATGTCCAGTCGTGCCATGTTTATCTTTGCCGCCATCAGCGGTTTTTTGCTGGTGGCCTTTGGCGCTTTTGGCGCCCATGTTTTAAGCCGCTCTCTGGGGCCAACCGAAATGGCCTGGATCCATACCGGGCTGGAGTATCAGGCGTACCATACGCTGGCGGTTATCGGTCTCGGCGCCGCCATGCTGCGCCGCGCCAACCTCTGGTTCTACTGGAGCAGCGCCTTTCTTGCCCTTGGCATCGTGCTGTTCAGCGGCAGCCTCTACTCTCTGGCGCTGTCGCATCTGAAGTTTTGGGTTTTTGTTACGCCGGTCGGCGGGCTCTGTTTCCTGGTCGGCTGGTTTCTGATGTTGATTGGCGCGCTGCGTCTTAAACGAAAGGCAGATCGCCATGAATAAAGTTTTACTCTATTGCCGTCCCGGTTTTGAAAAAGAGTGCGCCGCGGAAATCGCCGCCGCTGCCGCCGAGCGTGAAATCTACGGCTTCCCGCGGGTAAAAGAGAACAGCGGCTATGTGCTGTTCGAATGCTATCAGCACGAAGAGGCGGATCGCCTGGTGCGCGAGCTGCCTTTTGAGAGGCTGATCTTTGCCCGCCAGATGCTGGTGGTCGGCGAGCTGCTGAAAGATCTGCCGCCGGACGATCGCATCGCGCCGATTGTCGGCATGCTGACCGGCGTGGTGGAGAAGGGCGGCGAGCTGCGCGTCGAGGTGCCGGACACCAACGACGCAAAAGAGCTGACGAAGTTTTGCCGCAAGTTTACCGTACCGCTGCGCGCCAGCCTGCGCGAAGCGGGCATTCTGCTTAACTACGAAAGCCCGAAGCGTCCGGTGGTGCACGTCTTCTTTATTGCGCCCGGCGCCTGCTATGTCGGCTACTCTGTCGTTGGCAACAACTCGCCGTTTTATATGGGCATTCCGCGCCTGAAGTTCCCGGCCGATGCGCCGAGCCGCTCGACGCTGAAGCTGGAAGAGGCGTTTCACGTCTTTATTCCTGCCGACGAGTGGGACGAGCGTCTGGCGGGCGGCATGCACGCGGTCGATCTCGGCGCCTGCCCCGGCGGCTGGACCTATCAGCTGGTGAAGCGCAGCATGTGGGTTGACGCGGTAGATAACGGCCCGATGGCGCCGAGCCTGATGGAGACCGGACAGGTCACGCACTGCCGCGAGGATGGCTTTAAGTTTCGCCCGACGCGCAACAACGACTGGCTGGTGTGCGACATGGTAGAGAAGCCGGTGCGCGTCGCCAGCCTGATGACCGAATGGCTGATCAACGGCTGGTGCCGCGAGGCGATCTTTAACCTCAAGCTGCCGATGAAAAAGCGCTACGAAGAGGTAACGCAGAATCTGGCGATGATCGACGAGGCGCTAAAGGCGCAGGGCATCAACGCGCAGATCCGCGCCCGCCAGCTCTACCACGACCGCGAAGAGGTGACGGTGCATATCCGCCGCATCTGGGGCGCCATTCCCGGCCGCCGCGACGAACGCTAAGCGTCAGGCCGGGCGCGGCGTCGCCTGGCCTTCATAGCGCAGCGTTTTCAGATTTCCCTGCAACACCAGATCCTGCTTCAGCATCGCCACCTGTCGGCTGAGAAGGGCCGACTCGCGGCCCGCGATCAGCTTCGCGCGCCATTTTTCCGGCACCTCATCAAGCCGCGCATAGAGCACCTCCAGGTTTTCGAAGGTCTGCAACAGCGTTTTCGCGCTCTTCGGGCCGATGCCCGCCACGCCGGGGATCTTGCTGCTGCTGATGCCGCACAGCCCCCAGTAATCGGGCAGCCGCTGCGGCGCGACGCCGAACTCATTTTCGATAAAGGGCAGATCCAGCCAGCGCTTTTGAAAGTAGTCGCGGATGCGGATCTGCGGCGCCAGCAGCTGGCAGTAGCCTTTATCGGTTGAGACGATGGTCGCCTGATGGCCCGCCTGCGCCATTTTTACCGCCAGCGTGGCGGCCAGGTCGTCCGCTTCATCCGCCTCGGCGATCCAGCAGCTGACGCCGACGCGGCGAAACGCCTCCTGCAGCGCGGGCAGTTCGGCATGCAGATCTTCCGGCATAGGCGGCCGGCCGCTTTTATAGTCCGGCAGCAGCTGATGACGCCAGCCCTGGTGACGCTGTTCGCTGTCGAATACCGCCACGGCGTGGGTCGGCTGCGTATGCCCCAGAAGCTGGCGCAGCGCCGCGACGCAACCCTCGACGCAGGGCGATCCCTGTACTGCGTGCAGACGACGGATCAGGTTGAGCGCGTCCACAATAAGAAGGTGAAATGACATAAGCTAAACGGCAGCCCCTCAGGGCTGCCTTCCTTGCGGTTTATTTAATGATTTCGTAGCAGGGGATATAGGCGGTGCCCGGCAGCTTCATGCGGTGCTGGGCGACAAAGCCCTGCAGCAGTTCATCCATGCGGCGCATAATGTCCGGCTCGCCGTGCAGCTTATAGGGCCCTTTCTCACGAATTTCCCGTATGCCGATCTCTTTTACGTTCCCGGCGACGATACCGGAGAAGGCGCGACGCAGATCCGCCGCCAGCTGCTCCGCCGGCTGGCTGGTGTAGAGATTAAGGTTGGCCATATTTTCATGGGTCGGCAGAAACGGCTTCTGCAGATCGGGCGAGATACGGATCGACCAGTTAAAGCTGTAGGCGTCGCCCGTTTCGCGGCGATACTCTTTCACCTGCGGCATCGCTTTTTTCATCAGGCGCGCCACTTCGGCAGCGTCGTCGATAATGATCTTGTAGTGGCGGCGCGCCGCTTCGCCCAGCGTATTAACGATAAAGTCATCCAGTACGTGGAAGTAGTCGGCGCTCTCCTGCGGGCCGGTGAGGATCAGCGGCAGCACCTGCTCGTGGTTCTGCGGGTTCATCATAATGCCCAGCAGATAGAGCAGCTCTTCCGCGGTGCCCACGCCGCCCGGGAAAATAATGATGCCGTGCGCGATGCGCACAAAGGCTTCCAGACGTTTTTCGATATCCGGCATGATGATAAGTTCGTTCACCAGCGGATTCGGCGGCTCGGCGGCGATAATCGACGGCTCGGTCAGGCCGATAAAGCGGCTGTCGCGGTAGCGCTGCTGCGCATGGCCCACCGCCGCGCCTTTCATCGGCGCCTCCATTACGCCTGGCCCGCAGCCGGTGCAGATATTCAGCTCGCGCAGGCCCAGCTGGGTGCCGACGTTGCGGCAGTACTGATACTCCACCGCGTTGATGGAGTGGCCGCCCCAGCAGACGACGGTATTCGGATACTCCCCGATATGCAGCGCGCGCGCGTTGCGCAGGATAGAGAAAACCTGGTTGGTGATATGCGCCGAATCATCCGGCGGCGCCTCTTCCATGCCGGCGATCGCCAGCTGGCCGTTAACAAACAGAATGTCGCGCAGCACGGCGAACAGGTTGGCCTGCAGCGAGCGGATAATACGTCCGTCAACAAACGCCTCTTCCGGCGGATTGATCAGTTCCAGCTTAACGCCGCGCTCGCGGCGCAGCACGTTGATGTCGAAATTTTCAAAGCGGGAAAGCAGCTCGTGACTGCTGTCGGTCTGGCTGCCTGAATTCAGGACGGCAAGGGAGCAGTTGCGGAACAGCTGGTAAAGGTCGCTGCTCGCCGTGCGCTTGAGCATGTCGACTTCCAGCTGAGAGAGCAGATCCATTGAGCCAAGAGGGCTGATATGCGTAATCAAATGAACTCCGTTACACCCGCCTGGGTGACTAATGACACCGCCGTTGCGGTGGCGAAAATCCCTTGGTCGGCGATCCTCCGATCGCCGCCTTCACCAGAGTGCCTTGTCGACCCTGAATGCTCAAGAGGAACGCAACCTTTGACGCGCAGCCTGCGAGAGGCCTCGCAAAGCTACTGACGCACCAGGCGGGAATATCCCGGCGTAAAGGGCACGTTGCTGCGCCACGGATTAATATCCAGGCCGCCGCGGCGCGTGTAGCGCGCATAGACGGTGAGCTGCTGCGGCTGACAGAAGCGCAGCAGGTCGTTAAAGATGCGCTCCACGCACTGCTCGTGAAACTCATTGTGCTGGCGGAAAGAGATGAGGTAGCGCAGCAGCGCCTCGCGGTCGATGCGCGGGCCTTTGTAGCGGATCATCACCGAGCCCCAGTCGGGCTGGTTGGTAATCAGGCAGTTGGACTTCAGCAGATGGCTGACCAGCGTCTCTTCCACTGTTTCACTGCCCGCCGCACTGGCCAGGTAGTCGGCATTAAAGCTGTAGTCGCTTATCTCAATATCCTGCTCGTCAATGCAGTAGCCGCTAAACTGACCGATGGGCTGGCCCTCTACTTCGCTCAGGCGGAACAGCGCCACGCTGACCTCGCCTTGCGCGCAGGCGCTGAGATCGCGCTCCAGCGTCTGGCGCACGTCGCCCCAGTCGGCGAAGCGCGTCTGGTTGAAGCTGTTAAGGTAAAGCTTAAAGCTCTTCGACTCGATAAGATGTTCGCTGGTGGCGTTCAGCACCACTTCGCCCAGCGCCACCTGCGGCACGCCCTTGCTGTTAAGCCAGGAGAGTTCGTAAAGCGTCCAGATATCCGCGCCGCTAAAGGGCAGCGCATCGGGCGTCAGCCCCAGCGGCGTGCGGTTCAGGCTGCGCGGCACCGCCTGAAGCAGGCTGGGATCGTATTGATCGTGATAGGCTGTGGGTTTGCCCAGGGTCAGGTTGCTCAGCGCCCGATCCTTTTCATATAAAGACATAGCGGTTACCCGTGATACAAAACAAAGTAGATAAGTGTAACCCATCAGACGTGAGAAAAAGAGAGATGCAACAGACTGTCGATGCCCTGCGCGAATTTACCGCCCGCTACTGCGACGCCTGGCAACAGCGCACCGGCCACGCGCCCGCCAGCCAGGCGCTCTGTGGCGTGCCGTCGCCCTGTATTATCGCTACTCAGGCTGACGAGGTATGGTGGCAGCCGCAGCCCTTTACCCTGCCTGCCACGCTGGAAGCGGTAGAGCGCGCGCTGGATATCCGGCTGCAGGAGGATATTGCCGCCTTTTACACCGCGCAGTTCGCGGGCGATATGACGGCGCGCCTGGGGCAGCTCGAGTTGTCGCTGCTGCAGGTCTGGAGCGAAGAGGATTTCCTGCGGCTGCAGGAGAACCTGATAGGACATCTGATTATGAAGCGCCGTTTAAAGCAGACGCCGACGCTCTTTATCGCTGCCACCGAATCGGAGCAGGAGATCGTCTCGGTTTGCAATCTGACCGGGGAAGTTATTCTTGAACAGCCCGGTACTCAAAAGCGAGAAGTGCTGGCGGAAAACACTCAGACCTTTCTTAAGGGTTTACAGGTGGTTATGCCGGCATTTGCAGATAATCGCTAGTGGCATTGTGAGATATCTCTTACATATGCTGTGAGAGATTGGCATTTTTCTCAAGGGCCATCCAGAAGTCCGCAATGTAAAAAGATTGTGAATCATTGACTTAATGGCATTACTCCTAAATTTGGTCTATAAACAAATAAGGTAACGCTGTTAAGTATCTTGTTTATTCAGCCGCCTCTGACAGAATAGTCAGCAGTTGGCAGGAAGCCAGAGGATTGAAGATAGCGTCAGGATACGTCATGCCAGGAGGCGGGAACGTAACGGAGTTTACGTCACACGGAAGGCTTCAGGATGAAGCAGGACACTCAGGAAAGAGTCAGGGACACCTCCAGGAAGGAGAACGAGAGCCGCACATGATGCGCGGTGGGCCCGGAAGCCAAAGGAATTATCGGGATGATAAGCGCAGGATAGCGCGCAGGAAAAGTTGTCACGGATGAGCAGGGAGCATCAAAGTAGCGGGAAAGCTGCAAACGAACCGGGAGCACTGTTTTAACAGTGCTCCCTTTTTTTGCGCGCGCGTTCGGCGGTGGTATGCTTGCCGCCCCAATTTACCGCTCGCTGGAGGTGGCGTATGACCCTTTTACTGTTACAACGGCTGGAGCAGCTTGAAGCGCTGCTGCGCGATCACCATCACTGGCAGGAGACGCCCCCGTCCGCCAGCGCGCTCGCCAGCAGCCAGCCTTTCTGTCTCGACACGCTGGAGCCGCTTGAGTGGCTGCAGTGGGTTCTTATCCCGCGCATGCGGGCGCTTATTGCCGCGCAGCAGCCGCTGCCGCAAAATTTCGCTATCGCCCCCTATTTTGAAGTCGCGCTGACCGCCGCTACGCCGGGCCATGGGCCGATCCTGCATAGCCTGACCCAGCTCGATGCGCTGTTTATGGACGATCGCGCCTGATGCTGGAGATTATCTATCAGGATGAGTGGCTGGTGGCGGTCAACAAGCCCGCCGGCTGGCTGGTGCATCGCAGCTGGCTGGATCGCAAAGAAAAAGTGGTGGTCATGCAGACGGTGCGCGATCAGATAGGCCAGCACGTCTTTACCGCGCATCGCCTCGATCGCCCCACCTCGGGCGTGCTGCTGATGGGCCTCTCCAGCGAAGTGGGGCGCCTGCTGTCGCAGCAGTTTGAGCATCATCAGATGCAGAAAACCTATCACGCGGTAACGCGCGGCTGGCTGCAGGAGAGCGGCACGCTCGACTACCCGCTGGTAGAGGAGCTGGACAAGATCGCCGATAAATTCGCCACGGAAGCGCGTGCGCCGCAGCCGGCGGTGACCGACTATCAGGCGCTCGCCTGGGCGGAGATGCCGGTGGCTATCGGGCGCTATCCGAGCGCGCGCTACAGCCTGATGCAGCTCTCGCCGCGCACGGGCCGCAAGCACCAGCTGCGCCGCCATATGGCGCACCTGCGCCACCCGATTATCGGCGATACCACCCACGGCGATCTGCGGCAGAATCGCGGCGCGGCGCAGCATTTCGGTGCCGATCGCCTGATGCTGCACGCCAGCAGCCTGGCGCTGACGCACCCGGTGACCGGCGAACCGCTGGTGATCCGCGCCGGCCTGGACGGGATATGGCGCGGGCTGGCCGACGCGTTTGGCTGGCAGGCGGCGTTCGCCGCCGCAGGACTTGAGTTTGCCGACGCGGCAGGCGAGGATAGCAGCTCAGCTTAAGGAGCAGGCACATGGCGAAGATTGGCATTTTTGTAGGTACGGTATACGGTAACGCGCTGCTGGTGGCGGAAGAGGCGCAGCCGATTTTACAGGCGCAGGGGCACGACGTGGCGGTTTATGACGATCCGACCTTAGCGCAGTGGCAGGGCTACAGCAGCGATGTCGCGCTGGTGATCACCTCGACCACCGGGCAGGGCAATTTCCCGGACAATATCGCCGCGCTCTATCACGACGTGAAAGATAAGCTGGGCTATCAGCCGACGCTGCGTTACGGCGTGATCGCGCTGGGCGACAGCAGCTACGACCACTTTTGCGGCGCGGGCAAAACCTTTGACGCGCTGTTGCAGGAGCAGCACGCGCAGCGCGTCGGCGAGGTGCTGCTGGTGGACGCTACCGAAGATCCTGAGCCGGAGACGGTCACGTCGCCCTGGGTTGAAGCCTGGGGAAAACAGCTTTGAGTTAACCGCGCGCCGCCGCAGCGCAGCGCGCCTCGCTGTCAGGTCACCGGCGCCGGATTGAACACCGCCAGCTGGTTGCGAATGCCCCAGCGATCTGACCAGGTTTGCTGGCGGCCGCTGGCGATGTCCAGTATCAAGTGAAAGAGCCGCCAGCCGACCTGCTCAATGGTCTCTTCTCCCGTGGCGATAGTGCCGGCGTTAATATCCATTAAATCGTGCCAGCGATCGGCCAGCGCGTTGCGCGTCGCCATCTTGATCACCGGAATCGCCGCCAGTCCGTAAGGGGTGCCGCGTCCGGTGGTAAAGACCTGCAGCGTAATCCCCGACGCCATCTGCTGCGTGCCGCAGACGAAATCGCTGGCGGGAGTAGCGGCGTAGATCAGGCCGCGCCGCGTCGGTCGCTGGCCGGGCGACAGCACTTCGACAATCGCGCTGCGGCCCGATTTGGCGATCGATCCCAGCGCTTTTTCCACCACGTTCGCCAGCCCGCCTTTTTTATTGCCGGGCGAGGGGTTGGCGCTGCGGTCAGTCTGGCCCTGATCGAGATAGTCGTCATACCACGCCATCTCCTCCAGCAGCCGCCTGCCGACCTCTTCATTAATAACGCGCGGCGTCAGCAGATGGATAGCGTCGCGCACTTCTGTCACTTCGGAAAACATCACCGTCGCGCCGCAGCGCACCAGCAGATCGGAGGCGAAGCCCACGGCGGGATTGGCGGTGACGCCGGAAAAGGCGTCGCTGCCGCCGCACTGCGTGCCGACGATCAGCGCGGAGGCGGGGCAGGTTTCACGCTGGCGGCGGTTGAGTCGCTCAAGGTGCCTTTTCGCTACGCTGAGGATCTCCTCCACCATCGCGCCGAAGCCGATATGGCGCTCATCCTGCAGGCGCACAATATCGCTTTCGTCGAGTGAAATCGCCTGCACGTCGGGGGTGCCGGTCAGCAGACGATCCGGCTGCAGCTTCTCGCAGCCGAGGCTCACTACCATGATTTCGCCGCCGAAGTTAGCGTTCAGCGCCAGGTTATGAATAGTGCGAATCGGCACCACCGCCGCCGGCGCGTTAATCGCCACGCCGCAGCCGTACAGGTGGTTTAGCGCCACGACGTCATCGACGTTCGGATAGTTCGGCAGCAGGTCGCGTTCGATAATCTGCACCACGTAGTCCACCACGCCCGCCACGCAGTGTACGCTGGTGGTAATGCCGAGCAGGTTGCGCGTGCCGACGCTGCCGTCCGCGTTGCGGTAGCCTTCAAAGGTGTAGCCCTCCAGCGGCGGCAGCTCCGGCGGCACGTTGGTCGCCAGCGGCAGGCTGGCGAGCGGCGGCGCTTCAGGCAGCATAACCAGCGACTCGTCGATCCAGCTCCCCTGGGCGATATCGCGCAGCGCATAGCCGATCGTTTCGCCATAGCGGAGGATGGCCGCCCCCTGCGGAATCGCGGCGAGGGCGACTTTATGCCCTTGCGGAACATGTTCCGTCAGCGTCAGTCCATCGGGAAAGGTGGTGCCTGCCGGCAGGCCCTGGCTATTGACCACGATAGCGACATTGTCATCTTCATGGACTTTGATACAGAGCGGCGGCTCATTCAGAATTCGGTTCATCGCTCACCTTCCAGTCATGCATACGCAAATGATTAATCCCGTGCCCGAGCAGGCTTTGTCAGCAGCCGGGCGCGCCGTACGTGGCGGCGCATTATCGTTCTTCATGACGCACATCAGATTTGCCAGCCTTAGTATATGAACCCCGGTTGTCGCCCGCATTGTGCAACTGACCGGCATTTGCGCGCATTTACGCTGCTTTTTGGTTCGCTTCTCCAAAAGCAAGTGAAGAGTCTCACAAAGGCGTCCGCCGCTGCTTAATAAATCGCCATTACTGGCTGAAAAAAGCGGGTTCCGTGAGGCGCGCCGCAGTCGGCTGTGCAACTGCCAGACAATGCGTGTCCCAGAGGCTTAATTGTCAGGCGTTCTTCCAGTGCCTCCGCCTGTTGTCATTCCTATACTGGCTTTCGTTATTCGACGTTAGGTTATTCGTCACGACGCACTATCGGTTTGCCCCTATAAAAAATCGCCGTGTTTAACCCGACTTCTCTCTGATACCCAACGCGATGTGTATGCAGTCAGAGCGAATGTAGCGAACGCTATATTTCAGGAGTGCATCATGAATAGTTACAGCCAGACGGCGGAAGCGGTGCAGAAGCGCACCAACGCCCGCTACTGGATCGTGGTGATGTTGTTTATCGTCACCTCGTTCAACTACGGCGACCGCGCCACCATTTCCATCGCCGGCTCCGCCATGTCGAAAGATATCGGCCTGGACTCGGTGGGACTCGGCTATATCTTCTCGGCGTTCTCCTGGGCCTATGTTATCGGCCAGATCCCGGGCGGCTGGCTGCTGGACCGCTTCGGCTCTAAACGCGTCTACTTCTGGAGCATCTTTACCTGGTCGCTCTTTACGCTGCTGCAGGGCTTTGTCGATATCTTCAGCGGCTTCGGCATTGTCGTTTCGCTGTTTCTGCTGCGCTTTATGGTCGGCCTGGCCGAGGCCCCTTCATTTCCCGGCAACAGCCGCATCGTTGCCGCCTGGTTCCCGGCGCAGGAGCGCGGCACCGCGGTGGCGATTTTCAACTCCGCGCAATATTTCGCCACGGTTATTTTTGCGCCGATTATGGGCTGGCTGGTGGCCGAAGTGGGCTGGGCGCACGTGTTCTGGTTTATGGGCGGTCTCGGCATCATTCTCAGCTTTATCTGGCTGAAAGTGATCCACGATCCAAACGACCATCCCGGCGTGAACAAAGCCGAGCTGGAGTATATGGAGCAGGGCGGCGCGCTGATCAATATGGACGCGAAAAAGACGCAGCAGAAAGTGAGCTGGGATGAGAAGTGGTTCCAGATCAGACAGCTACTCTCCTCGCGCATGATGCTGGGTATCTATCTCGGCCAGTACTGCGTCAACGCGCTCACCTATTTCTTTATCACCTGGTTTCCGGTCTATCTGGTGCAGGCGCGCGGCATGTCGATTCTGAAAGCGGGGATGATCGCCTCGATTCCGGCGGTGTGCGGCTTCCTCGGCGGGGTGCTGGGCGGCGTTATTTCCGATTACCTGATGCGGAAAACCGGCTCGCTCAATATTGCGCGCAAAACGCCTATCGTGCTCGGCATGCTGCTCTCGATCAGCATGGTGATGTGTAACTACAGCGATACCGAATGGGTGGTGGTGTTCTTTATGGCGCTCGCCTTCTTCGGCAAAGGCATCGGCGCGCTGGGCTGGGCGGTAATGGCGGACACCGCGCCGAAAGAGATCAGCGGCCTGAGCGGCGGCCTGTTCAATATGTTCGGCAACTTATCCGGCATCGTTACGCCTATCGCTATCGGCTATATCATCGCCAGCAGCGGCTCGTTTGAAGGGGCGCTGATCTATGTCGGCATCCATGCGTTCGTCGCCGCGTTCAGCTTCCTGGTGATTGCAGGCGATATCAAACGTATCGAACTGAAACCGCGCGGATAAGGAGAAAGTATGTCTACGCAAAGCTCGCCGATCGTCACCCGCATGCAGGTGGTCCCGGTCGCCGGATATGACAGCATGCTGCTGAATATCGGCGGCGCGCATAACGCCTGTTTTACCCGCAATATCGTCGTGCTGACCGACAGCGCGGGGCATACCGGCGTCGGCGAAGCGCCCGGCGGTGACACCATCTACCAGACGCTGGTCGAGGCGATCCCGCAGGTCGAGGGGCAGCAGGTGGCGCGCATGAACCGGCTGGTGCAGCAGGTGCACAAAGGCAACCAGTCGGCCGACTTCGATACCTTCGGCAAGGGCGCCTGGACCTTTGAACTGCGCGTCAACGCGGTCGCCGCGCTGGAGGCGGCGCTGCTCGATCTGCTTGGCCAGTGCCTCGGCGTGCCGGTGGCGGATCTGCTTGGCCCCGGCCAGCAGCGCGACGAGGTAACGGTGCTCGGCTATCTCTTCTATATCGGCGACCGCCGCAAAACCGATCTGCCCTACCTGAGCGGGGAGAGCGGCGACCACGACTGGTATCGCCTGCGTCATCAGGAGGCGCTGACGCCGCAAGCGGTAGTGCGCCTGGCCGAGGCGGCGCAGGACAAATATGGCTTTAAGGATTTCAAACTCAAAGGCGGCGTGCTGCCGGGCGAGCAGGAGATGGAATCCGCAGCGGCGCTGAAACGGCGCTTTCCCGAGGCGCGCATTACTGTCGATCCCAACGGGGCCTGGCATCTGGACGAGGCGATCCGCCTCTGTAAAGGCATGGGGGAGGTGCTGACCTACGCCGAAGATCCGTGTGGCGCGGAGCAGGGCTATTCCGGCCGCGAGGTGATGGCGGAGTTCCGCCGCGCTACCGGGCTGCCTGTCGCTACCAATATGATCGCCACCAACTGGCGCGAGATGAACCATGCGGTGATGCTCAACGCGGTCGATATTCCGCTGGCCGATCCGCACTTCTGGACGCTGAGCGGCGCGGTGCGCGTGGCGCAGCTCTGCGACGAGTGGGGGCTTACCTGGGGCTGCCACTCCAATAACCACTTCGATATTTCGCTGGCGATGTTCACCCACGTCGGCGCCGCTGCGCCGGGCAATCCGACCGCGCTCGATACCCACTGGATCTGGCAGGAGGGCGACCAGCGCCTGACCAAAGAGCCGCTGCAGATCCGCAACGGTAAAATCGCCGTTCCCGACTCGCCGGGGCTGGGCGTCGAGCTGGACTGGGATCGGCTGCGCCAGGCCAACGACCTCTATAACTCGCTGCCGGCGGGCGCGCGTAACGACGCCACCGCCATGCAGTATTTGATTCCCGGTTGGACGTTCGACCGCAAGCGCCCGGCATTCGGCCGCGCCACAGTGTAAGGAGCAGGAGATGAGTTCGACACCAAAAGTCACAGCGATGCAGGTTATTCCGGTAGCCGGATATGACAGCATGTTGCTCAACCTGAGCGGCGCACACGCGCCTTTTTTCACCCGAAATATCGTCATTATTAAGGATAACGCGGGCCATACCGGCGTAGGCGAAATCCCCGGCGGCGAGCGGATCCGCCAGACGCTGGAAGAGGCGGCGGCGCTGGTGATCGGCAAAACGGTCGGCGAGTACAAAAACGTTCTTAGCCTGGTGCGCAGCACCTTCGCTGACCGCGACGCATCGGGACGCGGCAGCCAGACCTTTGACCTGCGCACCACGATCCACGTCGTCACCGGCATTGAGGCGGCGCTGCTCGACCTGCTGGGCCAGCATCTGCAGGTGAACGTCGCCACGCTGCTGGGTGACGGGCAGCAGCGCGACCGCGTCGAGATGCTCGGCTACCTGTTCTACATCGGCGACCGTAAGAAAACCGCGCTGCCCTACCAGAGCCAGGAGGATGAGCGCTGCGACTGGTATCGCCTGCGCCACGAAGAGGCGCTGACGCCAGAGGCCGTGGTGCGGCTGGCCGAGGCGGCATACGACAAGTACGGCTTTAACGACTTCAAGCTCAAGGGCGGCGTACTGCGCGGCGGCGAAGAGGCGGAAGCGGTGACGGCGCTGGCGAAGCGCTTCCCGGAGGCGCGCATTACGCTCGATCCCAACGGCGCCTGGTCGCTGAACGAGGCGATCCTGCTCGGCAAGCAGCTGAAAGGGGTGCTGGCCTATGCGGAAGATCCGTGCGGCGCCGAGCAGGGCTATTCGGGACGCGAAGTGATGGCGGAGTTCCGCCGCGCCACCGGGCTGCCGACCGCCACCAATATGATCGCCACCGACTGGCGGCAGATGGGCCATACGCTGTCGCTGCAGTCGGTGGATATTCCGCTGGCCGATCCGCACTTCTGGACCATGCAGGGCTCGGTGCGCGTGGCGCAGATGTGTCACGACTTCGGCCTGACCTGGGGCTCGCACTCCAACAACCACTTTGACGTCTCGCTGGCGATGTTCACCCACGTCGCGGCCGCCGCGCCGGGCGCCATCACCGCTATCGATACCCACTGGATCTGGCAGGAAGGCAACCAGCGCCTGACCAAAGAGCCGCTGCAGATCAAAGGCGGCATGGTGCAGGTGCCGCAGAAGCCAGGGCTGGGCGTCGAGCTGGATATGGATCAGGTGATGCAGGCCAACGCGCTCTATCAAAAACATGGGCTAGGCGCGCGCGACGATGCGCAGGCGATGCAGTTCCTCGTGCCGAACTGGACCTTCGACAATAAACGTCCCTGTCTGGTGCGCTAATTTTTGCGCTCCCGGCTGGGAGCGCCGTAACGGGAGAAGAGATGATGAGTAACAGAGCCTGGCCGAACACGTTTCGCCGTCGCCTGCTGGCAGGCGAAACCCTGATTGGCAGCTGGTGCGCGCTGGCCAACCCTATTACCACCGAAGTGCTCGGCCTGGCCGGTTTCGACTGGCTGGTGCTGGACGGCGAACATGCCCCCAACGATATCACCACCTTTGTGCCGCAGCTGATGGCGCTCAAGGGCAGCGTCAGCGCGCCGGTGGTGCGTCCGCCCTGCAACGAGCCGGTGATTATCAAGCGCCTGCTCGATATTGGTTTCTACAACTTTCTGATCCCGTTTGTGGAAACGGAAGAGGAGGCGCTGCGCGCCGTGGCCTCGACCCGCTATCCGCCCGCCGGCATTCGCGGCGTCTCGGTGTCGCACCGCAGCAATATGTACGGCACGCTGCCGGATTACAACGCCACGGTAAACGACAATATTACGCTGCTGGTGCAGATCGAAACCCAGCAGGCGGTCGACAACATCGACGCTATCGCCGCGGTTGACGGCGTTGACGGCATCTTTGTCGGGCCGGGGGATCTCTCCGCCGCGCTGGGCTATCTCGGCCAGCCTGCCCACCCGGAGGTGCTGAAGGTGATTAAGCATATCTTCGAGCGCGCCAGCGCGGCAGGCAAGCCGAGCGGCATCCTGGCACCGGTCGAGGCGGACGCGCGCCGCTATCTTGAATGGGGCGCCAGCTTTGTTGCCGTAGGCAGCGATTTAGGGGTTTTCCGCAACGCCACCCAGGCGCTGTGCGACAAATTTAAGCTGTAACTGACAGAGAGGAAAGGCAATGAAAATTGGATTTATCGGCCTCGGCATTATGGGCAAACCAATGAGTAAAAACCTGGTGAAAGCCGGTTACTCGCTGGTGGTGCGCGACCACAACGCCAGCAACGAGGCGGAATTGACCGCGCTGGGCGCGACCGTGGCGAGATCGCCGAAAGAGGTGGCGGAGCAGGTTGACGTGGTGATCACCATGGTGCCCAACTCACCGCAGGTGAAAGAGGTGTGCCTGGGCGAAAACGGCATTATCGACGGCGCAAAGCCGGGGCTGATTGTTATCGATATGAGCTCTATCGCGCCGCTCGCCAGCCGCGAGGTGCATGACGCGCTGGCGGAGAAGGGAATTAAGATGCTCGACGCGCCGGTGAGCGGCGGCGAGCCGAAAGCGATCGAAGGCACGCTCTCCGTGATGGTGGGCGGTGACAAAGAGACCTTCGACCGCTGCTACGACATTATGAAGGCGATGGCGGGATCGGTGGTACACACCGGCGATATCGGCGCGGGCAACGTCACCAAGCTGGCGAACCAGGTCATCGTAGCGCTCAATATCGCGGCGATGTCGGAAGCGCTGTCGCTGGCGACGAAAGCGGGCGTCAATCCTGAGCTGGTCTATCAGGCGATCCGCGGCGGCCTGGCGGGCAGCACCGTGCTCGACGCCAAAGCGCCGATGGTGCTGGATCGCAACTTCAAGCCGGGCTTCCGCATCGACCTGCATATCAAGGATCTGGCGAACGCGCTCGATACTTCGCACGGCATCGGCGCCCATCTTCCGCTCACCGCCGCAGTGATGGAGATGATGCAGGCGCTGCGCAACGACGGGCAGGGCAACGCCGACCACAGCGCGCTGGCCTGCTATTATGAAAAATTAGCCAAAGTTGAGATAACCCGTTAACGCGTTGCGGCGGTCGGCGCGGCCGCCGCAGCGCGCCATCAGGGATGATGAATCGTCTATCAACAGCGCCTGGATTGCCTATGAAAATCGTAATCGCACCGGATTCATACAAAGAGAGTTTATCCGCCTCAGGCGTGGCAACCGCGATTGAAGCGGGCTTCCGCGAGATTTTTCCTGACGCCACCTACGTAAAGATACCGGTTGCCGACGGCGGCGAAGGCACGGTTGAGGCGATGGTAGCGGCGACGGCGGGGAGTATCGTTAACCTGCGCGTGACCGGACCGCTCGGCGCGCCGGTTGACGCCTTCTACGGCCTTTCCGGCGACGCGCGCACCGCCTTTATCGAAATGGCGGCCGCCAGCGGGCTGGAGCTGGTGCCCGCCGCGCAGCGCGATCCCCTGACCACCACCTCGTACGGCACCGGCGAACTGATCAAGAGCGCGCTGGACAAGGGCGTCGGGCATATCATTATCGGCATCGGCGGCAGCGCCACCAACGACGGTGGCGCGGGCATGATGCAGGCGCTGGGCGCGCAGCTGCTGGATGCCCAGAGGAGCGAGATCGGCTTCGGCGGCGGCGCGCTGCCGGCGCTGGCGAAGATCGATATCAGCGGGCTGGACGCGCGCGTGCGGCAGTGCCGTTTCGAAGTGGCGTGCGACGTCACCAACCCGCTGACCGGCCACGACGGCGCATCGGCCATCTTCGGCCCGCAAAAAGGGGCGACGCCGCAGCTGGTCAGGCAGCTGGACAGCGCGCTGGCGCACTACGCGGCGATTATTCAGCGCGATCTCGATATCGACGTGCTGCATATTCCCGGCGGCGGCGCGGCGGGCGGCATGGGCGCGGCGCTGCATGCCTTCTGCCAGGCGGATCTGCGGCGCGGCATCGAGATTGTCACCGAGGCGCTGGGGCTGGCGGAGCAGGTCAGAGACGCCTCGCTGGTGATCACCGGCGAAGGACGCATCGACAGCCAGAGCATCAACGGCAAGGTGCCGATTGGCGTGGCGCAGGTGGCGAAACAGTTTAACAAGCCGGTGATTGGCATTGCCGGCAGCCTGACGGCGGACGTTGGCGTCGTGCATCAGCACGGTCTGGACGCGGTATTCAGCGTGCTTTACAGCATCTGTACGCTGGAGGAGGCGCTGGCAAACGCGGAAACCAATCTGCGGCTGGCGGCGAGAAATATCGCGGCGACGCTGAAGGTCGGCGGCGCACTACAGTAAAAAAGCGGCCTTCAGGCCGCTTTCTGTTTTACTTCTTATACTTCGCTTCCAGCGTGGCGAACCAGGGCGCGACGAAATCGTTGTTGCCGCCCCAGCCGGGCACAATCTTATTCAGCGACGCGACGTTGATCGCCCCCTGCTGGCTATTCAGCTGCTGCTGAGAGATCGACGCGCCTTTGAAATCGTAGGTGGCGGGCGTGGTTTCACCGGCGATCTTGTTCGCCACCAGACGCATATTTACCGCGCCGATGGTTTTCGGATCGACCGCCACGGTCTGCACCCACGGGCTGTTTTTCTCACGCATCAGCTGCAGATCCTGATTAGAGACGTCAATGCTGTAGAGTTTGATCTCGGTGCGGCCGTTCTCCTGCAGCGCCTTATAGGCGCCCTGACTGAAGGCGTCCCACGCGCCCCAGATCGCGTCGATCTTGCCTTTCGGATACTTCGCCAGGATCGCGCCGATCTTGTTGGCGGTATCGCCCTGCACGTCAGAAGAGACCGCGCCGATCGACTCCAGCTGATGAATGCCGGGGTTCTCCTTCAGCAGCTTCTCATAGACCACCTGACGGCGCTCCATCGCCGGAAAGCCAGCTACCCACAGCTTGACGATATTCGCCTTGCCGTTGAAGTCTTTGATCAGCTGGCCAAGCGACGACTGCGCCAGCGAGGCGTCATCCTGCGCGGTGACGGTCACGCCGGGGAGCGGCGTATCAACCGGCGTATCGAACACCGAGACTTTAATACCGGCGTCGGCGACGCGCTTCACCAGACCGCTGGCGTAGGGCGCTTTGCCGTGGGACAGAATAATGCCGTCATACTTCTGGCTAATCGCCTGATTAACGAAGTCCTGAAAGCGTGCGTCGTCGCCGTTGCTGAGGAAGGTGCTGACCTTAAAGCCCAGCTTGCGGCCCTCCTGAATGGCGCCGGCGACAAACTGCGTGGTGTTGTCGTCAGAGCCCAGGTTGCGGATCACCGCGATGCGCACCGGCCCCTGGTGATTCGCGATGGGGGCCGGCACCGGCACAAGGGTATCGGCGAAGGCGCTGGCGGAGAGCAGGCTGACGGTCAGCAGAGAGAGCGTTATTTTTTTCATTGTCATTTCCCGGTTAATCAGCGTTAGCGGCGCTGAACGTAGGTCATTGCCAGTGCCAGAGCCAGCACCAGTCCTTTAATAATATCCATGGCGTAGTAGGGGACAGAGAGCATCACCAGGCCATTTTGCAGCACGCCGAGCAGCACCGCGCCCACCAGCGTGCCGAGCGCGTTAGGCTTGCCGGCACCCGCCAGCGACAGGCCGATCCAGGCGGCCGCCACGGCGTCCATCAGGTAACCTCCGCCCGCATTCACCTGCGATGAGCCGATGCGCGACGCCAGCAGAATGCCGCCCAGGCCCGCCAGCAGCGAGGCGATGACATAGGCGAGCACGCGATAGCGGGTGGTGCGGATGCCGGAGAGGCGCGCCGCTTCAGGGTTGCCGCCCAGCGCGTACATGCGGCGGCCGTGGGTGGTCAGCGACAGCGCCAGCTGCGCCGCCGCCGTCACCACCAGCATAATAATGACGATCACCGGCACCTGGCCGAGCAGGCCAAAGCCCGCCGGGATCGTGCCTTCCGCCATATCGCCGCTCGGCATCACCATATTTTCCGTGATGGAACCGCCGAAGCTGTAGGTCATCGCCACGCCCTGGATAATAAACAGCGTGGCGAGGGTCGCCAGCATATCGGGAATGCGCAGAATGACGATCAGGAAGGCGTTGAACAGGCCGATCAGCGTACAGAGCGCCAGGGTGAGCGCAATCGCCTCAACGCTGTTCATGCCGTACCAGACGAACAGCGAGATCACCAGCGCGTTGGCCAGCGAGGCGGTGGAGCCAACCGAGAGATCGAAGCCGCCGACGGTCAGCGACACCGACACGCCCACGGCGATCACCGTCACGATGGCGATGGATCGCAGGATATTGATGATATTGTTCGGTTCCAGAAAACTCTCTGAGGCGAGGCCAAAGCCGGCAATCAGCAGGGCGACCGTGATTAGCATTCCCCACTTATAGAAGAAGTCGAACAGTCGATGGCGCAGCGGCGTCGCTGCGGTCAGGGTAATCTCTTTGCTGCTCACGCAGGGGTTCCTCCAGTGGAATAGAGCAAAAGCGTCTCTTCGGTGGCCGCGCGCCCGTCCAGCTCGGCCACGATGCGCCCGTCCCAGAGCACGCAAATTCTGTCGCACAGCCCGACCAGCTCGGCAAACTCGCCGGAGGCGTAGATCACACCTTTGCCCTCCTGCGCCAGATCGCTGATTAAACGGAACAGTTCGGTTTTCGCCTTGATGTCGACGCCTTTGGTTGGCTCATCAAAAATCAGCACGTCAGCGTGGTTGCGCAGCCACTTGCCGATGGCGACTTTTTGCTGGTTGCCGCCGGAGAGGCGGCGCAGCGGCTGCGCCGGGCCGGTGGTGCGCACGTTCAGGCGCTGAATAACCTCTTCCGCCCAGCGCCACGCCTGACGGTGGCCGAACAGGCTCCAGCGCGAAAAGCTGTTGTCGGCGCTGACGCTGAGGTTCATCGCCACCGGCTCGTCGATAAAAATGCCCTCTTTGCGCCGCTCTTCCGGCACCAGCGCCATGCGTCGGCTCACCGAATCGTGCGGCGAGCGCGGCCGCCACGGCCTGCCGTGCAGCTCGCCGCGCGTTACGCGGCTTTTGCTGGCGCCGAACAGCGCCTTGCACAGCTCGGTTTTACCCGCGCCCGCCAGCCCGGCGATGCCGAGGATCTCTCCCTGATGCAGCCGCAGCGAAATATCCTGCAGCAGCCGGTCGTCGTGCAGGCCCTCTACCGCCAGCAGCAGCGGCTGCGCGCTGGCGGGACGGCGCGGCGGATAGATATCGGTCAGCTGATGGCCGAGCATCTTCTCAACGATCTGCTCGCCGCTGAGTGCCGCCATCGGGCCGCTCTCGATCAGGCGACCGTCGCGCAGCACCGTCAGGCGATCGCAGATCGCCTTCAGCTCATGGATACGGTGTGAGATAAACACCACGCCGATGCCGCTGTTTTGCAGGCGGCGCACCACGGCGAACAGCCGCTCGCTCTCATGCTGGTCGAGCGGGGCGGTCGGTTCATCCAGGATCAGAAAGCGGCAGTGGTGCGACAGCGCGCGCGCCAGCAAAATCTGCTGCTTCTCCGCCAGCGTGCAGCGCTCCACCAGCTGCCTGACGTCGATATTCGCCTCGAGCTGCGCCAGCAGGGCGCGCGCCTGGCGGCGGATAGCGCGCCAGCGAAACCCGTGCCCCGGTTCGGCCAGCCGATCCAGCAGGATGTTTTCCGCCACGCTCAGCTGGGGCACCAGCGCCACATCCACTTCCTGCTGCACCAGATGAATGCCGAGCCGTTTCGCGTCGCGCGGGCTGCGTATCGACACCGGCGCGCCGTCCAGCAGGATTTCGCCGCTGTAGTGGCTGTGCGCACCCGACAGCACCGCCATCAGCGTCGATTTGCCCGCGCCGTTAGCGCCGGTCAGCGCGTGAACCGAGTGGCCTTCCGTGACGAAATCCACCTGCGTCAGCGCGGCGAATCCGCCGAATGCGAGCGAGATATTGCGCATCTCAAGGCGGTTTAAGGCACTCATCAGCTGAAGCTCCCCTGTGACTGGCTGGCCGCAATTTTTTCCTGAAGTCTCAGGCGCGGCAACAGCCGAAAGCGCATAAGCTAGCACGAAATCTTATTAGCCATCCAGACATCTGGATAGTTTGGCGGCTAAAGCTGGCTCGCCAGATAACTCTGGTGTTTTACAGCGGGGAACTCAGTGAAAAGCGGTGTTTTATGCTGGCGCGGCGCGGGCATAAAAAAACCAGGCCGGAGCCTGGTTTATCGAACTACGCCGCGCTTACTTTTCTGGAATCGCATTCAGCAGGGTGGTGAGCAGTTTCCAGTAAAGGCCGACGCTCTCAATATGCACCTGCTCGTCCGGCGAGTGCGGACCGGTGATGGTCGGGCCAATGGAAACCATATCCATATTCGGATAAGGCTTCTTGAACAGGCCGCACTCCAGACCGGCGTGGATCACCTGGATGTTCGGCGTTTTGTCGAACAGCGCGATATAGGTCTGACGCGTCAGCGCCATAATCGGCGAGTTAGCGTCTGGCTGCCAGCCCGGATAGCCGCCTTTCGGTTTGGTCTGCGCGCCAGCCAGCTGGCCGAGAGAGGTCAGCATCTGCACCACATAGTCGCGGCCGGTGTCGATCAGCGAACGGATCAGGCAGTTAATCTCCGCCTTGTCGTGATCCATCGTCACCACGCCGACGTTCAGCGAGGTTTCCACCACGCCTTTCGCCACGTCGGAGTTGCGAATAACGCCGTTCGGCGTGCTGTTCAGCAGGTTCAGGAAGCGGTCGCGGCTCTCTGCGCTCAGCGCCTCGCCCTGGTGCGCCAGCGGCTCGGTGACCACGTTGATGTTCTTCTCTTTTACGCCGTGCTCGTTCTGCAGCGCCAGCAGGAAGTGCGCCGCCGCCGCTTTCAGCGCGTCGACGTTATGGCTCTCGACCGCCAGCGTGGCAAAGGCTTCGCGCGGGATGGCGTTACGCAGCGTACCGCCGTTGAAATCGATCAGGCGCAGATCGAGATCGGCGGCGTGCGCGGCGAGGAAGCGCGCCAGCAGCTTGTTGGCGTTGCCGAGACCCATATGGATATCCGCGCCGGAGTGGCCGCCGCGCAGCCCTTTCAGGGTCAGCTTCAGGGTGTCGAAGTTAGCCGGAACCGCTTCGCGCGTCAGCGGCAGGGTGGTAATAAAGTCGATGCCGCCAGCGCAGCCCATATAGATCTCGCCTTCCTCTTCCGAGTCGGTGTTGATCAGGATCTCAGCCTGAAGCCAGTTCGGCTGCAGACCGAAAGCGCCGTCCATGCCGGTCTCTTCGGTCATGGTGAGCAGCACCTCCAGCGGGCCGTGGGTCAGGCTGCTGTCGGCCAGCACCGCCAGCGCGGAGGCCATGCCGATGCCGTTGTCGGCGCCCAGCGTGGTGCCGCGCGCCTTGACCCATTCGCCGTCAATATAGGGCTGAATCGGATCTTTGGTGAAGTCATGGGCGGTGTCGTTGTTTTTCTGCGGCACCATATCGAGGTGCGCCTGCAGCGCTACCGGCGTGCGGTTTTCCATACCGGCGGTCGCCGGTTTGCGGATCAGAATATTGCCGACCGCATCGCGCTCAACCCAGAAACCTTGCTCTTTCGCCCAGCCAACAATATAGGTGGCCAGCGCCTCTTCATGAAAAGAGGGGTGCGGAATGGAGCAGATTTTGGCGAAGATATCCCACAGCGGTTGGGGAGAAAGCTGAGACAATTCAGACACGACAGGTCTCCTGTGTCAGTGCGCCGGCCAGGCCGGTGTGCGCGAGTTTCCAGTGAATGGTCGCCGTCAGCGAATCTGACGTGATGGGGCTGAGAATATCACTGTTAGCGTCGGGTGCGTACTCAGGCGCGCTAAAAAGCCGCAACTGGTGGTTCGGATGCTGGTTTTTAGCGCTGAGGATCCTTATAATCTCGCGCAACCTTTTCCCCGTTGCACATTTTTAAGCCGATTAAACTGGCTGGGATCGCTATTCATGAGTGAAAAATACGTCGTTACCTGGGACATGCTGCAGATTCATGCCCGCAAACTGGCTCAGCGCCTGCTTCCTGTTGAACAGTGGAAAGGCATTATCGCAGTCAGCCGCGGTGGCCTGGTGCCTGCTTCTCTGCTGGCACGCGAGCTTGGCATTCGCTATGTCGATACCGTCTGCATCTCCAGCTACGACCACGACCACCAGCGCGAAATGAAAGTCCTCAAGCGCGCGGAAGGCGATGGCGAAGGCTTTATCGTTATCGACGACCTGGTCGACACCGGCGGCACCGCGCAGGCGATCCGCGAAATGTATCCTAAAGCGCACTTCGTCACCATCTTCGCCAAGCCGGCAGGCCGCCCGCTGGTTGATGACTACGTGGTGGATATCCCGCAGAACACCTGGATTGAACAGCCGTGGGACATGGGCGTGGTCTATATTCCGCCTATCGTTAAAGGCGCCTGATCTTCTCCTGTTAACAACGCCCGGCTTGCCGGGCGTTGTGCTTTCTGCGCTCTTTTGCACCTCGCGCCCCTCCTGACGCTGCAGTACACTTAGCCACTGCCAGGGCCGTCAGGAGAAACGAGTATGTCGAGCAAAAATCTCAGCGAAGAGCTATTCAAGCCGCACTACAACTACCCCGAAACCTCCTCGCTGGTGCATCGCCAGCACCACGCCGAAGTAGAGGTCGAAGCGACGCTGGACGGCAGCAGCCAGCACGGCTGGTATCGTATGCTCAACAAGCTAATGTGGACATGGCGCGGCGTGCCGCCACAGGAGATCAGCGAGGTGCTGGCGCGTATCGCCATCAGCGACCAGCGCCATACCAACGACGCGCTGCTCGATACCGTTATCGGTTTTCGCAGCGGCAACTGGGCGTTTGAGTGGTCGAAGCAGGCGGGCCTCTGGCAGGCGCGCGCGCAGGAAGAGCGCGACGACAGCCTTGCCGGCGAGCACTGGCTGCGCGCCTCCCACCTCTTTAGCCTGGCCGCCTATCCCTATATTAAAGGCGACGAGCTGGCGGATCAGGCGCAGACGCTGGCGAACCGCGCCTATGAAGAGGCGACGCGCCGCCTGCCGGGCGAACTCAAGGCGCTGAGCTTTAATATCGAAGGGGGCAGCCCCATCACCGGCTTTCTGCATATGCCGCCCAACACCCCGGCGCCGTATCCCACCGTGCTGTTGTGCGGCGGCCTCGACTCGCTGCAAAGCGATCACTATCGCCTGTTTCATGACTACCTCGCGCCGCGCGGTATCGCCATGCTGACGCTGGATATGCCGTCGGTGGGCTTTTCCGTTAAGTGGCGGCTTAATCAGGACACCAGCTTTCTGCACCAGCAGGTGCTGCGCGATCTGGCGAACGTGCCCTGGATCGATCATCAGCGCGTGGCGGCGTTCGGCTATCGCTTCGGCGCCAACGTCGCGGTGCGGCTCGCCTATCTGGAAGCGCCGCGCCTGCGCGCCGTGGCGACGCTCGGCCCGATGGTGCACAGCCTGCTGACCAGCGCGCAGCAGCAGGATGCCATTCCAGATATGTATATGGATATGCTTGCCAGCCGCCTCGGCATGGCGTTTACCAGCGACAGCGCGCTGCGCACCGAACTGAATCGCTACTCGCTCAAGGTGCAGGGGCTGCTGGGCCGCCGCACCTCGACGCCGATGCTGGCGGGCTACTGGCCGAACGATCCCTTTGGCCCGGAAGAGGATGCGCGGCTGATCGCCAGCTCTTCCGCCGACGGCAAGCTGCTGCCGATCGGCGTCAGGCCGGTGCTGGCAAATTTCGAGCGCGCGCTGAATCAGGTTTGCGACTGGCTGGCAAAGCGGTTACAACAGTAGCTGGCAAATTCACAGCGGTTTGCTTTAATACTAACGGTCAAACTTATGGAGAATTAGCATGACGTTACCGAGTGGTCATCCCCGTAGTCGCCTGCTTAAGCGCTTCACCGAGCTGGGACCGTATATCCGCGAAGGGAAATGTGAAGAAACGCGGTTCTTTTTCGACTGCCTGGCCGCCTGCGTCAATGTCAAACCCGCGCCGGAAAGCCGTGAGTTCTGGGGCTGGTGGATGGAGCTGGACGCACAGCAAGACCATTTTACCTACGTTTATCATATTGGTCTGTTCGATAAAGACGGCGACTGGTCCGTTGCAAATATCAAGGGCAAAGAGAACACGCAGAAGGTGGAAGAGACGCTGCGTAACTTCCATACCCGCCTGAAAGCGATGCTGGAGGAGCTGAATCTGGGCCTGACGCCCGCCAGCGGCTTTAAAGAGCCGGTCGATCTTAGCGCCTGATACTCAACCCTGAACGGCAGGCATAGCCCGATTCGCTTTGGCTATGCCTGTTCTGCAATATTGCTGCCCTTGCGCTGCGTTTATATTATCTCTCTTCTCCCGCTTTAATTTAATTCTCTCTTTCAGACCAAAACAGCTTCGCTGCTTATTTGATTATGGATATTAACTAAACCCGCTTTATAAAGGCTGAGTAATCAACGCCGCCAGCTGAAATAACCGGGCCAGATAAATCAGAGTGCGGCACGGCATTATTCTTATTCTCATTTTATTGAGGCGAATCGCACTGACGCTTTGTAGACCTTTTCCTGACGAAATGGTGTGATACCAGCCAGCGCGACCGCCCCCGTCGCGGCTTTTCTCCGTTTGTTATCGGCAAAAAAAAGAATGCCAACCCGGACAGCTAAAAGTCCGGGTGGACCTGTGCTGTCTCTCTGGAGGAAAACCCTTTGTTTAAATTAAATCCGCTGTTATTAAGCCTGGCGGCTGCGCCCGGGCTGCTTTTTCCCATTACCAGTAGTCAGGCCGCTACGTTAAAACCCTTTTCCCCGCTGGTAAATGACAATAAGGCAGGCGTCTTTTGCGTCTGTAATGGATCGACGCAAACCCTGAGCGGTATTCAACGCTTTCAGCCGGGCGAAGATGGCGGCCGTCCCATTACCGTGGGCGAACTCTTATCAGGCGGCAGAATTATTTCCGATGACAACGTCATCGGCGCGGATCGCCTGACGTTCGGCGCGCAAGATTATGTTATTAGCGTGCCCGATATCAACGGCGGTAATCATCCGCTTCAGGTATTTAATTCGGCCAGTATTAGCGCGCTCGCTCCGGTGACGCCCGCCAGCGAACTGCCCAATTACTACAACGTTAACGGACAGCAATATATTGATGCCCGCGTGGCGCAGGTGAGCAACGGCACCATTAACGTCGATATCGGCGTTGAGGGCGCGGCGACCACCGCCGCCACCAACGGCTGGAGCATGGCGGCGAAGCAGAGCCAGCTCTTTACCGCCAGCGGCAGCGGCGCGATGAACTGGCAGTCGGCCAACCGCATCGCCTTTACCGGATCCTATACCGAATACACCTACAATCTGGCCTGGTGGGTGGATAACGTCGCCCACTACAGCGGCCCCTTCAGCGTCACCACGCTGGACGGCAACAGCCGCGAGTTTAACGTCGCCAGCCTCAACGATCTGCGCCAGTACAACGACTGGCTGATTGAGCAGCTGCAGAGCGGCAACCTCAGCGCGGGCAGCTACAATGGCGAATTCAATAAGGCGCTGACGCTCTACGGCGCGCCCATCGCCTATGTGATCGACGCTGATGAGTACAACGACGAGGTGACGCTGCCGGTGGGTGAGCGCTCGGTGCTGAGCGCCGACGGCCCTGGCGCCAGCGTCTCGGTGCAGAAGGGGGCGACGCTGGAGGTGGTCGATGCGGACGGCGGCGCGGTACGCGCCACCAACGGCGCAAAGGCCACTATCGACGGCAAGCTGGCCGCCAGCGGATCGGCGGCCCATGAGAACAGCGCGCTGCGGCTGGCGGGCAGCACCGGCATCAATAACGGGGTAATTAACGGCGGGTTCTTTAACAACGCAGACGGCAGCGGCGTGGATGCGGCGACGCTCGGCTACAGCGGCAACGCGGTGCTGGCGACCGGCGGCAGCCGTTTCGTCAATAACGGCGTGCTTAATTACGCCACCACGCAACCGGGCAATGCGCTGCGGCTAAGTGACGCCCAGGGGATCAACAACGGCGCGATTAACCTCGGCGTAGCGGAGTCGAGCGGCAGCCACAGCAGCGCGGGCGTCTTGCTCGACACCAGCGGCGCCAGCTTTATTAACACCGCGAGCGGCGTGATCTACGTCGGCCGCGCGCCGCAGAACGCGAAAAGCGACGTCGTGGAGGAGGTGGCGATTAACCAGAGCGGCGGCGTCAGCGCCATTGCGCAGCAGTTTAACGCCACCGCGATCAACGACGGGCGCATTGTGCTCGGCAGCAAGGTGCAGAACGCTGCCGCCATGCGCGTCGAGAACGGCCCGGACGCGGTCGCGCTGAACAACGGCACCATCGATCTCAACGGCCGCGCGCAGTTTCGCCCGGCGGAAAGCGTCGGCCTGCTGGCGATAGATTCCGGCAGCGGCGGGCTGGTGGGCAACAACGGCACCATCAACCTTAACGGCGACGGCGGCACCGGCATTAAAGTCATCGCCCACGACGGCCAGCGCGCCAGCGCCTTTTCCAGCGGGGCGATCAACGTCACCGGCCGCGCCGATACCCTGAACGGCAGCTTTAACACAGCGGTGTGGCTTAACGGGCAGGGGAGCGGCAAGGCGTCCGCCACGCTGAGCGGCCCCATTGTGCTGCAGGGCAACGGCGCGGTCGGCATTCGCGCCGAGGGAGAGGCCACGGTCGATTTAACCGAGGCAGCGGTGCCGCAGCTCGGCGGCAGCGGCGAGTATCAGATGGGCTTCCTCGCCATCGGGCCGAATGCCAGAATCAATCTGCCGCAGGCAGGCAACTACGCCACCGGATCTGACGACTGGTACGCCACGATTTTTCGCTATCAGGACGGCGCGGACTTTGACGGCGCGGGCCTGACCATCTCGCCGGGCGCGGCTTTCTCCACCGGCATCGAAGCGGTGGGCGAAGGCTCGGTGGTTAACACCCACGGCGCGACCTTCAACATCGGCAACACCTCCACCGGGCTGCGCATCGAGGGCGGCGCGCAGGGCACCATTGACGCGGCGACGCAGCTTAACCTCAACGTCGGCGGCGCGACGGCGACGGTGGTCGACGGCAACTACTACAACCTGACGCGCTACATCACCAACAGCTTCGATCGGCCTTTCGCCTCGACGCTGGTTAACCATGCCAATATCAATGGCCAGAGCAATCAGCAGATCGGTTTAATCGCCCAGTACGGCGGCACGCTGACCAATACTGGCGATATCAACCTGCGCGGCGAGCAGAGCTACGGCATTCAGGCGCTGGTCGGCGGTCAGGCCTCCAGCAGCGGTAATATCAGCGTCAGCGACGGCGCGGTCGCGCTGTTCGCAGCGGGCTACGCCTTTGCCGACCCGAAAAGCAGCACCATCACCAGCAGCGGCACGCTGAACGTGACGGCAGGCAGCGCGGACGGCTTTTTCCCCACTACCGGCTTATACGCCACGGGCGACGCGGCGCGCATCGAGCAAGACGGCGTTATCAACCTCTATGGCGGCAACGTGCTGGCGGGCGAAGCGCTCTACGGCGGCGCGCTGGTGCTCGGCCAGCAGAGCAGGGTGGTGTTTCACGATCCCAACCAGACCGCTTACCGGGTGGTGGAGGGCGGCGGCACTATCTACGCGTACGGCAGTAATCAGGATGTCTCTACCGACGGCTCAACGCTCTATCAGCTGGGCGACGGCGCGATCCTGTCGCTGCAGCGGCAAGGCGAGATCACCCTGAGCGGCGCCAACACCACCGGGGTGAAAATGTCCGGCAGCGCGACGCTCTATGACAATGAAACCTACTTCGTTAACGGCAAGGGGTCGGTGGCGCTGCGCGCTTCCGGCGGCGCCTATGGCGATCTGGGCGACGTGTGGCTGAACGGCGACGAGACCATCGGCGCAATCAGCGAAAACGGCGACGGCGCGGTGTTCAGCAACCGCAACATCATCGGCAGCGGCAAAAACGTTACCGCGCTGCAGGCGTCCGGCGGCGCGACGGTGATGAACAACGGCACCATTATCCTCGACGGCGAGAACAGCACCGGTGCGCGGCTGCTGGATGGCGGCCGCCTGATCAATAACCTCTGGATCCATGTCGCGTCTGGCATTGGGGTTGACGCCAGCGAAGGAGCGGGCCTCTATCAGCCCTTCAACGGCACGGTGCAGGTAGACGGCGGCATTGCCGGCGCGCGCGTGGGAGAAAAGGCGACGCTCAACATTGAGGGCGACCAGCTGTTCCGCAGCGGTATCTGGGTCAAAGGGGGGGCGGACGCGGTATTGCTGGATCGCGGCGCGGCGGGATTGCAGGCGAGCGAAATTATCCTCAGCGCCGAAGGCGGCGGCAGCGCCATCAACAACCGCGCCGAAACCGCGAATATTGCGCTGGATAACGCCTACCTTATTCCCACTGACGGCGCGGGCATCCGCTCCGCCACGTCGTTCGACTACGGCGGCAAGGCGACGATTGACGTGCAGGGCAGCGGCGTCGGCTATCTGTTTCAGAACGAGGATGGCTCCGCCACCGCTAACGATCTGGTGGTGCCGCCAGGCTACGCCATTATCGTTAACGGCAGCGGTGACGGCATTCGCGCCAGTACCACCGGCCGCGTCTTCGCCGACGGCTTTATCGCCGTGGGCAGCGAAGCGGGCGGATCGGCGATTGTCACCCGCAGCGCCAGCGAGGTGATAAACCGCGGCACCATCGTCTCCTACAGTCGCGTCGCGCCGGTGATCGATCTGCGCGGCGGCCAGACGGTGTTTATCAACCAGGGCGATATCAGCGCGGAATACCCGGAGACGCCGATCGTGGCGGGCGGCGCGACCAATGACCAGCTCGCCTTTATCGGCGGCAGCGTAACCGGCGAGGTCAATACCGGCAACGGCAGCGATACGCTTGCCGTCACCGGCGGCACCCTGAACGGCAGCCTGACGATGGGCAGCGGTGAAAACAACCAGGCGCTGATTGAGAACGTCAGCCTGGCGAATACCCGCCATATCACCACCGCGGGCGGCGTCGGCAGCACGCTCAGCTTCAGCAACATCGAGGCTGGCGGCGGCTCCTTTAGCCGCGACGATCTCAGCAGAGGGGTCAACCTCGGCGCGGGCTGGAGCACGATCAACTTTATCCATACGCAGTGGACGCTCACCGATAACCTGAAGCTGGCGCACAGCACCATTAATATCGACCGCGACTCCACGCTGTTTGCCGGCAATGGCGTCAACCCGCTGCTGGCGGGCGCCACCGACGACTCGCTGGTGGTAAACAATGCCGGCACGCTGGATCTGAGCAACGGCGGCGCGGCCAGCAATCTGCTGACCCTCGACGGCACGCTGGCGTCGCTCGGCGGCACGCTGAGGCTGGCGACGCGGCTTAACGGCGCAGGCGGCCAGAGCGACGCGCTGCGGGTAAACGGCGACGTCACCGGCACCACGCTGATTGACGATCGTATTCTCGCCGGCAGCGCCGCGACGCAGAGCGACGCCAACGGCGACGGGGCGATAGATGGCCGCGAAGGGGTTTCGCTGGCGCAGGTTTCCGGCAGCGCCAGCGCCGACAGCTTCGCGCTGCAGGGCGGCTATCTGGCCGCCGGGCCCTGGCAGTACGGGCTTTACGCTTTCGCGCCTGCGAACGGTGGGGCGGGCTGGGATTACCGGCTCGCTAACCGCTATGTGTGCGAAGATGGCTCGCTGTGCCAGCCGCAGGCGGGCAGCACCGCATCGCGCGCCGCCCGCCCGGCGCTCGCGCCGCAGGTGCCCGCGTATCTCTCGGCGCCGGTCGGCCTGGCCTACTACACCCAGGCGCTCACCGACGATCTGCACAAGCGTCTCGGCGAGCTGCGCGACGGTCAGCGCAGCGGAACGGGCGGCGAGCTGTTTCTGCGCTACCTCGGCTCTAACCTCAGCTGGCAGAGCAACCGCGGCCTGAGCGACTACGGCTTTGATGCCGATATCGACTACAGCGCGGTGCAGCTCGGCGGCAATCTGCTGCAGCTGGACGGCGTGAGCGACAGCCTGCGCGGCGGCATGGCCTATACGCGTGGTAATACGCGCATTCGTCCGCACGCGGCCGACGGCTACAGTTCAACCAGCTTCGACAGCGACAGCGTCTCGTTCTACGGCACCTGGCAGCGCGACAGCGGCTTCTATCTTGACGGCGCGCTGAGCTGGAGCTGGCACCGCGGCGACACCGATATCGCGCGGCAAAAAGAGGTGGCGAAGCTGAAGGCCGACGGCTGGAGCGCCTCGCTGGAGTCGGGCTATCCCTTTGTTTTCGCGAACGGGCTGCGTCTCGAGCCGCAGGCGCAGCTGACCTGGATGCGTCTGAAGTTCGATGACGCCACCGATAAGGATGGCGTTAAGGTGGCGTTTGACGACGACGACCAGACCATCGGCCGTCTCGGCGCGCGGCTGGATCGCACCTGGCAGGACGACGCGCAGCGCGAATACACGCCTTATCTGCGCGCCAACTATTCCCACGGCTGGGGCGGCGGCGCGAAGGTGAAGGTTGGCGCGGCGGGGAGCGATATCGGTCAGGATTTCACCAGCGGCAGGTTCGGGCAGATGTGGGACGTTGGCGTCGGCACCACCACGCGCTTCCGCAACGACCTCTCGCTCTACGCCGAGGCGGACTACCGCAAGGAGATCGACGGCAACGGCGCGAAGGGCTGGCGCTATAACGCCGGCGTGCGCTGGACGTTCTGAGTAGAAAGAAAAGGGGCCACCATGAGGAGGCCCCTTTTCGGCAGGTGCAAAAGCAGATGGCATGGGCCGATCGCAAAGTCGCTCAAGGCATCCTTGCGCGCTCGGCCCGCGCCATCCCTGGCGCGGGACGCTTTGCTCTTAAGCCCATGCCATCCGCTTCTTAACCATGGAGCAGTATGAAGAAAGGGCCGCTGATGAGGCGGCCCTTGTTTATCAGACACATTGAGGGAGAAACACTGTCGCCGTCGCGCGTCGCGGCGGCGTCAGATTTTTTAGAACTGGTAGGTCATACCCAGCGCAACCACGTCGTCGTTGTTCAGGCTCAGACGGTTGTCGTCGTCCAGCTGGTTGATTTTGTAATCCACAAACGCTGACATGTTTTTGTTGAAGTAGTAGGTGGCGCCCACGTCGATATATTTCACCAGATCCGCATCGCCGATACCGTTTTCGATATCTTTGCCTTTGGTCTGGACGTAGCCCAGTGACGGACGCAGGCCGAAATCAAACTGATACTGCGCCACCAGCTCGATGTTCTGCGCTTTGTTCGCCGCGCCAGCCGCGCTCAGGCCCGTTGCGCGGTCAGTGCCGCTGAACGGCGTCATATTGCGCGTTTCGGTATAGATCGCCGCCAGGTAGACGCTGTTGGCGTCATACTTCACGCCAGCGCCCCAGGACTCTGCGCGGTCGCCCTGACCGTAAACGCGCGCCTGCTGCTGGTTGGTGCGGTCGGAAGAGGTGATCGCCGACATCAGGCTCACGCCGGTGTCGCCGAGGGTGTAGCCCAGCGAGGCGCCGTAGCCGTCGCCGTTCTGACGGTTGATATCGCTGCGCGCGTTGGCGCCGTTGGCATCGTTGCGGCCCTGGTACTGCAGCGCAAAGCGCAGGCCGTCAACCAGGCCAAAGAAGTTGTTGTTACGATAGGTGGCTACGCCGGTGGCGCGCTGCGTCATATAGTTATCTGAACGCGCGGTGCCGTCGCCGCCGAATTCCGGGAAGACGTCGGTCCAGGCTTCCACATCGTAAAGCACGCCGTAGTTGCGGCCGTAGTCGAAAGAGCCATACTGACCAAACTTCAGGCCGGCAAAGCCCAGACGGGTTTTATTGCCGCTGTTGGCGTCGGAGCCTTCGGAGTTATTGACGTTATACTGATATTCCCACTGGCCGTAACCGGTCATCAGGTCGTTGATCTGGGTCTGGCCTTTGAAGCCGATACGGACATAGGACTTATCCCCGTCCAGGCTGTCCGCGTCGCTCAGATAGTGCATCGCTTTTACTTTGCCGTAGAAGTCCAGCTTATTGCCGTCTTTGTTATACACTTCCGCCGCGTGAGCAACAGAGGTCAGCGCCAGAGCAGAGACGACCAGTGCCAGTATACTTTTCTTCATTTGCTATCAATCCCGATGAGTAAAATATGTTATGCGCCTGAAAAGGGCTTATAAAACAGGGGACGTTTTACCGCCTGGATATGAAGGTTTCATGACATTTTTTATGGTTTCTTGTGATATGCGAACTTTTGGTCTACCCGACTGTCTCGGGTTTTTCGTGCTTTTCCCCGGCTGAGAGTTGGCTTCGCATCTGACTCCTGATAAAAAGTTCCTTCGCAGAAATTTTTTCTTTTTTTACTGAAACGGCAGGAAATATGAGCGGCAGTCAGACCCTGGTGGTCAAATTAGGGACCAGCGTCCTTACCGGCGGTTCGCGCCGGTTGAATCGGGCGCATATGGTGGAGCTGGTTCGTCAGTGCGCGCAGCAGCACGCGGCCGGCCATCGCATCGTGATCGTTACCTCTGGCGCGATGGCCGCCGGACGCGAACACCTGGGCTACCCGGAATTGCCGCCTACCATCGCCTCAAAGCAGCTGCTGGCTGCGGTGGGGCAGAGCCGTTTAATCCAGCTGTGGGAGCAGCTCTTCTCCATCTACGGTATCCATATCGGCCAGATGCTGCTGACCCGCGCAGACATGGAAGATCGCGAGCGCTTCCTTAACGCCCGCGACACCCTGCGCGCGCTGCTGGATAACCATATCGTGCCGGTGATCAACGAAAACGACGCGGTGGCCACGGCGGAGATCAAAGTCGGCGACAACGATAACCTGTCGGCGCTGGCGGCGATGCTGGGCGGTGCCGACAAGCTGCTGCTGCTCACCGATCAGCAGGGGCTCTATACGGCCGACCCGCGCAGCAATCCGCAGGCGGAGCTGATCGCCGACGTGCATGAAATCGACGACGCGCTGCGCGCGCTGGCGGGCGACAGCGTCTCCGGCCTGGGCACCGGCGGCATGTCCACCAAGCTGCAGGCGGCGGACGTCGCCTGTCGCGCCGGTATCGACACCATTATCGCCGCAGGCAGCCGTCCCGGCGTCATCGCCGACGTTATCGCCGGCAATCCGGTCGGCACGCGCTTTCACGCTATGCAGACCCCGTTGGAGAACCGCAAGCGCTGGATCTTCGGCGCGCCCCCGGCCGGGGAGATTACCGTGGATGACGGTGCGCTGGCGGCGATGCTGGAACGTGGCAGCTCGCTGCTGCCGAAAGGCATCCGCGACGTGCGCGGCAACTTTTCGCGCGGCGAGGTGATCCGCATTCGCAGCCTTGAGGGCCGCGATATCGCGCACGGCGTTTCGCGCTACAACAGCGATGCGCTGCGCATCATCGCTGGCCATCACAGCCAGCAGATCGGGGAGATCCTCGGCTACGAATACGGTCCGGTGGCCGTGCATCGCGACGACATGATCGTCAGTTAAGGAGCGGTCAAATGCTTGAAGAAATGGGAAAAGCGGCGCGCGCCGCCGCATATAAGCTGGCCGATCTGTCGACCGCTGAAAAAAACCAGGTGCTGCTTGCCATCGCCGATCGTCTCGACGCGGAGCGCGAGGCGATTCTGGCGGCCAACGAGCAGGATCTCGCCGATGCGCGCGCTAACGGTATGAGCGCCGCGCTGCTCGATCGCCTGACGCTCAATCCGCAGCGGCTGAGCGCTATCGCCGACGACGTGCGCAAGGTATGCCAGCTCGCCGATCCGGTCGGCCAGCTGATCGACGGCGGCCAGCTCGACAGCGGGCTGCGCATCGAACGTCGCCGCGTTCCGCTCGGCGTGGTCGGGGTGATCTATGAAGCGCGCCCCAACGTTACGGTCGATGTCGCCAGCCTGTGCCTGAAAACCGGCAACGCGTCGATTCTGCGCGGCGGCAAAGAGACGTGGCGCACCAACGCCGCCACCGTTCGCGTGATCCAGAACGCGCTGCAGCAGCACGGCCTGCCGGCGGCGGCGGTGCAGGC
This sequence comes from Pantoea sp. ACRSC, assembly GCF_022346785.1. Lineage (NCBI taxonomy): Bacteria > Pseudomonadati > Pseudomonadota > Gammaproteobacteria > Enterobacterales > Erwiniaceae > Pantoea > Pantoea sp. ACRSC. Next base: position 103,381 of record NZ_JAKRNN010000015.1, read on the forward strand.
GATTGAGAATCCCGATCGCGAACTGGTCAATCAGCTGCTGAAGCTCGATCGCTACGTCGATATGCTGATCCCGCGCGGCGGCGCGGGCCTGCACAAGCTGTGCCGCGAAAACTCGACCATTCCGGTGATCACCGGCGGCATCGGCGTCTGCCATATCTATCTCGATGACACTATGGAGATCGCGCCGGCGCTGGAGGTGATCGTCAACGCGAAAAAGCAGCGGCCCAGCGCCTGCAACTCGCTGGAAACCCTGCTGATCCACCGCGACGCCGCCGACCGTTTTCTGCCGGCGTTTGTGGCACGTATGGCGCAGGAGGGGATCCCGCTACACGCCGACGAAAACCTGCTGGCGCGGCTGCAGGACGGCCCGGCCAGCGTCACGCCGATTGCACCGGGCGACTACGATGACGAATGGCTGTCGCTCGATCTTAACGTGAAGCTGGTGGATGACATGGATGCGGCGATCGAGCATATCCGCACCCACGGCACCCAGCATTCTGACGCCATCCTGACGCGCAGCACGCAGAACGCCAGCCGCTTTGTGAAACAGGTCGACTCGTCGGCGGTGTACGTTAACGCCAGCACGCGTTTCACCGACGGCGGCCAGTTCGGTCTCGGCGCGGAAGTGGCGGTGAGTACCCAGAAGCTGCATGCGCGCGGCCCGATGGGGCTGGAGGCGCTAACGACCTATAAATGGGTCGCGTGGGGCGACGATACGCTGCGCCCCTGATTGCGACTTTATTTAACAAAAAGGGTGTCCAGAACGGGCGCCTTTTTTTTTGACCCCTGTTTTTCGATCCAGTTAATTTTGGAGTTTTTCGGTGCGACTTTCGACGTCTCCTGACGCGACTTTTTTTTCTGCAAAGCGGCTGTCTGTTTTTTACCCGTTTTTCTGCAGAACATTCCTGAAAGCCGCGCCGCAACAGGGCGCAGCGCGATTGAGAGTGGTTGCCCAGAGCCTGAGGAGGATAATGATAATTAGCGCTGCTTTACAAAAGCAATTGGGTAGCAAACGGACGGTAATATAAAATGAACTGGTAGCAATAATGAAAATAACATCCAGTATCTCCTCTATGGCAGATTATTAACTAATGGTTAAAAAAGAGAGTACGAGACAAGCTTTTACTGCCAGGCTGATTGCCGCGTGCGAAAGTGCGGGAATTGTCGGACATGGACGTAATAAACAGGTTGCTAAAGCGTTACAGCAGCAGGGGTGCAAAATATCGACGCCGGGCGTATGGAAGTGGTTCAACGCGCAGTCCGTGCCGGATGATAATAATTTGCTGGCGCTAAGCCGACTGCTGGGCGTACGGGTTGAGTGGCTGCAGTACGGAATGGAAAAGCCCGCCGAGTCGCTTTCGCTCGATAGTCTGAAGGCGCAGCGCAATGTCTTTCGCATCGAAAGCCTCGATATCGGGCAAAAGTCAGCCTCTGGGCTGCACGCGCGCGATGAGTTCGTCGAGACTATCCACGCCATTGAATATGGCGTGGATGAGGCGCGCGTGCTTTTCAACGGCCGTCCGGCAGAAAATATTCGCCTGATCGCCATCAACAGCGATTCGATGGTAGAGACCTTTGCGCCGCGCGATCAGCTGTTCGTGGATATCAGCGTGAAGTTTTTCGACGGCGATGGCATCTATATCTTTACCCTTGATAACCAGCTCTATCTCAAGCGTCTGCAGCTGCAGCACAAAAAAATCGCTGTTATTTCAGATAATAAGCGTTATGAAACCTGGTATCTTAATCGGGAGGAGGTCGACAGTATGCAGGTGATGGCAAAGGTCATCCTGAGCCAGGCGCGGCACTATCAGCTACTGGGTTAACCTCTGGGCGAAATGTGTTCAGCTGCAACCTGCTGAAAAAAAATAATTCAGCAAAATTCAAAAATTTAACCGACAGTAAATAAAAAATTAACTGTTGGTGTTTGATAAAGCATAAGAACAGGTTAATAATTTGAGCGTGGACCAACGAAGCCCTTCTCTCACGGAGTGAGCCGCTCTTAAACAATCGAGGCGCTGCACAAGCGCGAATCAAACCATCCAAAGTCAGTGAACTTTGGGATGGGGTGGATGCGCACATGCAGCGTCGTCAGATGCCGCCTTTTTCTCCCTACTCGCGCTTAGCCTGGCTGTTATTACAGCCGGGGCATTGCGCTGTGAGCGGAAAACGCGGTATCCGGGACGGTTCGGCTTGCCGAAAACCCGCGCCTGCCACCCCATCGCCAAAGACTCATTCACAGGAGGAGTTATGGCGATAATACACTATGGCAAAAGCGTCTTTGTAGGTAATGCCCGCACCCGCAGGCATCGGCGGCGCCAGCCGCTCAGTCGACTCAAGCTCAGCATCGATCAGGCGCTGGGCTGCGAACCCGAAAATCCCCCGTTACGCCGCGCCGAACGCATCGTTCAGCGTCCGGTGACCTCGCGCGTTGAGCGGGCCATTGCTCCTGGGCCTGTTAACCGCGCCGAAAACGCCAGTTTTGATAACTGCTGTCTGCCGCATGTGCACCTCTACGCCGTGCGCTGAACCTGCTCTGTAACTGCCTTTACCGCTGTATCTCATCTTTTCTCCCGTTTTGTCTGGACGGGAATTCTCAACCCACTGTTTAGACCCGCTGCTGGTTTCACCTGCGGTTTTGCTGGTGTTATCTCTGGCACTGATCAGTGTGATTTAACTGTCGCTGTCGCATTGGGAACCTGTTCCCGTGCCCGCAAAAGAGGAATGGCTATGACCCAGATTATTGAGATTCTCAACTTTGAAGAGGGCTACGTTGAAGCGCCTTATCTCGACACGCAGGGATTCCCCACCGTGGCGGGAGGCATTCGCATCGGCCCAAAAGGTGCGTCGCTCAATAACTACGTGTTTCGCGTGCCGCGCCAGGTCGGTGACGTCTGGAAGAAGTGCATTATCGAAGGCAAAGCTCAGCAGATGCAGAGCCTGCCGCTGCTGCAGCAGGCGCTGGCGAAGTGCAACGACGCGCGCAGCGACGTGCTCTACAGCATGGCGTATCAGCTCGGCGTCGACGGACTCTCGCTGTTTAAAAACATGCTGACCGCCGTGGCGGCCGAGGATTACGACAGCGCGGCCAACGCCATGCTCAACAGCCTGTGGGCGCGTCAGACGCCGGGGCGCGCCCGCCGTCATGCCGAAGTGATGCGAAGCGGCACCTATGACGTCTACAGGGGGCTGCTATGAGATGGCTCTTTTTTATTATCGCCGTGCTGATGGTGGTTATCGTGCTGCTGATTATGCAGCGCTTTACCACGCTGGAGTTTGTGGCGCATGCGCGCCTGCTGTTTAAAACCTGGTCGGTCTGGCTGGCGTCGCTGGGTTCGATGCTCAGCGCCTGGGTGCAATCCTTTCCCTCTGCCTCGCTGGACGCCTGGAACGCCCTGCCGGAAGACGTCAAATCCATTCTTCCCCACAACTACCTCGGCCTGATTGGCGCCTTTATGGTGGCAATGGGCGTAATCGCGCAGTTTGTGCGGCAGAAGAATCTGGTGCAGCAGAAACAACTGCTGGAGGCGAAAAAACCATGAGTTTATTTACTGCACTGCTCAGCGGCGGCTGGCACTGGCTCGCCGTCATCGGTGCGCTCATCGCCGCGCTGGGCGCCAGCTATTTCGGCGGCAAGAAGATCGGCAAGGTGCAGCAGCAGGCCGAGGCCGATACGAAGAGCGCGCAGAAAGAGGCGGCGCAAACCGCCGCCGTGGCGCAACAGCAGCAACAGCATCGCGAGGAGGCGACCCGTGTTACCACCGAGAACAACAATCTTGATGACGCTGCTGCTCGCGACAAGCTGCAGCAGTCGAAATACAACAAACCCTGAGCCCGTGGCCGTCACCGATTCGGCCTGCGTGCTGTTTTCCCCGATTTATACCCACGGCGACGATGCGCAACGCATGGACGTTCGCACCGTTCGCGCCATCAATACCCACAACGACATGTGGGATCAGCTTTGCGGCCATTCGGCCAAACCCTGATTTATCTGATGCTTTAGTACCTAAAATCCTGAGGAGGATGCCATGATTGAAGTGAACTCATTTGCCGAACTGCGTACCACCAAACCCGCAGCAGCAGGCCAGGTCGCCAGCCTGAACCGTTACTACGACAAGGATTCCACCTTCCGCGGCGGCGGCGATTTCGTCGGCTTTATCGGCACCACCACGCTGAAAGATGACGGCGGCACCATTGCGGTAGGTGACGGTTTCTACTGGAAGCGCACCATCAACGATCCCGCAGAGCTGAACGTGCTGCACTTCGGCGCGAAAGGGGACGGCTACGCCGACGACACCGAAGCCTTTATGCGCATGTACAACTGGACTAAAACCTGGAACGCCAACTGCGTTGCGCTGCCCGTGCGTTTCCCTGGCGGTAAGTTCCTGATCAAGCCGATCGACCTCAGCGCCACCGACGCGACCTTCTTTGGTCTGCTCGGCGACGATTCGCCGCTGGGCTCGCTGCCGCGCACCACCATTATCTCCGACAAGAGCGATGCGCCGGTGTTCAAGGTAAAAGCGCGCCGCACGGTGATTACCGGTATGGCGTGGAACGGTCAGGCCAGCGCCGATACCGTCGCCAATACCGGCACCATCACCGCCGATCTGGTGAGCAACAAGCAGCCGTTCTTCGAGAACACCTGTATCGAAGGGGAGACGGTGAATATTCACTGCTTCCGCGCGCAGAACACCGGCGGCACGGTGTTCAAGCTGCTGGATACGCTCGACAGTAAGTTCGACCAGATCTATACCCTCTACACCTATTCGCGCGTGTTCGATGTAGGCTGGTCAAACTCACCGCGCGGCGTCTGGGACCACTCGACGGCGATCGAGCTGAGCAACGCCAACTTCCAGACCGGCTACGGCGACGCCACGCTCTATATGCCGCGCGTTACCCAGGGGATTATGCGCAACGTCTGGATTGAGCATACGCGCAACCCGGGGGATCTCTCCGACGGCGGCTGGACCATCGATACGCTGAACATTGAGGATTGCGGCAACCCGTTCAATCTGAACAATGCGCGCGTGGTGATGCGTCAGATCGGCCTGCAGTCGGGCGCGAGAATCTCTCAGGACGCCGCCAGCGGCCGCTGGCTCTCTACCTTCGAGTATGGTTATCGCCGTGATGAAAACCACGGCACCTTTATGACTGGCTCGCTGCGGGTAGGCTACTTCAGCGGTTATAAGGTGACCAACAATACCAGCACCGATAACTGGTATCGCCTCGGTCAGTTCTTCTTCCCCAACGCCAACCAGCAGTGGGTGATCGAGATGATCGGCAAAGGCGACGCCACCTCGCCATCTACCACCGCCGCCTCGCCGGTGAATATGGTGGGGACCGGTAAAACCTGGATTAACCTGCAGCGGCTGGAAACCGTCTGGGCCGATGCCCACCATATGGGGCAGCCGGCCGTGCTGGATATCCGCTACAGCCGTGTGGGTACCACCTACGCGGTGGTCTGGGTAAAGCTGGCCGCGAACAGTGGGGACACCATGTTCAACCTGAAATGTACCGGCCCGACGCGTTTCGATACCGGTTCATGTTCTCTGTTCCAGTCGGATATGTCGGTAGTAACGGATACCACCAAAATGGGGACGCTGAAGCCGGCAGCGCGCTTTGGCCTGCACAATGGAGTGGCGGGTATCGGCGCCAACGAGAAAGGCGTAGTCACGCTCGCGACGACCGCGGGTACGCCGACAAATAAAACCACGCCTTCGGGCTTTGTGCTGATCAATATCAATGGTACCGACCGCAAGGTTCCTTATTACGATTGATGAGCGGCACGTTTTGGCGAGGCTACGGCCTCGCCTTTTTTGTTTCTGGCGTCTGAAACGTGCGGGAAGGAGAGGAGCGTGCTCTTTTCCTTGCCAGATGACGAGAAAAGCAGCATCCGCGCGCTGCGGCTCTTGACGGAAGTGACGCTTTTTTCTAACTTAATGCCCCGTAGTTCTCGCCTCTATGCCGGTGTAGCTCAGTTGGTAGAGCAGCGCATTCGTAATGCGAAGGTCGTAGGTTCGACTCCTATTATCGGCACCATAAAATCAATAAGTTATGAAATACTCTTTCATAAAAGCTTCCCGTTTTTCCACTCGCGTACTTACTGGCGTACTTATTTAGCACGGTATAGCTCCTACCATAATCTCCCATATGAAAGCATTAGCCATTGACCGTTGGCTGAAATCCGGTTGTTGCATATAGTGGTGTAAAGACATAAAAACCGGGCAACCTAATGACAAAAACAGAAAAAATGCTGGCGCTGAGAAAGTGGTTCAATCCAGATAACTATGACGCCTTGCTGGATCTTACCATTGAAAAGCTCCATCAGGAATTCAGATACAGACAGCAAATGTTTGTGGGTTTTAAGACGGCATCCGAAGATGAACTCGAAACGGTCAATGAGGAAGAAGAGCAACAGATTTTTTCGGGCAATCCTCTTCTTACTGTTTCGTTAAGGGCCAGGGAAGCCTCTGCCTCAGAGCATAATTTAGAAAGCGATCAGCATATCAGGCATTTTCCTGTTGGCTGGCTTTACCAGGCTGAGGATCTGATACGTCGAAGTGGAATCGTACCTTTCTCTGAGTCCGGACGCCCGAAGACGACTTCCCCCTACGCCAGCTATCCTGTCTCGTGGTTTTGGGGAGAGAAAAACGAACGGTTGAAAGGACGGATGGTGTTACACCTCGATCTAAGTGGTTCGACAGATGATGAAATCATAGAATCTGTCCGTTATCTTCTGCCAAAGTGGCGAAAGGCAACAGGTGCTAAACCACATACTCAAAAGCAGACGTTCTACTTTGGTGAAGTGATGATCAAAAAACTCATTGATTTCCGCATTATTCCCCTCTTGGATTTACTGTACTGGTCAGAACGAAACTCGATAAAGCTCAGCGATGCTGAACTGTCTGCTCTCATATACAGGGTTGGTATCGATACGGTTCGTGGTGACTCACAAATAAAGGAAACGGACAGGCCGATGGCTCTAAAAGCCAGAACCCGTGAGTTCAACAGCCTGTTCACGGCATTTATCTATAAAAACCGATATCTGATGGATATGAAAGTTTCTGCTGTGCTGGATAAGCTGAAAAGCGATCAGAAGTCGAAAAATAAATCAAGGGATGAGTAAATAAATAGTTCCCCGGACAGTTATCCGTCTGGTTAACGGCGGGAATTGAGCAGGAGGTCGTCTCAGACGACCTCCTTTTTTTTGGTCCATTTTTTTGCATAGCTATTCGCAATATCATTCTTCACATCAAAAAAACAAAGGAGAAAAATATGAGTCAAAAATATGAAAATTTTATTCGACTGTCAGAAGTAATAAAAAGAACAGGTATAAGCAGGTCCAGCATTTATCGCCTGGTAAATAAAAATAAGTTTCCTGCACCAGTAAAAATAAGCGAAAAAAACGTTGCCTTCATTGAGAGTGAAATAAATGACTGGATTGAAAAGCTGATTAATTCTTCACGCAATAAAGCAGCATAATCTAAATTAATAAATAAAATAAAAAAGAGGTGTATATGAGTACATTAATTAAAAAAGCAACAAGAGAAATGGATAAACTGGACTGGGGTTATTTAGATATATTGGCAGAATATTTATACACACCGCACTGGATTGCCGATTTCGACGAAAAAAAGAGCAGGTTTTACAATATAATAATAATCTATCGTGATCTTGATTGCTTTGGTCAGGAATCACTGAAATGTTATCTGGCGTATAGAAAAAATAAAATTATTTCAGAGGGATAATAATATAAAAGTAGGCTTTGAAAATGATGAGCAAACGCCATAAGGTTGGCGTTTTCCTGGGGTAAAAGATAGGAGAGGTAAAAATGAAATCGTTTTATATAAGAAGTTTATGTTTTAAAATTGAAGTTGATATTTTGGACGAGTTTTATGAAGATGAATTAAGAAGTGCAGTAAAACGAGGTTTGGATAAATGGATTACGGATACAGGGATCAGGGAAAGGACAAACAAACAGAAAAAAGCGTCTGACAAGATAGCTTTGCAGAATTATCTAAATAAATATGCAATCAAGGAATCTCATGTTAATGCAGTAGAGATTAAAGTAAAAATCGTGTGGGACATGCCGTGGATTGGGTAAAAATATGGAACAGCCCGGCATGGGCTTTCTCATGGTTTCTTTACCAAAAGTACTACTGTATTTTTCGCTTCTCGCTCAAAGCGGTCTGTCGGCTTCAACAATCGGCAGGAGTGTAGTATAACAGCTTTGTGGTTTTTTATCGGCTGATTATGCTTAGAATCTGCCTATTATCAAAAAGGTCGTGCCGCCAGTTTTCATTAATGGAAAACAGTTTGGTCAATTGTGTTATTAACCCCCTGCACAACCGTATGTTGTGCCTGTGGGGGCCATGGTGGTTAAAGTTCTTCTTTTATGCAGTAGCTGGGCAATAACAGAGCATTTGCTTCTTTGCCTTTTAGTGGCAACCAGCAATGCCTGTATGGGCTATATGAGTAATAATGGTTTTACTGAGCTATATGCTCACATACTAGCATGTAGCAATAAATAAAACCCTTGTATAAAATGACTGGTCTTGATTTCGCTAATGCGCTCAATCGCTAAAACCCTCGCAAAAGTTCTGACGAACGTTTTGCTGGCTCTCGCCCTTTTGTTTTAAATTTTGAGAACATTTTTCTTCACCAGATGAAGTGATTTACTTAAAGTTTCACAGTTAGAATGGCGAAAGTTCTTCGCGCGATGAAGAAAATGGTTTTGACAGAAAATCTCTGTTATTTAAGTCGTTAGTGCGCGTGAGCGCATAGCGATTGAGCGAGTAGCGAAATCAAGACAGCTTCCTTATCAAAGGGTTTTGATTTTAAAGCAGGAAATGAGCAAGCGAGTGTGCTGCATAGAAAAACTAATTAAATAACAAACCATCAGTACCTAGCCTGCTGGTTGCCCCTTAAAGGCAAAGAAGCAGAGTTCAGAAATTTTAGTTCTGATATAAAATAAAGAAAAAGCAGGAAATATGAACCGCAATGACACGGCACAACAGCCGTGTTGGGTTACTTCAAACAATATAAAATCATCATTTTTTTACTTGATAAAAACAATGAAGAACATCTGTCGCTTCTCGTTATATTAATAATGAAGAAGAAAGCTTCTCTCAGACCAGATATAGCTTAAAACAAAGTTCGCGCTCTGGGGACTTAAAGTCCGTGGTTTGGGGACTTTAATCGATTATTATTCTCATTCATACTTTGTAAGTTTATTTTTAAATAATATTTTGATACTTCAAGTGTCAGTCTTTGATACTTGAAATGCTATTTATTTAAAAATAAATGTACTTTAAGTGTTGACTAAGAAAATAAATGTGTTAAATAAAACACAATAAAATAATAAAAGGAAAATAAAATGACGCAGGAGATAACGAATAAATCAAGAAGAGGATTACAGCGCCATGTGAAAAACCCATTTATAATGTCTGCGAGCAATAATACAAAAGGCGGGGTAAGAAGAATATCAACAGGAAAAGACAGACTAATGGTCGTCAATGAGAACACAGGAGAATGTTTAGGTGGGGCCGGTTTTTTTCAATACCAGGCAGTGGATAAAACACAGTTTTTAAAACTCTATGTTAATGGTGTCAGAGCGATTACTGAATTATCTTCGGCAGGTACAAAGGTTTTCGAAATTCTTTACAGAGCAATGCAGGAGCAGAAGGACACTGACACAATTTTAATGTCGTATGATATTGTAGATAAAACAATTATTAAAGTATCCAGAACGACTTATTTTAAAGGTATGAAAGAATTGGTGGAAAAGAATTTTATTGCTGAAACTATGATCCAAAACTATTACTTTATTAACCCTGACTTTATGTTCAATGGTGATCGTCTGTCATTTGTTAAATCCTATATTTTAACGGAATCAAGGCTTTGTTGAATAAATCGAACTTTTGCTGAGTTGAAGGATCAGATCACGCATCCTCCCGACAACACAGACCGTTCCGTGGCAAAGCAAAAATTCAAAATCACCAACTGGCCCACCTACA
>NZ_JAKRNN010000016.1:0-98544 GCF_022346785.1 Pantoea sp. ACRSC
TTTGCCGTTACGCACCACCCCGTCAGTAGCTGAACAGGAGGGACAGGTGATAGAAACAGAAGCCACTGGAGCACCTCAAAAACACCATCATACACTAAATCAGTAAGTTGGCAGCATCACCCTGCGTTTGGGGTAGCTGTCAGCGTTTTTTAGCGCTGATAGTTGACCCCTTTTATTTTTGAATTTTTTTTAGCATGCAAGTTGCACAGCTTTCGCAACAGAGAATATTTTCATTCAGAATGAGCGTTGTTCACATTGTTGAATGAAATCGCGCTTTTTTATAAGTGTTCGCAGTGAACAGGAAAAATTCGCCTTTTCTGCTTCATCAATACCGACGAGCCCTGATTAGCAGAGCGTATTTATGCGCTGTATCACCCTGCTAAGCGACTCACGCTGCCTCTTTCCACCCCGTTCATGGGGTGACGATGACCTCAGGCATTCCTTCGGCACGTGCTCTTCACTCTCTGGCTCAAAAAGCGGGCGCGTTCAGGTACGCAGCCCAGCTTTTACGATCCACTTCAAAAATATCAGTAAATCCTCTGGCTGAAGGCCAAATATCAGTTGCCTGTTGAACAGGCTTCTCGAATGATAAGTAGAACGTTCTAGTAGAACGTTCTACCACTTATAACAGCACTTAAAAAGTGTCATCCAGGGTCTTAAATCGGGGAAAGCAGCATGAGTCTGTTCTCAGGATTGATAAAGTCGTTATCCAAACTATCGATGATCGGCCGCGCGCTTATGCTGCCTATCTCGCTGTTGCCAGCCGCTGGTCTGCTGCTGGCATTCGGCGACAAATTCCATCTGCCGCTGATGATGAACGCCGGCGGCGTCATCTTCGACAACCTGCCGATGCTGTTCGCCATCGGCTCCGCCGTCGGGCTGGCGTCTGAGTCGGGTATTGCGGCGCTCTCCGCCGCCGTCTCGGTTTTTATTACCAATATCACTATCGGCACGGTAATGGGCATTACCCCGGAGATGGCGTCGCAAGGAGGAAAATATGCGATGGTGGTCGGCATACCCACGCTGCAAATGGGGGTGTTTGGCGGTCTGCTCTGCGGCATCCTGGCCGCCTGGTGCTATAACCGCTTTCACTCTCTGCAGCTGCCTGAGTTCCTCGGCTTCTTTTCGGGCAAGCGCTTCGTCGCCATCGCTACGGCCTGCTTATCCTTTCTGATGGGGCTGCTGCTGCCCTATATCTGGCAGCATATCCAGTCGGGCATCGATGCGCTTTCTGTGGTGGTGAACGGCGATAATCAGGCGGCCTCCACCTTTATTTTCGGGTTAGTGGAGCGCGCGTTGATTCCGCTCGGGCTCCATCATATCTGGTATCCCTCTTTCTGGTATTCGTTCGGCGACTACACCACGCACGCCGGCCAGGTGATCCACGGCGACCAGACGATCTGGTTTAAGATGCTGGAAGAGGGCGTTAAATCCTTCAGCAGCGACTCCTATCAGAACGCCGGCAAGTTCATGCAGGGCGAGTTCCCGCTGATGCTCTTTGCTTTGCCTGCCGCCTGCCTGGCGATGTATCACGAAGCGCAAACGGCCAATAAAAAAATCGCCGCCGGGATCCTCTTCTCCGCCGCGCTCACCTGCTTCCTGACGGGGATAACCGAACCGGTTGAGTTCACCTTTATCTTTGTCGCGCCGATCCTCTACGTGTTTAACGCCATCATGGCGGGCCTGGCCTACATGATGATGTATCTGATGCATGCGCATATCGCTAAATCATTTTCCGCCGGATTTATCGACTACCTCTCATTCGGCATTCTGCCCTCGTTCAACGGTTATCAGACCCACTTCCTCAACGCCGTGATCATCGGCGTGCCGATGGGACTGATTTACTACTTTACGTTCCGCTATGTTATCCGCCGCTTTGATATCAAAACGCCAGGCCGCACCCTTGTGACGGCCAATATGAACGATAAATCGGATAACGAGATTGCGACCGAAATTATCGGCTTGCTTGGCGGGGCGCAAAATATCAATACTGTCGGATCCTGCATCACCCGTTTGCGGCTTGAGGTAGTGAAAAGCGAACTGGTCGATAAGGATGGCCTTAACGGCGTCGGCGCGCGCGGAGTGGTCTTTGTCGGTGATACGGGCATTCAGGTTATTTTCGGCGCCCGCGCGCAGTTTATCGCGCAGACGATGTCGACCATGATGGCCAAATAGCAGGCAGCGGCGCTCTCCGGCTACGGCGGGAGCGCGCGCTGGAATAATGGATCGGATTGTTATCAGGAGCAGGTTTGAAAAAAGTCAGCATCATCGATGTGGCTAAAGAGGCTAGCGTATCGGTCTCTACCGTTTCGCTGGTTTTACGGCAGAAAGGCAAGATTTCCGATGCGACTATCGAGAAGGTTCAGGCCGCTATCCAGCGGCTGGGGTACGTGCATAACGTCGCCGCCGCCAACCTGCGCGCCAGCACCTCTAATCTGATAGGACTTATCCTCTGCGACTTCAGCGACAGCTATACCGTTAAGGTGATGGCGAGCGTGGTTAAAGAGCTCGAGAAAAAGGGATTTATGCTGTTTCTCGGTCAGCCGCACGATGACGAGGCGAGCCTGGAACGCTGCCTGCTTTCGTTTAAACAGCAGGGCGTCGCAGGCATTATCTACCTGACGTCCGACACCGTTAATCCCACCGTGCCGGAGCGGCTGCGACGCTGCCCTTTACCGTTCGTGGTGGTCTCGCAGACGCTAATCAGCGAAACGTGCAATCTGGTAATGCGCGACAATCGACAGGCTGCGGCGCTGGCGACGCGCTATCTGCTGGATCGCGGCCATCGTAATATCGGCTATATCGGCGGCGAAGCGGATTCGCTGCTGCGCACGCAGCGGCTGCAGGGGCTGCGGGCCAGCCTGCTGCAAAACGGTATTGCGCACAAGGACGAGCTCGCGCCTGCCTGCAGCGACGATACCTTTGCGGCGAGTCTGGCGACGCGCCACCTGCTGGAAAAAAACAACACCCTTACCGCACTGCTCTGTCATTCGTCGACGGCGCTGATTGGCTGTCTTAACGGCATTCAGCAGGTCGGGCGCACTTTAGGCAAGGATCTCTTCCTGACGCAGCAGGTCGCACTGGTCGGCTTTGAGGATATGCTGCAGGTCAATCTTACGTCTCCCTCCTTGACCTACGTCTCATCCGCGAGCGAGGAAACCGGACGGCAGGCGGTAGAGCTGATTGTCAGCAACATCCGGGATCCTGGTTTGCCCAGGCAGCGCATCTTGCTGAGCGGCGAACTTGTCGTGCGCGAGTCTGCATGACGCCGCTCCGCTTGTTTTCCACGTCGTTACCGACAGCCTGAGCGGTTTCCCCGCAGCCGAAAAAAAATCTTATGCCTCGGGAATAAAGCTGTCGCTGGTTCGTCTTATGCGCTCTTTGCAAACAGGCGATCCTATCCTATGACGAACTCTCCACTTTCCACCGGCCAGAAAGTCGCGCGCCTCGCGCTGGTCGGCGTGGTTCCGCTGGCGCTGATCATCGTGTTTTTATGGGCCGGCGGCTGGCTGGCGCCGCAGCGTCTCTCCGCCGATAAGCTGGTTACGGCATTGCAGCAGTCCGGCGGCGAACATCCTGGGTATCGGCGCAATCACGCCAAAGGGGTCTGCGTCATCGGCGAGTTTAGGGCAACCGGCAACGCCAGCGCCTTCTCGCGCGCGCCGCTGTTCGCGCAGGGCGCGACGACGCCGGTAACGGGACGCTTTGCCATCGCCGGCGGCAACCCCGGGGCGCCCGATTATGCCGTTCCGGTGCGCAGCATGGCGCTGCTGTTTCAACAGGCGGACGGACAGCAGTGGCGTACCGGCATGAATGCGATCCCGTTCTTTCCGGTTGCCACCGTGCAGGGGTTCTACGATCAGCAGGTCGCTTCGCGACCCGATCCGGCTACCGGCAAACCCGATCCGGCCAGAATGAAAGCCTTTGTGCTTCAGCATCCGGAAATCAAACCTTTCCTCGCCTGGATAAAAGGGTACGTGCCCTCGTCCAGCTGGAGCAGCGACAGCTTCAACAGCCTGAATGCCTTCCGTTTTATCGATAAATCCAGCGCTGCGCATCTGGTGCGCTGGAGTATGGTGGCGCAAACGCCCCGTCAGCCAGAGACCGCGGAAGAGAAAACCGACAAAGATTTCCTGCAAAAGGATCTTGCGCAGCGTCTGGCGAACGGGCCGCTGAAATGGGATCTGATGGTAACCCTGGCTGGCGCGGGCGATGCGGGTAACGACGCATCGAAAGTCTGGCCTGCCGATCGCCAGACCATTAATGCCGGGACGCTGGTAGTGACCCGTTCGCTGCCTCAGCAGCAGGGCCCGTGCAACGATATCAATTACGATCCGCTGATTCTGCCCGATGGCATCGCCGCCTCCGACGATCCCTTACTGAATGCGCGCTCCGCAGCCTATGCCAAATCCTATAACCAGCGCACCCGCGAACAGTCTGAACAGGCAGGTCATCCATTATGAAACAGGTAACCTATTTTCATCCCGCGCTGCGTCTGGTGCACTGGCTAATGGCGCTGGCGATAATGACTATGTTATTTATCGGTGTGGCGATGGTGTCGACCGTCTCCTCGCTGCACGGCCTGCTGGTGGCGATTCACAAGCCGCTGGGCCTGATGATATTTGTGCTGGTGGTGGTTCGGCTGTGGCTGCGCTTTTATACCGCCATTCCGCCGCTGCCCGGCTCGATTCCCGCCTGGCAGCGCGCCCTGGCGCACCTGTCGCACTGGGCGCTGTATGCAATGATGCTGGCTCAACCGCTGATTGGCTGGGCGATGCTTTCGGCGGCGGGCTATCCGGTGACCCTCGGCGGCGGATTCGTATTGCCGGCCATCGTGCCGGTGAATAACGACTGGTACGCGCTGTTGCGTCCGCTGCATTCCATCGTCGCGCTGTTGCTATTCCTGACCATCATGGCGCATCTGGCGGCGGCGTTACTGCATGCGCTGGTACTGCGCGACGGTGTGTTTAACAGTATGGCGGGAACCCGCAAACGCTGAGGAAAGCCTGTGTCGCAGCTGACTGACGAAGAGATCCGGGACGTGATGCCGCATCTGCAACGCTTCGCGCTGTGGCTGACCCGCAGCCCGCACAGCGCTGATGATTTAGTGCAAAGCTGTTTAATCAAGGCATTGACGCGAACGCCGCAGAGCCGGGATGAGCAGAGCCTGCGCGCCTGGCTGTTTGCCATTCTTTATCGGCAGTTTATCGACGGCGAACGGCGGCGAAAGCGCTATCGAACGCTTCTCGCCTTTTTTACCGGCGAGGAGGCGTTGAGTAGCTCTACCGAGTCGATGGCGATTGCAGACGATACGCTGGCGTTGTTCGCGACGTTGCCGACCGATTATCGCGCCATACTGCTGCTGGTGAGCGTGGAGGGGCTGAGCTATAAAGAGGCGGCCGAGACGCTGGATATCCCGCTGGGAACGGTGATGTCGCGTCTCTCCCGGGCGCGAAAACTGCTGCATGAGAAATTAGAAGGCAAGGTCAAGCCGTTACCCCTAAGGAGACTGAAATGAAACCCGACGAAGAGGATCTGCACGCCTGGATAGATGGCGAAGCGGATGACGCTACCGCACGACGCGTCGAGCGTTATCTGGCGGAGGATCCTCAGGCTGCCGAACGCGTGGCGGAGATGCGTTATGAGATGCAGCTTTTGCGGCAGGCGATGCACCAGCAAAAGCAGACGCTGGAAACGCCCGAGCCGCACGCTTTTCGCCGCCGTGCGCGGCAGCAGCGGCAGCGAAAGCTGGCGCTTGCCTGCGTATTGGTTCTATCCCTTAGCGTCGGCGGCTTTACCGGCTGGCAGCTGAAAGATTCGCAAATGGCCGGTCATTTGCCGATGGAAGATGCGGTGCAGGCCTATAAGCTGTTCGGCAATGCGACGCTGACGCCGATGGACGTGGTCGCCAGCCAGCAAAACGAGCTGGCGAGCTGGGTCGGGCGCTATTTTATCAACGGCAATTTGCCGCCTAATCTGGAGCAGTATGGCTTTAAACCGCTCGGCGCGCGCCTGATAGCAACGGCGCAGGGCCCGGCGGCGCTGGTGATGTATCAGGATGCGCACGGCACCCGCCTCGCCTGGTATATCCGGCCGCTCAGTCCGGTTAAGCTGCCGCACGGCGAGCGCAAAGCCGAGAATGTGATGGCGCAGTACTGGAGTGATGAGCATTACAATTATGCCCTGGTCACGCCGCTTGATGCGGCGGCGACCGGCGACGTGCGTAAAGCGCTCTCAGAAGTAACGGGGTGATATCAGGAAGCCCATCGACAATAACGTCAGCTAAATCATAACCGCTACGCCAACATGCCCGACTCTCTCTTTATCCCGGTTGTTTGAGCCGGAGGAGGGGCTGGGGACACTATCATGGAACCGGGCGTCCTTTGTAAGAGCGCTATCCAAATCTGTTATCTGCCTTTACCTGCTGCCTGGCATTATTAACAGCCGTGACAATGTCCAAATCCTTAATGCATACTATCGCCACATAGCTAAATCGGTTTAGCTTTTTACTGGAGTTTACTGATGAATCGAATCTGGTGTTTAGGTGATGCGGTGGTTGATTTGCTTCCTGAAGAGGACGGGCGTCTCCTGCAATGTCCTGGAGGCGCGCCGGCTAACGTGGCGGTGGGAATCGCCCGGCTTGGAGGAAACAGTCGATTTATTGGCCGTGTGGGAGACGATCCTTTCGGACGCTTTTTGCGACAAGTGCTTGAGAGGGAAAATGTGGATGTCTCCTGCATGTTGATGGATAAGACGCACCGCACTTCAACCGTGGTAGTAGCACTGGACGCCGAGGGTGAACGTACCTTCACATTTATGGTTCGCCCAGGCGCGGACTTATTTCTGGAACGCCATGATCTTCCTCAGTTTATCCCTCACGACTGGTTACACTGTTGCTCAATTGCACTGCTTCAGGAACCCTCTAGAAGCACCACCTTACAGGCAATGAAATCAGTGCGTGACGCAGGCGGCTATGTCAGTTTTGACCCCAATATTCGACTCGATCTCTGGCAGGATAAAGCTGAACTCCATCGCTGTATCAGGCAGGCACTTCAACTGGCAGATGTTGTGAAGCTTTCCGAGGAAGAGCTGATATGGATAGCGGATTGCGCCGACGTTGAAGCCGCTATCGAGGAGCTGGCGAAGCATTTTGCGATCAGATTACTGTTGGTCACTCAGGGTAGCGCAGGCGTATGGGCCTGGTATAACGACGGGCTTGTTCACTATCCGGCGAAGCCCGTACTCAGCATCGATACAACCGGTGCTGGAGATGCCTTTGTCGCAGGGCTGTTATGGGGACTTGCGCAGAACGGGCTTCCTGCTGATGCTGCGCAACTGGCGGCACGTCTGCAGTGCGCACAGGCATGCGGCGCGCTTGCGACAACAGCCAAAGGGGCAATGACAGCTTTGCCTGATTACCCGCAACTGCAGGATCACCTCAATCAGTAATCGCTTTTACTCCCTGTTTTGAGACATGCCTCACATCAACTAAACCGGTTTAGCAAATTCCGTTGCGCTTTCAAAATCAGCACAACTATGATGCTGACCTAAATCGGTTTAGCAATAACGTTTTATTGATGATGGCCTTACCTCAGGGATGCAAACCAGTGAAAAAACGTCTTTTAGCGCTTAGCCTCGGCACATTATTGAGTTCTGGCCCCGCCTGGGCGGCTAACTCTATGGAAAGTATTGAAGCGCGTCTCGCGGCAATGGAAAAACGCCTGGCTGCAGCTGAACAGCGGGCCAGTGCTGCGGAATACCGCGCGCTGGCTGCTGAGAATCAGGCACAGAAGCTGACTGCCACGCAACAGCAGCAACAGCAGCCCCAGATCGTGAACGAACAGAGAGAACCGCGCGCCGAGAAACCAGAACAGAGTAGCAGGAATAATACAGATGGATTTGAATTCCATGGCTACGCGCGTTCAGGGCTGCTGATGAATAGCTCCGCAGCAAAAACGCAGGGCGGCCCGACCGTCACGCCGGCAGGAGAAACCGGCGGTCACGTTGGCCGACTCGGCAACGAACCCGATACCTACGTTGAGCTTAATCTCGAACATAAGCAAATCCTCGCTAACGGCGCGACGACCAGGTTCAAGGCGATGCTGGCCGACGGTCAGCGAACCTACAATGACTGGAGTGCCGCCAGCAGCGATCTCAACCTGCGTCAGGCTTTCGTGGAACTTGGACAGTTGCCCACGTTCACTGGTGCCTTCAAAGACAGTACCGTCTGGGCTGGTAAGCGCTTTGATCGCGATAACTTCGATATTCACTGGATTGATTCTGACGTGGTGTTTCTTGCTGGCACCGGCGCAGGCATCTATGACGTCAAGTGGAGCGACGAAGCGCGCAGCAACCTGGCGATTTACGGTCGTACCTTCGGTGATATCGAGAATAATGACAACACCGCACAGAATTACATTCTGTCTCTGAATAATTTTGTAGGGCCGCTGCAGCTGATGGTGAGCGGCATGCGCGCTAAAGATAATAATGAGCGCACCGATATTGACGGCAATCGCGTTAAAAACGATGCAGCGAACAACGGTGTGCATGCGCTAATCGGACTACACAGCGATAGCTTCTATGGCCTGCGTGAAGGGTCATCGAAAACCGCGCTGCTCTATGGTCACGGCTTAGGCGCTGAGGTGAAAACCATCGGTGCCGATGGCGCACTGCTGCCGGAAGCTGATACCTGGCGTCTGGCCAGTTATGGCATGACGCCGCTCGGCGAGGGCTGGCATGTCGCACCGGCGCTACTGGCGCAAAGCAGTAAAGACCGTTACGTCAAAAGCGACAGCTATAAATGGGTTACCGCTAACCTGCGTCTGATTCAGGAAATTACCCAGAATTTCGAGATGCAGTATGAAGGCTCCTGGCAGTATATGGATCTGCGTCCTGCAGGCTACAACAACCGCAACGCCGTTAGCGGCAACTTCTACAAATTAACCGTGGCGCCGACGCTGAAGGCGAGCGACGTCGGGGAATTTCTAAAACGTCCTGAAATCCGCCTGTTCGCCAGCTGGATGGACTGGGATCACCGCCTGGATAACTACGCCACAGATGATGCCTTTGGCAGCAGCGGCTTTAAGGCCGGTGGTGAGTGGAATGTCGGCGTACAGATGGAAACCTGGTTCTGATATTGCGGCCCCCCACGGGGGCCCTGTTCCCTTTTGTTGGCATTAAAATGAAAAACTGAGGTCATTATGGATTTTGTGAACATCTCGCGCGCGCTGCTGCCGTTGCTAGGAGGCCGAGAAAATATTGCCAGCGCGGCGCACTGTGCAACGCGCTTGCGCCTGGTGCTGGTGGATGATGCCAAAGCGGATACCGCCGCAATTGGAAAAATTGAGGGAGTTAAAGGATGTTTTCGCAATGCGGGACAATTGCAGGTGATCTTTGGCACCGGCGTGGTTAATAAAGTCTACGCTGCCTTTATTCGCGAAGCCGGCATTAGTGAAGCCAGTAAGTCAGAAGCGGCTGATATCGCCGCGCGCAAGCTCAACCCCTTCCAGCGCATCGCGCGTCTGCTGTCGAATATATTTGTCCCAATCATTCCGGCCATCGTTGCATCCGGCCTGCTGATGGGACTGCTGGGAATGGTAAAAACTTACGGCTGGGTAAACCCCGACAATGCGCTCTATATCATGCTGGATATGTGCAGCTCGGCGGCATTCATCATTCTGCCAGTCCTGATTGGCTTCACCGCTGCGCGAGAATTTGGCGGTAACCCGTTCCTCGGCGCCACGCTGGGCGGCATTCTGACACACCCTGCGCTGACAAATGCCTGGGGCGTAGCGGCCGGATACCACACAATGAACTTCTTCGGCATAGAAGTGGCGATGATCGGCTATCAGGGCACCGTATTCCCGGTACTGCTGGCGGTGTGGTTTATGAGTATTCTGGAGAAACAGCTGCGCCGAGTGATTCCGGATGCACTTGATCTGATCCTGACGCCGTTCCTGACGGTAATCATTTCCGGCTTCATTGCGCTACTTATTATCGGTCCGGCAGGCCGTATGCTCGGTGACGGCATTTCATTTGTGCTCAGCACACTCATTGCTCATGCGGGCTGGCTGGCTGGATTACTCTTCGGCGGCCTGTACTCGGTGATTGTTATTACCGGCGTGCATCACAGCTTCCATGCCATAGAGGCAGGGCTGCTTGGCAATCCGTCGATTGGCGTTAATTTCCTGCTGCCGATCTGGGCAATGGCGAATGTGGCGCAGGGCGGCGCCTGTCTGGCGGTCTGGTTCAAAACCAAAGATGTCAAAATCAAGGCGATTTCGCTGCCATCCGGCTTCTCCGCACTGCTCGGCATTACGGAAGCGGCTATTTTTGGTATTAATCTGCGCTTTATGAAGCCGTTCATTGCCGGACTGGTCGGCGGCGCGTTAGGCGGGGCCTGGGTGGTATCAATGCATGTTTCAATGACCGCAGTAGGCCTGACCGGTATTCCCGGCATCGCGATCGTGCAGGCAAGCTCACTGCTCAATTATGCGACTGGCATGGTGATCGCATTTAGCGCTGCGTTTATTCTCTCTTATTTGCTCAAATACAAAACGGATGCAGACTAATGGGCTCGACCACACTGTTACCCCAAATTCTTAACGCAGTGATGCGTGGTCAGCCGAAGGCACTCAGCGATCCCCACTATCCTGGCTGGCACCTTGCGCCGGTAACGGGGCTGCTTAACGATCCCAATGGCTTTATCAATTTCGCTGGTCGCTATCATCTCTTCTATCAGTGGAATGCGTTGGGCTGTGAACACAAATTTAAATGCTGGGGACACTGGAGTTCCACCGATCTGCTCCACTGGCAGCATGAGCCGATTGCGCTGATGCCTGATGAAGCCTTTGACCGCAGCGGCTGCTACTCTGGCAGCGCCGTGGATGATAACGGCGTGTTGACGCTGATCTACACCGGCAACGTGAAATTTGACGACGGATCGCGCACCGCCTGGCAATGTCTGGCCGTCCAAAATGAGGCGGGCTGTTTCGATAAGCTGGGGCCGGTTATCGCGCTGCCGGAGGGATATACCGGACATGTTCGCGACCCAAAAGTATGGCGGCATGGCGATCAGTGGTACATGGTGCTCGGGGCACAAGACAGCCATAAGCAGGGCAAGGTGCTGCTGCTGCGCTCTGCAGATTTGCATCACTGGCACCCTTTAGGCGAGATTGCCGGCAGCGGTCTGAACGGGCTGGGCGACGCTGGCTATATGTGGGAATGCCCAGATTTGTTTACTCTTGGGGAGACGACTTTCCTGATTTGCTGCCCGCAGGGCATTGCACATGAAGAGCAGCGCTTTCTCAACGCACATGCCAGTGCCTGGCTCGCTGGCAATTTTAATTACGACACCGCCGACTTCGCTCATGGACCCTTTCACGAGCTTGATGCTGGCTTTGAGTTCTACGCCCCGCAAACCACGCTTACCGCCGACGGACGGCGGCTGTTGATTGGCTGGATGGGCGTGCCGGACGGCGAAGAGATGTACCAGCCAACAATTGCGCAATCCTGGCTCCACCAGATGACTTGCGTGCGCGAACTCGACGCGCGTGATGGTCGTCTTCTGCAGCGACCGGTCGCTGAATTGCAGGCATTGCGCGGCGACGAACACCGTTATTACGGTCGGGCAAGCGGCGCCCCGGTGTTAGCAGCGCAGCGGCTGGAACTGGTGCTTACGGGGTCGGGCGGTATTACGCTGAATTTTGCTGAAACTTTGTATCTGGACTGGCATGGAGAAGGATTGCGTCTCGCCCGGCGCAGTTTGGTGAGCGGCGAATGGCACTATCGCTACTGGCGTGGAGCGGTTACTGAGCTGCATATATTATGCGATCACTCCAGCGTTGAAATTTTTATCAATGAGGGTGAAGGCGTGATGAGCAGCCGCTATTTTCCGGCGCATCACGCGCAACTCACGCTGATCGGCGACGAAGAAGTGAATGCCCGCTACTGGCCGTTGCGTCACCTCATGGTAGAATAAGTCATTGTTTCATTAAATGTCGCATTGATGTGAAAAAAACCAGACGCGTTACCATTGCCGATATCGCCGCGTTGGCAGGCGTATCTAAAGCAACCGCCAGCCTGGTACTGAATGGCCGGGGCAAAGAGTTGCGCGTAGCGAAAGAGACGCGCGAAAGAGTACTAACGCTGGCGCGTGAACATCACTACCAGGCGAGTATCCATGCGCGCCTGTTACGTGAGAATCGTAGCCATACGCTGGGTCTGGTGGTGCCTGAGATCACTAATTATGGTTTCGCAGTTTTCTCTCATGCCCTGGAAAATCTCTGCCGCGAGGCGGGTTTACAGTTGCTCATCTCCTGTACGGATGAAAATGCCGGGCAGGAGCGGGTGGTCGTGGATAACCTTGTGGCGCGTCAGGTAGATGGATTAATTGTGGCATCAAGCATGCTCAGCGACAGCGACTATGTGAAGCTGAGCGAACAACTGCCGGTGGTGCTGTTTGACCGCTACATGAGCGATACCAGGCTGCCGCTGGTGATCACCGACTCTGTGACGCCTACCTCCGACCTGGTTGAAAGGATGGCGCGCGCTAATCCCGACGAGATTTATTTTTTGGGTGGGCAGTCGCGCCTTTCTCCTACCAGAGACCGTCTTGCGGGCTTTATGGCGGGACTGGAACGTGCAGGCGTTACGCCTCGTCCGGAGTGGATCATTCATGGTACTTATCACCCCAGCAGCGGTTACGAAATGTTTGCAGCGCTTTGTGCCAGACTGGGCCGTCCTCCTAAAGCGATATTCACTGCTGCCTGCGGGCTGATGGAAGGCGTTTTGCGCTATATGAGCCAGCACCATTTGCTCAGTAGCGATATGCGTATGGCCAGCTTCGACGATCACTATCTCTATGACTCGCTCTCTGTCGCGATTGATACTATTGAGCAAGATGTTCCCAGACTGGCCCAAGAATGTTTCACTCTGTTGACTGCGATGATTGGCGGCGAAGAACCTACTAACCAGCAAACGGTATTACCGGCAACCGTTAAATTACGTGGTAAACATTAATCTGAGGCTTGCCTTTTGTGTATACACTGGATCATAATTCGCATAATCATAATTATGTTAAATGTGATCGCGATATTCATACCGCCTCGATGTTCTGTCCGCTACCCTACTTTATGCAAAACCCGCGCTACCCGTTATTTTACTGCGCCTGATAGCTCACAGCGCCGTTCAGATCTTACAGCCTCACCTGCACGGCGAACTCAGGGCCGCCCGGGCAGCCCTGAAACCCAGCTTACTGCGCCTGCTGTTGATTCTTTTCCGCGTCCTTTTTCTCTTTTTTATGGGCCATATGATGGCCTACGGCGCAGCCCGCCGCCGCGCCGGCGACGGCATGATCTTTGATATGCCCGGCCGCGCCGCCGACCGCTGCGCCTTTGAGGCAGCCCTTCGCCTCAGCCTGGGAGGCGACCGACATCAGCAGGCCCAGGGTAATCACTAAACACGACAGTTTACGCATTTGAACGCTATCCTCATAAGAATTAACAGCACATTGCCGATAAGCAGCCCGATGAGCATAGTCGCAATGTTAGGCCCGTAGAGGGTAATACGACTACCGTTGTCATTCTGTTGAGGAATCGTTGCATGTTTATGTGAAGAGCACCCATTGCGCTTCTCGGCATCACGCCTGGTTAGCGTCGGCGCCGCGCTTTGCTTCCCGGCGACAGCGTTCGGAGCAGTACTGCACCTGATCCCAGCACTTTTCCCATTTTTTACGCCAGGTCATCGGCTTCTTGCAGTTTTTACAATAGCGTACCGGCAGCGACTGTTTGTTTCCCTTAAAAACGCGCATTATTTGCCTCTCTCAGGTTCAGCATTATCGCTTCTTCGCTCGAACCGACCGCCCACCCACCAGAGCGCGAGCGCCGTCAGAGCGATAACGCCCAGCGCCGCGAATGCCGTGCTGTAGGAGTAACGCGCGGCAATGGTGCCCGCCAGCGCCGGACTCATCGCGGCGCCCGCCCCTTGCATCAGCATAATCGCGCCCTGCCCTGCATTGGTATGCCCGCTTCCCGCCAGCACGTTAACAATATAGCCCGGCACCGCCACGCCCAGCAGTCCGGCCGCCAGGCCATCCAGTATCTGAACCGGGATCATCCCCAGGGCGCCAGGCCAGGCAGAGGCGATAGCAGCGCGCAGCGGCAACACCAGCAGCGCCGCCGTAATCAGTAGTGAATAGCCCGACTTTTGCGCGCGGCTGGCGGCAAACAGGGCTACCGGGATCATCACGCACTGCGAAATCACCACGGTGGCGGCTGCATAAACGCCGGCAGGCATCGTCCCGTCATGGGCGGCGGCGGCACGCATGCTCAGCATGGGCAGCAGCGCGGCATTGCTGAGATGGAACAGCAGCAGCGTCAATCCGGTGATGATAATGGCGGGGTTGCGCAGAATAACCGAAAGCCTGGGCACCGCAAGCCGGTGGTCATCGCCGCTTAATCCGCGCGCAAGGCGATGATCGATATCTTCATGCCGGATAGCTAAAACGGAAAGCGCCGCGCAGAGCGCCATGGCGGTCATCAAAACGAAGACGGCGCCTGTTCCCCACCAGGCGACGGAAATCCCGGCGATAATGGCCGCGGTCATATTGCCGCCGTGGTTAAAGGCTTCGTTATGGCCCATCTGGCGGCTGAATCCATCTGGCCCAGTCAGGCCAAGCGTGATGCCGGTCAGCACGGGCGCGATAAATGCCGCTGCAAGGCCGGTGAGGATCTGCGAAAAAAGCGTTACCCATGAATCGGGAAAATACCAGAGCAGCAGCGTCGACACGGTAATGACCAGCGAGCCGACAATCAGCAGCAGGCGCTTATGGCGCGTCGCATCCGTTATCAGTCCGGCGGGAAGCGTGGCGAACAGGCCCGCCAGACCGCCGGCAGACATCACCCAGCCGATATCATCCGCTCGCCAGTGATGTTCGGTGAGGAAGATGCCCAAAAACGGGCCCAGTCCGTCCCGCACGTCCGCCATAAAAAAATTTACCAGACAGAGCGCCTGAAGCGATCGCAGCGTCATACACATCCTCGTTAATAAGTTTACGATTATCGGGGATAAACCCCGCTTCGTTTAAGCCTGGCACGGAAAGCGAGGTTGCGTAAAAAACAGGGGTCACTGGCCAGCTAAACGCCCTGCTACCCTGTCACCCGCGTCTATAACGCATAAAAAAAATTAACTGATAAATAAATCAGTTTGCATTAAGTAAAGAAGTAATAAATAGCGTCCCGGTGTAACCAAAAAAGACAAATGCTCAAACCGGATTAGCTGATAATAAATAGAGATAAGGCGAGAGCGAAGGAATAAATATTAAATAAATTAAATGAAAAAGGGAATGTTCCTATAATTATGCTTTGCTTTACTCGGTGGCGGAATTAAAAAGATGTTGATTATATAATCACTTCACCTGAGCGTGCTTTTTCAGCGTGTCACCTGTTGCTTCCGGAATTTTATCAGGGGCTTATATGAAAATAATAGTGAGCGGGCGCGGCTACCCGGAAAAAAGAAACATTATCGTTAACGAGCAGTACACCTACCTTGATTTTCGTTATAAAAATATATGGCTTTACATCAATAAAATAAGACAGAAGCTGGCGCGTGCTAATAAGGTCTTTATCTTCTGGCCTTTCCGTTTCCTTATGCCGGCGGACACCCAGGTCATCCATCTGTTTAACGAGGTGGCTCAGACCCGGCAGCGCTGGATCGCCACCTTTGAAACCGAGCTGCCACGCGTTCTGCCGGTGCCGGGCGTGCCCAAACTCGCCAATCCCGCGCTAAAGAAGGCGCTCAGGCTGGTCGCCGCGCCGCAGTGTGTGGCGATCGTGGCGATGTCTGAAGCCGCAAGGCAGATTCAGCTAAAACTGCTGGAAGCCTTTCCTGACGAGGCGGCAGCCATCATCCCTAAAATGCATAAGCTGCATCCCCCGCAGCCGGTGCTTTATGACGGGCCGCGCGATACGCCTGACAAAAAGCTAATTTTTACCTTTGTTGGTAATGAATTTTATCGCAAAGGCGGCGCCGAGGTGGTGCTCGCTTTTAGCGAGCTGGCCGAAGAAGGGGTAATTAATGCCGATACCGTCGAGGTGAATATAACAGGCGATCTTAACAATAGGTATAACATCGCGCATGGCAAATATCAGGATGAAGCCGCTTTTTACAGTAAAATTGAACAATCGCTAACGCGATATAATATTTTTACTCATGCTACCTCCAGACCCAACAGCGAGCTCATCGCGTTATTTAAGCGCGCCCATGTCGGGCTGCTGCCTAGCTGGCAAGATACCTATGGCTTTTCCGTTCTGGAAATGCAGGCGTGCGGCTGTCCCGTTATCACCACCAACGTGCGCGCGCTGCCTGAAATAAATCCGGACGCCGCGGGCTGGACCCTCGCCTGTCCTCTGAACGCGATGTTTGAACTCACCGTGGCGTCCGTTGAGGATAAAATAGCGCTGAGGCGTCTGATGGTGGCCCAGCTGAAAGCGCAAGTGCTGGCGATCCTGGCGGACCGGGCGTCTGTTCTCTCCCGTTCTCAAAACGCCCTGCGGCGAATCGAGACGCACCATAATCCGGCGCGTTTTAAAGAGAGCCTCGACGCAATTTATGCGCTGGCGCGGTGATGCAAGCAGCAGGGCCGCGAGAGTCAGATTCGCGCGTCGCCTTCCAGACGGACCCAGCGACGTCCGGTCGCCACCGTGAGCGCAACCAGCGTCAGGCCCGCTGCCAGATGCATTAAAAAATCGATCATATGCAGCTGCGTGTCGTGGCAGAGCGACAGCAGCATCGACGACATAAAAGCGATGCCGCATCCCGCCAGCGCCAGACTTTTTGCCGGAAAGAGCGAGCGGGTACGATAGAGGCTGAACACCGAGATCGCCATCATCGGCAGGCCCGCGCACAGCATAAAGAGATAGCAGTGAATGCCCTCGCCAAAGCGTCCTGCGCCAGCGGGCACCTGCGCGGCGGTCATGTTGCCGAGATTGAGCGCCAGCCACGCCAGCGCCGGCAAAAGAAGGTAACGCAGCGCGGGCGGCTTCCGTCCCGCCAGGCTAAGGGTAAAGGCTCCGGCGATAGCGCCGACGCCCAGCATAAAAGACAACAGCAAGGCCGCTATCGCCAGCGGCGCGCCGGGCTGCGACCAGTCGGTGTAGCGGCTGTGTAGCGCCCAGCTGCCGAGCGCGCCGCAGGGCAGCGCCGCCGCGATCCAGCCAGTGACGCGCCATGCCGTTGGCCAGATGCGTCTGACCGGCTGCGCTGACGCGCTGAGCTGTTCGATAAGTTGGTCATGATTTCTCATGCTTGCCACTTCCAGATTTACGCAGGTTGAGCATTGCGCGGTGCAAAAGCGATTTGACCGCAGAAAGCGAAAGATTGGCCTCAGCCGCCGCCTGGGCCAGGCTCTGTTCGCGCAGGTGAACGGACTCGACGATCTGTCGCTGACGTGCCGGCAACGCGCCTAAACAGTCGTTTAGCGCATCCTCGCCCGCATCGGTCTCGTTCGTTTCCGTCGTCTGGCGGTGAAGGACGTCCTCGTCCTGCACTTCATGCTGGCGGCCACGCTGACGCAGGGCGTCGATCGCCCTTGCCGAAGCGATAGCCGCCACCCAGGGCAGCAGGGGACGGCGCGGATCGTAAGTGTGGCGCACCCGATGTATCGCCAGCAGCGTCTCCTGAATCACATCTTCAACCAGCGCGTCGTCGGCGATTTTTTTGCGCACCAGGGCACGGATGGCGGGCACCATCGCTTTCAGAAGCTGGTTATAGGCGGCTTTATCGCCAGCCTGCGCGCGGGCCATTAAGAGAGGCCAGTGCTGAGCGCGCGCGTCAGTGGCGGGCATCGCCCGCGCTTAAAGGCTGAACCATCCGCCCGGCTAAGAGGTTAATCAATATTCACCCGTTCACGTTTTCTTTCCGCTTTCAGCGGCCTGCTCAAGCGCCGAAATAACGATGCCCGGCGTCAGGACCTGCGGCAGCACCAGCGGTTTTCCGCCGTTTGCCGGATAAACCACATAGAGCGGCAGCCCGCCTCGCCCGAAATCGCTGAGCGCCTGCTCGACGTCCGGATTATATTTCGTGGAGTCCGCGACCATATAGATGGTGTCGGTGCGCGCCATCGCCGCTTTCACCGCCTGAGTCGACAAAGAGGTGCGGTCGTTAACCTGGCAAGTGATGCACCAGGAGGCGGTAAAGTTCACCAGTACCGGCTTGCCCTGGCCTTTAATCGCATCCACGTTCTGCGGCGACCAGGCGACGGCCGCCGCCGCCACGGCGCTCCCGACGTTCTCTTCAGGCGCGGCAACGCTTTTCAGATTGATCAGCGGCGGCACCAGCAACAGCAGGAAAACCGCCGTCGTCAGATGCAGCGCCCAGTGGCGACGTCCCATCATACGGCGTTTCTGCGCCATGCCATATAGCCAGGCGGCAAAACTGAGCAGCAGGCAGCAGCCGAGGATCGCCGCCAGCGCCGCCGAACCCGCCTGGCGTTCCAGCACCCAAATCAGCCAGCCAACGGCGCCCAGCATCGGGAAAGCCAGCCCGTGTTTCAGCGTCATCATCCAGGCGCCGGGTGCCGGCAGCACGCGCGCCAGTACCGGGAAGAAGGCGATCAGGGTAAAGGGCGCGGCGAATCCGAGCGCCAGCGCGATAAAAATCACCAGGCTGACGGCGGGCGGCTGCGTCAGCGCATAGCCAACGGCGCTGGCCATAAAGGGCGCGCTGCACGGGGTCGCCACGACGATAGCGAGCGCGCCGGTGAGCGCCGACCCCACTAAGCCGCCACGATTGCCGCCCACCTCGCCTGCCCGCTGCAGGGAAAGCCCAATTTCAAACACGCCGAAGAGATTAAGCGCCGAGGCCAGCATCACCAGAATCAGCAGCGCGATGACCATCGGCGACTGTAGCTGAAAGCCCCAGCCGACCGAGGCGCCGCCCGCTCGCGCCAGCAGCAGTACCCCCACCAGCGCCAGCATCGTCACGACCACGCCCAGTAAAAACGCCAGCCCCTCGGCGCGGGCGTGCGCCGGTTTGTCGTGATGGCGGATCAAACTCAGCGCCTTCAGCGAAATCACCGGGAATACGCACGGCATAAGATTGAGTATCAGGCCGCCGAGAAACGCGGCGGCGATAGCTGTCAGCATGATAATTTCACCTGGTTCAGGGGTCAGGCAGGATTGGCCTGACGATATTTTTTCACTGCGTCCATCGCCTTCTGGATATGCGCATCCGGATTTTTGTCGGTATAGCTGAGCAGAATTTTGCCGTCCGGGGCGATCACGTAAGAGGTGCGATCGGAAAAAGTTTTCCCTTTAAAATCCATAGTGCTTTTGTATTCCGCCGCCACTTTGGCGCCGGGATCGGCCGCAACGGTGAATTTATCGCGGCACTCGAGCTGCGAGAATTTCGCAATCTGGTCGGTATTGCCCGCGGTCACGCCAATGACCGTCGCGCCCTGCTTGTTGAATTCGTCAGTCGCCTCGGCGAAATCGTGCGCTTCCAGCGTGCAGCCCGCGCTGAAGGCCGCCGGAAAGAAATAGAGCACTACCGGCCCTTTCTGCAGCGCCTGCTGCAAAGAGAAGGTGGTCGCTTTACCGGCCAGCGCCGCGTCGAGTTTGAAATCGGGCGCCTTGTCGCCGACCTGCAGCGCGGCGAACGCCGAGGCGACAGGCAGGCTCAGGGCGAGAAGCGTGGCGGCCGCCAGCGTTTTCAGGTTGTTTTTCATCGGCATCTCATTCTTCTCCGTGGGTAATCAGGCGACATGCCTGGAGGATATAATCAAAGGTTCGTCAGCCGCTGCGGAAAAGTTTCGCTGCCGGAAAATATTTTTGCGGCAGGGCGATTCCTGAACCGGCGCGGGTACCTTGTGATACTATGCGCCGAACGGATTTCAGACCGCATGAGGCGCATCGGGATGCATAAAAACAGTACGCCGACCCCGCACGACGCGGTGTTCAAAACCTTTCTCTCGCACCCTGAGACGGCGCGCGACTTCATGGCGCTGCATCTGCCGCCCGCGCTGCTGGCGATCTGCGATCTCTCCACGCTGAAGCTGGAATCCGGCAGTTTCGTCGAGGATGACCTGCGTCCTTACTACAGCGACGTGCTTTACTCGCTGAAAACCGGCGGCGGGGATGGCTATGTGCACGTCCTGATTGAGCATCAGAGCTCGCCGGATAAGCATATGGCGTTTCGGCTGATGCGCTATGCCGTGGCGGCGATGCAGCGTCATCTTGATGCCGGGCATAAAACCCTGCCGCTGGTGATCCCGGTACTTTTTTACCAGGGCAAGCGCAGCCCTTATCCTTACTCGATGAACTGGCTCGATTCGTTTAGCGAACGTGAGCGGGCCGCGGCGCTCTATAGCGGACATTTTCCGCTGGTGGACGTGACCGTGATCCCGGATGAAGAGATTATGCAGCACCGCAGCATGGCGGCCCTGACCCTGCTGCAAAAGCATATTCGCCAGCGCGATCTTCGAGGACTGCTCGATCAGCTGGCCACGCTAATGCTGACGGAATTTATGACCGGACAGCAGGTGATGGCGCTGGTAAACTATATGCTTCAGGCCGGCGAAACGCCGGACGCGAAAGCGATGATTCGCGAACTGGCACAGCGCGTGCCGCAGCATGAGGATGAACTGATGACCCTTGCACAACAGCTTGAGCAGATAGGCCTGAAAAAAGGACTGGAACAAGGGCTGGAACAAGGCCGCCAGCTTGGCGAGCGTGAAGCCAGCCTCAATATCGCCCGAAACTTGCTGAAAAACGGTATGGACGTGCCTTCAGTGATGAAAGTGACGGGCCTGTCCGAAGAAGATCTGCAGCAAATCCGCCACTAAGTCCTGCCTGACTCATTACGCTTAGCCGCCGCGCCTTCCGGCGGCTAAGCTGTCACCCGCTTCGCTCTGTTTACTACGGCTTGATGACAGGCAGGCTTTCTGGCGAGGTGAAGATCGTCAGCCCGAGGGATTGGCCAAGGCGCACGTCATTGTCGGCGCCCTGCGACGCGCCCGGCATGCGCAAAATGGCGTCGCAGCAGGCGATTAAGCGATGCGCGACCGGATAGAGAAATCTCTCGCTGATCTTGTCGCCGATGTGGGCCGATCCTGCGGCGGCCGCGAGCGGCAGCGCCAGCCACTCGCCGATCACCGGCGTATGTCCGCGCTGATAAACCTCCAGCGCCATGCGGTTCATCTTCGCCAGGTTGGCATCGATCAACGCCGGATCGCCGTTCGTGCCGCTGCGAACCGGGCCCGCGATCAAAATCATCATTGGCTGTCCCCTTCGAAAACGGCGCTGAGCGCCAGGTGCTGCAGCAAGATGATGGTCTTGGCATCTTCAATCTCGCCGCTGCGGATCGCCGCCAGCGCGCGGGCGAAAGGCCACTCCAGCACTTCGATATCCTCGCCCTCTTCCGCCAGCCCGCCGCCCTTGCCGCGCCGATCGTCGTCATGATATTCGGCGATGAAAAAGTAGAGCTTTTCCGTAACGGATCCGGGGCTCATATAAGCCTCCAGCACCTTCTCCGCATGCGTAACCCGGAAGCCGGTCTCCTCTTCCGCCTCCGCGAGGATGCGCGCTTCGGGCGAGGCATTGTCGAGCAGGCCAGCCGCCGCCTCGATTAAATAGCCGCTATGGCCGTTGATATAGACCGGCAGGCGAAACTGGCGGGTCAGCACCACGCTTTTACGCGCGCGGTTGTAAAGCAGAATGACCGCGCCGTTGCCGCGATCGTAGGCTTCACGGCTCTGCTCTTGCCAGCTGCGCGCTGCTGCTCAAAGGTATATTTCTTCAGCGTGTACCAGTTATCGGATAACACCTGCTCGTGCAGGTGACGTATGTTCGGCTGCATGTTTTCTCCTCAGGAAGGTGACAAAAAACACGCTATCA
The DNA here is from genome assembly GCF_022346785.1 of Pantoea sp. ACRSC. Classification (NCBI taxonomy): domain Bacteria; kingdom Pseudomonadati; phylum Pseudomonadota; class Gammaproteobacteria; order Enterobacterales; family Erwiniaceae; genus Pantoea; species Pantoea sp. ACRSC. The sequence continues at coordinate 21,891 of NZ_JAKRNN010000016.1, forward strand.
TGCATAATCGTGCAACATCAAGAAAAAACAAAGGCGTTTCTTTATGCTGAGTTCACAGCGCAAGCAGCAGATCCTGGCGATACTCGCCGAGGAAAAACAGGTGATGTCCAGCGAGCTGAGCCAGCGCTTTAGCGTCTCAGAGGACTCGATACGGCGCGATCTTCGCGAGCTGGCGGCGGAAGGCTTGCTGCAGCGCGTACACGGCGGCGCGCTGCCGGTATCTGCAGCGGTGGCCCCTTTTGAAACACGCAAAAACGTGCATGCCGGCTCCAAGCAGCTTATCGCGCAAAAAGCAGTCAGACTTATCCAGCCCGGTCAGGTCGTGATTATCGACGGCGGCACCACCACCGAAGCGATGGTGCGGCAGCTGCCTGCGGATCTGGCGTTTACCGCCGTCACCCACAGCCCGAGCGTTGCCGTGGCGCTGGTCGACTTCCCTCAGGTCGAGGTGATTATGCTTGGCGGACTGCTCTATCGTCACTCTGTCGTGGCGGTAGGTGCAGCGGTGCTGGAGGCTATCGCACGCATCAATGCCGATCTTTTTTTTATGGGCGTCACGGGCGTTCATAAGAACGCAGGATTGACCACCGGCGACTATGAAGAGGCGGGAATTAAACGGGCGCTGGCGGCGCGCGCCTCGGAAACCGTGGTAATGGTATCGCAGGAGAAGATGAATTCGGCCTCGGCGTTTGCCATCGGCGATTTGACGCTGGCCAGCACGCTGGTGGTCGACGGCGAGCCGGATGCGGAGATGAAGAGGCTGCTGGCGCAAAAGCAGATTACAGTGATTTAAAGGCGACGCATCTGGGGCGAAAACGGCGAGGAGACGACCGGCGCACCCTCGTCCGGGCTAAGGTGCGCCGCCGCAGAATAAGCGATTACTTCGCTAGCGCTTTCAGCAGCTGCGCCGCCGTTGCCGCCGATGAGCCCGGGTTCTGTCCGGTGATTAGCAGGCCGTCCTGCACTACCCAGGAGCCCCAGTCTTCGCCTTTGGAATAGAGGCCGCCTTTGGCGATCAGCTCATCCTCCACCAGGAAAGGCACGATGTTGGTCAGGCCGACGCCCTCTTCTTCGCTGTTAGCGAAGCCGGTCACTTTTTTACCTTCGACCAGCGGACGCCCCTCTGCGGTTTTCACATGGCGCAGCACGCCCGGCGCATGACAAACCAGCGCAACCGGTTTTTGAGCGGCAATAAAGCTTTCGATCAGGGCGATGGAGTGCTGATCTTCCGCCAGATCCCATAACGGGCCGTGGCCGCCTGGGTAGAACACCATATCGAAGTCGGAGGCGGAAACGCTCTCCAGGCGTACCGTTGACGCCAGCTGCGCTTTGGCTTCTTCATCCGCCTCGAAGCGATGGGTCAGATCGGTCTGGAAATCAGGCTCATTGCTTTTCGGATCCAGCGGCGGGTTGCCGCCCTGCGGCGAGGCCAGGGTAATTTCGGCGCCGGCGTCTTTAAAGGCGTAGTAAGGTGCGGCCAGCTCTTCCAGCCAGAAACCCGTTTTACGTCCGGTGTCGCCCAGCCGATCGTGCGAGGTCAAAACCATTAATACTTTCATGTCTGTTCTCCGCTTAATGAAGTTGCCATTTAAATAGTAGACCAGTCGTCTAGATTCTGCTGATAAAAAAAGTCGTTGCCGACCTTTTTTGCCGCCCCTCAGGAGGCAGCGTTAAGCATTTGCTGCGTCAGCGCCATGGCTGATGCAAACGGCCGCTTGTTGCGTACAATCTTGACCATCACGCTGGCGCCGAGCCAGAGCTGATAGAGAGTTTCCGCCACCACGGCCGGCTTCTCTTCAGTGCGCAGCGACCCTTCCGCTACGCCCGCCTCAATGGCGTCCGTCAGGCGCGCCACGATGCCGGCGGTGCCCTTTTCCAGCGTATGGCGCATCGCTTCCGAGAGATCGGCCACTTCGACGCCCAGCTTGACGGCCAGGCATTTGCCCTGACAGTCCTGAAAAGATTGCGTATCCTGCCACTGCTGCCAGTAGTGCATCAGCCTTTGCTGCATCGTGCAGTTGGGCTGGCTCAGCGTCTCATCCATATTCGCCAGATAGTCGTCAAAGTAACTTTCCAGCATAGCGACGCCAAAGGCATCTTTCGAACCGAAGTAGTGATAGAACGAGCCTTTCGGCACGCCTGCTTCCGTCAGAATTTCGTTGAGACCGACAGCCGAGTATCCTTTGCTGGCCATAATGCGCTGGCCGGTGTCCAGGATATGTTCGCGAATGCCTTCTCTGTGCTTGTGAGCGACTGTGTTCATGAATTCAAAATAGCCTTTATTAGACCGGTCGTCTAGACGCGGGCGCGATTTTTTTGCGTCTACTTTATCATGGATTATGCTAAAGCGTTAAAAAGCTTTTTAATCAACGGGATAAAAGAAGCAGCATGATGAAAAGAAAATAGCCGTAACGGTTTGCCAGGGCGGCGCCGGCGATCACAACGATCTGGCGATACCCGGCGCCGGCTGACCTGCGGTTCTCCGGGCCGGGAAGCGGGCTTCGCCTCGATCGGCTGGTGCTGGACGGCCGGTGTATCTTCATCTGGACTGCGATACGCTCGCGGAGAGCGCTTTTTTCAGGCATTGAGATCGCCGACGTCCAGCCCGCCTGGCAGCGCGTCAATATCGCCCGAACCGCTTATCAACGCGCTGCCGCCGTTATGGCGCGGGCGTTAACGCCCCTTCTTCTTGCGTCCTGGCTGGACAAAGCGTTTGCGGTTGCCGGCGCGGTCGTCGCTCTTTTCGCTTTTCTTCGGCGCGCTGCTGATAACCGGCTTTTTCACCGCGCTGCTTTTCGCGGGCGTCTTTTTCTTTGCGGGCTTCTCTTCCGAAGAGGAGTTTTCGATTAGCTTAAACAGCTCCGCCAGCTCGTCGTCGGTAAGGTCGCGCCATTCGCCCAGCGGAATGCCCTTCAGGCTGACGTTCATAATGCGCGTGCGCTCCAGCTTCGTGACCTCAAAGCCAAAATGCTTACACATGCGGCGGATCTGACGGTTCAGGCCCTGCACCAGCGTAATGCGGAAGACAAACGTGGACTCTTTCACCACTTTGCATTTTTTAGTGACGGTGCCGAGCATCGGCACGCCTGCGCCCATACCGGCGATAAAGTCGTCGGTGATCGGCTTATCAACGGTGACCACATACTCTTTCTCGTGGTTATTGCCCGCGCGCAGGATTTTATTCACCAGATCGCCATTGTTGGTGAGGAAGATCAGTCCCTGGGAATCTTTATCCAGTCGGCCGATAGGAAAGATGCGCTCGCTGTGGTTAACGAAGTCGCGAATGTTGTCGCGTTCGCCCTCTTCCATAGTGGTGATGATACCGACCGGCTTGTTCAGAGCGATCAACACCAGATCTTCTTCGCTGCGGGGCTCAATCAGCTGGCCGTTTACCTTGACGCTGTCACCCGGAAAGACCTGCGCGCCGACGGCAGCGCGTTTGCCGTTGATAAACACGTTGCCCTGTTCGATGTAGCGATCGGCGTCGCGGCGCGAACAGATTCCGCTCTCGCTGATGTATTTGTTCAGGCGCGTGGATGCGTTAAGCAAGGGAAACCTCCAAAAAGCGCGGACTATACAATAATCTTGCGGGTAAATCCTGCGCTTACTGCAGGTTAGCCCGTTCTTCTCATCTGCTGTTTTTATCGCGGCGGCAGACTGCGCTTATGTAGCATATTCTTGCGCGCTTTTCTCTCTGTTCGTCATGCCAGGCTTGCCAGCGCCATCACAATTTCCAATGACCCGCCGCCTTGTAACTTTTAAAACGGCATGACAACATCCGTACATGTATATACATGTAGCGTCGCAACGGTTAACAAAGGGCAGATAATAATTAACACTTCAACCTGGCGAGGAACCTATGTCAGCGGAACTTCCTGCATCAGCGCGTTCAGACGGCGAGAGCCAGCGGCTTTCTGAAACCCGATCGATCGATTTTATTCCCCACCGCGAACGTCACGGACATCCGTTCAGCCAGTTCACGCTATGGTTCGGCGGCAATCTGCAAATTACGGCTATCGTCACAGGCGCGCTCGCCGTGGTGCTGGGCGGCGATGTGGTCTGGTCGATTATCGGCCTGCTCGTGGGCCAGATCATCGGCGCGGCGGTGATGGCGCTGCACGCCGTGCAGGGACCGCGACTGGGCCTGCCGCAGATGATCACCAGCCGCATTCAGTTCGGCGTCTTCGGCGCGGTGATCCCGCTGGTGCTGGTATGCATTATGTATATCGGCTTCTCCGCCAGCGGCACGGTGCTGGCCGGTCAGGCGATGGCGAAGCTGCTGCATATTAATAACGCCGCCGGGATGATCCTGTTCAGCCTGATCATTATCGTGATTGCGGTGCTGGGATATCGCGTTATTCATAAGCTGGGCAAAGTAGCCAGCGTCATCGGCGTGCTGGCGTTCTTCTATCTGTTCGTCACGCTGCTCTCAACCCACGATTTAGCGCCGCTCTGGCAGAATCGCCACTTCGCTTTCTCAACCTTTTTACTCGCCGTCTCTCTCTCCTCGTCATGGCAGATCGCGTTTTGCCCCTATGTCTCCGACTATTCGCGCTACCTGCCGCAGGAGGTCTCCGCGAAACGTCTGTTCAGCGCGGTGTTCTTCGGTACCGTGCTCGGCACCCAGGCGTCGATGACGCTGGGCGTTATCGTCGCGGCTATCGCGGGCAGCGCCTTCTCCGGCAATGAGGTGGGCTATATCGTTGGCTTAGGCAGCAGCGCCACCATGGCGATGGTGATCTATTTTGCCATTTGCTTCGGCAAGATCACCTTTACCACGCTGAACGCCTACGGCAGCTTTATGTCGCTGACCACCATCGTTTCCGGCTTCAGCCGGCAAACCTCCCTGAGCCGGGGCGGACGGATTGGTTTCGTAGTGCTGATGGTGGCGATCTCCTGCGGTATCGCGCTGATCAGCGAGCCTGCTTTTCTTAAATCGTTCACCCACTTTCTGCTGTTCCTGCTGGCCTTTTTCGTGCCCTGGAGCGCCATCAGCCTGACCGATTTTTACCTTATTACCAAAGGCCATATCGACATTCCCGCGCTGTCGCAGCCGGACGGGCGCTACGGCCGCTGGAACTGGCCGGGCATCGCCACCTATTTTATCGGCGTGCTGATCCAGCTGCCTTTTATCGATAATCCGCTGCACCACGGCTCGCTGACCTGGATTTTCGCCGGGAATGACGTCTCGTGGGTTATCGGCTGGTTCGCTACGGCGCTGCTGTGGCTGGGGATGCGGCGTTTCGACCGCCGCGGTGCGCTGAGCGCGACGCGCTATCCGGTACAGTGAGTAAAAGCGGTGTGACCCTCTCACAGCCGTAAAAAAGGGGTGTCTGTGAGGGGGGCATTTCTGGCCGCAGGCTGGCGGGAAAGAGCCTCAGTGGCGGATTTGTGCCAGACCCTTTCCGGAAATCCCGCTCATTTTCATGAGGCTATCACGCTCGAGCACAGGGCGGGCAACTTCACACATACCCCATCAGCTTCAGCATCGACTGCGCCTGATGCATCGCCTCGGCGCGATGCGAGACGCCCAGCTTCTGATAGAGGTTGCGGATATGGGTTTTAATGGTGGTGGCGGCCACATCCAGCTCCCCGGCGATCTGGTCGTTGCTGTAGCCGGAGTAGATCAGGCCCAGCACCTGCCATTCGCGCTGCGTCAGCGGGCTGGTGCGGATCAGCTCCGGCACGTCGGGATGATTCAGCAGTCGGCTGACGAATCCCTCGTCGAAGTGGGCGAACTTATGGCGATGGTATTTGTTAATTTCATTCAGGATACGGCGCGCGCGATGATTATCCAGCTCTTCCAGCGCGTTAAGCTGGATAAGCTGGCGCAGCTGCTGCGCCATGATCTCGCCTTCGATCACGAAATGGCTGATAAAGCCGGTGCCGCGCGCCAGCTTCAGCGCCTCGATGAGCGCGCGCTGCGCTTCGGCTTTGCGTCCGGTCTGCCAGTAGATCTGATTGAGCAGCAGCAGGTTGCGGTTCATATCGCTCATCAGACGCAGCGCGCGTGCGTTTTCGTTGAGCTCTTCCAGCACCACTTCCGCCTGGCTGAGATCGCCCTGCAGGATCTGCGCCCGCGCGATATTGCGCCACTGCCCCTGCAGGAAGTGGTTATTGGCGAAGGCGGGCTTCGCGGTGTGCCGCATCCAGTGGCTGGCGCTCTGGACGTCACCCGTCATCTGCCAGTAGATCACCCTCACCTTGTCGGCGTTGGCGATCCAGTCGCTGTGCAGGCTGCCGTTGTTGAGCAGATTCTCCAGACGGTTCAGGTAGCTGCGCGCGTTATCCAGATTGCCGCGCGCCAGCGAGCACTGCACCAGCAGGCCCAGACACTGGATCTGCTGCTGCGGCGGGTAGCCCTTCAACACTTTCATACCTTCGCGCGCCGCCTGCTCCGCCTCGTCCAGCCGGCCCCACGCCCACATCAGCTGGGCGCGAATGCGCAGCAGAAACTCGTGCAGCGGAAACTGCGCCAGATGCTGCTCGCCAACCAGCACGAACGCTTTCTCCTGAATCTCCCAGGCGGCCTGCAGAAATCCCTGCGCGAAAAGAATTTCGCTTTGCTGGATCAGGCTCCAGAGCGCGTAGTGCCAGGTTTCGTCGCGGCGCGCCATCTGCTCGGTCTGACGCATCAGCGCCAGCGAACTCGCCAGCTCGCCTTTGCAGTGCATCACTTCGCCATGCACCGAGGTAGCGACGATGCGGCTGTAGCGGCGGCTTTCCGGCAGGGCTTCCAGCGCCAGGCGGGCAAGCTGCTCCGCCTCTTCGGTGTTGCCGTCGTTGATCGCCACCTGCGCACGCACGGCGTTGAATTCGCCCTGTAGCGCGGCGTCGATCTCGCAGCTGCACGCCTGCTCGAACTTCGCCAGCAGGCGGTTAACCTCGGAAAAGCGATGCTGGCTCTGCATCAGCCAGGCCTGTAGCAGCACCAGGCGTGGATTATCCACCAGCGTCGCCCAGGGAAGCGCGCTCAGCGAGTTCTCCAGCAGCGCCAGCTCGCTCTGATTGAACAGCGTCCAGGCGTGCGCCAGCAGCACGTCGCGCAGCATCTCGACGTCGCCTGAGGCGAGCGCATGATGGATCGCTTCGCCGGGGAATCCCTGCGCCATCCAGCTTTGCGCGGCTGCGCGATGCACCGCGGGCAGCTCGGCTGCCAGCTCCCACTGACAACGCTGGCGCAAAAACGATCCAAACAGCGGGTGATAGCTGAACCACTGGCCCGAATCATCCATACGCTGCAGGAAGAGCCCTCGCCGCTCAATCTCCTCCAGCCGCATGCGTCCGTTCGCCTCGCTGGTCACGCAGGCGACCAGGGCGTCATTCATCGAGCGTAGCAGCGCGGTTTTCAGCAGGAAATGACGCGTCGCGTCGTCGATATTGTCCAGCACCTCCTCCACCAGATAGTCGGCAAGGTGGCTGGCGTTGATGCCGGAGAGCCGCCGCGCGGAGTCCTGCGCCGAGCCGGCGCCCTGACGCGCGGAAATAGCGATCAGCTGAAGCGCCGTCGCCCAGCCCGCCACGTCGTCGCACAGGCGCCCGCTCTCTTCAGAGGCGAGCGGCGCGCTCAGGCGACAGTCAAAAAACTGTTTCGCCTCGTGATGGGTAAACGCCAGCTGCTGGCTGCCCAGCTCCAGCAGCTGTTCGCGCACGCGCAGATTAGCGATGCCGAGCTGCGGCAGATTGCGCGACAGCACGACCAGCGTCAGGTTGTCGGGCTGATGGCGCAGGAAAAAGCGCATCGCCTCATGAATGGCGGGGTTGGCGATGTGGTGATAGTCATCCACGATCAGCCACAGCGGCTGCCGCCAGTCGGCCAGCTCGATAAACAGCTGCGCGAAAAGCGCGTTGAGGTTGACGTACTGCCGCTTCTGCGCCAGCGTTTCGCTGCGGCTGCAGCCGCCCTGCGTCGCCTGCTGCAGCGCCGCGATAAGATAGTCGGCGAAGCGCTCCGGCTGATTGTCGCCCTCGTCTAATGAATACCAGCCCAGATCCTTTCTATCCGCCGCCCACTGCGAGACCAGCGTGGTTTTGCCGTAGCCCGCCGGACTGGTAATCAACACCAGCCGGTAATTGCCCGCTGCGCCCAGCTTTTGCAGCAGGCGATCGCGCGTGACGGTGCTTTCAAGGCGTACGGGACGACTGAGCTTCGAGGGAATTAACATGGGCGCACGCTTCTCCATTAACGTTCAGCGCATCATTTTTTTACGCTTCGTAATTAATCTTCATACACGTTCACGGATCCGTTAGCTGAATGCAAGCGAACCTGTAAGGCAGGCTTAACAAAAGCGAGTGCAATCACACTCCTGCGCCGCTTTCAGATTTACCCTGGCCTCTCCGCCCTCGTTATCCTCCCTGCTGAATTTCATGCAGGAGGAGGAGCGCCCGAAAGGCGGCAGGCAAACTGGCAGGCAATCCCTTTTCGTTCTGACAGGAAGCACACGACATGAATTCGCAACCCTTCGATCACGCCCGCTTTACCGCCGCACTCACGCGGCAGTGGCAACGCTTCGGCCTGCGCGACGCGCAGGAGATGACGCAACAGCAGTGGTGGCAGGCGCTGAGCGGCGCGCTGGCCGAACTGCTGGCCGAACTGCCTGCGCAGCCCGCATCCGGGCCGCAGCGCCACGTTAACTATCTCTCCATGGAGTTTCTCACCGGCCGGCTGACGGGAAATAACCTGCTCAACCTGGGCTGGTATCAGGCGGTCGCCGACGCGCTCGCCGCCTGGGGCATCGCCCTGAGCGACGTGCTGGAGCGCGAGACCGATCCGGCGCTCGGCAACGGCGGCCTGGGACGGCTGGCGGCCTGTTTTCTCGACGCGATGGCCACCACCGGCCAGCCCGCCATCGGCTACGGCCTGAACTATCAATATGGCCTGTTTCGCCAGCGTTTTATCGAAGGCGCGCAGCATGAACAGCCTGACGACTGGGGACGCGACCGCTATCCCTGGTTTCGTCACAACGCCGCGCTGACCGTGCAGGTCGGTCTGGGCGGCAAGGTGGTGACGGAAGAGGGGCGCCCGCGCTGGGAGCCCGCTTTCCTGCTGCAGGGCGAGGCCTGGGATCTGCCCGTCGTCGGCTATGGCAACGGCGTCACCCAGCCGCTGCGCCTCTGGCAGGCGAAACACGCGCGTCCGTTCAACCTGCAGCGCTTCAACGACGGCGATTTCCTGCGCGCCGAACAGCAGGGCATCGATGCGGAGAAGCTGACGAAGGTGCTCTACCCCAACGACAATCATCAGGCCGGGAAAAAGCTGCGCCTGATGCAGCAATATTTTCAGTGCGCCTGCACGCTGGCCGACATCCTGCGTCGTCACCATCAGGCGGGCCGCGCCATCGAGACGCTGCCCGACTATGAAGTGATCCAGCTCAACGATACCCATCCGACGCTGGCGATCCCGGAGCTGCTGCGCCTGCTGATCGACGAGCATCAGCTCTCCTGGGATCGGGCGTGGCGCATTACGCAGCGCACCTTCGCCTACACCAACCATACGCTGATGCCGGAGGCGCTGGAGTGCTGGAACCTGCGTCTGGTACGCGCGCTGCTGCCGCGCCATATGATGATTATCAATACGCTGAACGCGCAGCTCAAAAAAGAGGTTGAGGCGCGCTGGCCCGGCAATGAGGCGATCTGGGCGAAGCTGGCGGTGGTGCACAATCAGCAGCTGCGCATGGCTAACCTCTGCGTGGTCAGCGGTTTTGCGGTCAACGGCGTGGCGGCGCTGCACTCCCGGCTGGTGGTGCAGGATCTCTTCCCGGAATACCACGCGCTGTGGCCGGAGAAGTTTCACAACGTCACTAACGGCATTACGCCGCGTCGCTGGATCCAGCAGTGCAATCCGGCGCTGGCCACGCTGATTGACAATACGCTGTCGCGCCCCTGGGTTAACGATCTGGATGCGCTCAGCGACCTGGCGCCGCTGGCGGACGACGCCGCGTTTCGCGCGGAGTATCGCGCCATCAAGCAGCAGAACAAGGCGGCGTTAACGCGCTGGATCGCCGAAAAGACCGGTATCCGCGTTCAGCCTGACGCCCTGTTCGACGTGCAGATCAAGCGCCTCCACGAATATAAGCGCCAGCATCTGATGCTGCTGCATATCATCGCCCTGTGGCAAACGCTGGTCAGCGATCCGCAGGCGAATCTGACGCCGCGCGTGATGCTGTTCGGCGCCAAAGCGGCGCCGGGCTACGCGCTGGCGAAAAATATCATTTACGCCATTAACAAGGTGGCGGCCGTGGTTAACGCCGATCCGCGCGTCGGCGACCGCCTTAAAATCGTGTTTATTCCCGACTACAACGTCTCGGTGGCGGAGCGGCTCATTCCTGCCGCCGATCTCTCCGAGCAGATCTCGACGGCGGGCAAAGAGGCTTCCGGAACCGGCAACATGAAGCTGGCGCTTAACGGCGCGCTGACGATTGGCACCCTGGACGGCGCGAACGTGGAGATCGCCCAGCAGGTCGGCGAGGAGAATATCTTTATTTTCGGCCATACCGTCGAGCAGGTGACTGCGCTGAAGCAGGCGGGCTACGCGCCGGCGACCTGGCGCAAAAAAGATCCGCAGCTGGATCGGGCGCTGACCGCGCTGGAGGACGGCACCTTTAGCGACGGCGACACGACGGCCTTCGACGCGCTGGTGCGCAGCCTGGGCCCGACGGGCGGCGATCCCTACCTGGTGCTGGCCGATTTCCACCACTATCTCAACGCCCAGCAGCAGGTCGAAGCGCTGTGGGCCGATCCGGACGCCTGGACGCGCGCCGCGATCCTGAACACCGCGCGCTGCGGCATGTTCAGCGCCGACCGCGCCATCCGCGATTATCAGCAACGTATCTGGCAGGCCGCGCGCTGAGGAACGCCATGAAACCGAAAAATCATCTCGATCGCGCCGCAGACGGCCTGATTGCGCCCGATTACATTGATGCCCACGGCCGGCCGCAGCAGGTCTCTACGCTGACCCGCGAGCGTCTGCTGGGGCTGATGCAGCCTCAGAACGCGGGCGCGTCTCCGCTGCCGCCTGCGGCCATCTTACGCCAGGGCGAGCCGCTGACGCTCTCGCCGGTGCTTCTCAGCGCGGCCAGCTGGCAGCTGACCAGCGAAGGGGGCGCGTGCTGGTCAGGCCGCTGCGCGGCGGGCGAAACCCTGACGCTGCCGCCGTTGCCGGACGGCTACCACCAGCTGACGCTGGAGCATGAGGCGCAGCGCTACGGCTGCTGCGTTATCGTCGCGCCGCCGCGCTGCTATGAGCCGCCCGCGCTGCTGGCGGGCGAATCGCTGTGGGGCAGCTGCATCCAGCTCTATACGCTGCGATCGGCACATAACTGGGGCATCGGCGACTTTGGCGATCTGCGGCGGATGATCGACGAGACGGCGCGCCGCGGCGGCGCCTTTGTCGGGCTGAACCCCCTGCACGCCCTGTTTCCCGCCGAGCCAGAGAGCGCCAGCCCGTACAGTCCTTCGTCGCGCCGCTGGCTCAATATTCTCTACATCGACGTCAACGCGGTGCCGGACTTTCAGCAGAGCGAGGCGGCGCGGGCCTGGTGGCGTCTTGAGGCGACCCAGCAGGCGTTGCAGGCGGCGCGCCGCGCGGAATGGGTAGATTACCCTGCCGTGACGCGCCTGAAACTGGAGGGCTTACGGCTGGCCTGGCAGGCGTTTCGACTGCGCGACGCGGATGACGCGGAGGCGGCGGCGTTTGAGGATTTTGTCGAGGCGGGCGGCGACAGCCTGCTCTGCCAGGGCCTGTTTGACGCCCTGCATGCCGAGCAACGTAAGCAGGATGGTGACAGTCACGGCTGGCAAAGCTGGCCGGACGCCTTTCAGCATCCCGACAGCGCCGCCGTGCTGGCATTTCGCATTGAGCAGAGCGATGAGGTGCGCTTTTATCTCTGGCTGCAGTGGCTCGCGGCCCGGCAGTTCGCGGCGTGCTGGCAGCGCTGTCGGCAGCATGAGATGGCGATCGGCCTGTACCGCGATCTGGCGGTAGGCGTGGCGCGCGACGGCGCCGAAACCTGGCGCGAGCGGGAGCTTTACTGTCTTGAGGCGAGCGTCGGCGCGCCGCCCGATATTCTCGGTCCGCTGGGGCAAAACTGGGGGCTGCCGCCGATGGATCCGCAGGTGATGGCCGCGCGCGCGTTTGAGCCCTGGATCACCCTGTTGCGCGCCAGCATGCAGGATTGCGGCGCGCTGCGTATCGATCATGTGATGGCGCTGCTGCGCCTCTGGTGGATCCCGCAGGGCGAAAGCGCGGCGGAAGGCGCCTATGTGCACTATCCGGTGGACGCGCTGCTGGCAATTCTGGCGCTGGAGAGTCAGCGCCACCGCTGTATGGTGATCGGCGAGGATTTAGGCACCGTGCCGGCGGCGATCGTCGACAAACTGCGGGACGCGGGCGTCTACTCCTACAAGGTGCTCTATTTCGAGCAGGCGTCGAAGCAGGCGTTCCGCGCGCCGGGGCAGTGGCCGCGCCAGGCGATGGCGGTCGCCACCACCCACGATATGCCGACGCTGCGCGGCTGGTGGCGCAGCGACGATCTTCGTCTGGGCAGCAAGCTGGGCCTCTATCCCGATAAGGACGTCCTGGCGGGGCTGTATCGCGACAGGCAGGCGGCAAGGAAAGCGCTGTTGCAGACCCTGCTGCGCAGCGGCGCGCTGCCCCCGCGCCGGCGCTTTCAGCGGGGCGGCGCGCGTATGACCCGCGCGCTCAGCCAGGCGATTCTGGGCTATCTGGCCGACACGCAAAGCGCCCTGCTCGGCCTGCAGCCGGAAGAGTGGCTGGATATGACGACGCCGGTAAACGTGCCCGGCACCGTCGACGCCTGGCCTAACTGGCGGCGCAAGCTCAGCGCGACGCTGGAGGAGATGTTCAGCGATCCGGCGGTCGATGCGCTGCTGGCGGCGGTGGATCGCGGCAGAAAGGGAATGAAATAGAAGAGAGACGTTAGCCCGCCGCGCGCGGGCTGACGATTATGGACTGCGCTATTTCCATCACCGTCAGACGATCATTTGCTCCAGTCTTCAAAAACAAGCCCTGGCACGCGCTCAAATTCCTTGACGTTATGGGTAACAAGCATGGCGTCAGCCGCAATAGCGTGCCCGGCAATGGCGGTATCATTCGGGCCAATGGGCCTGTCAATAGCGGTCAGCGCACGCTTGATTTCTGTGGTTGCGTCCACTGCATGGCGATCCCAGGCCAGAATGGCATCCAGGCGCGCGCAGAACGCTTCAACCAGCTGTACATGGCGAGGCGACGCTTTCTTGCCAACAGCGCCAAACCGCATTTCCGCATAGGTTATCGCCGACACAACAATTCGATGACGACGCAGCACAGCTTGCTCCAGCCGCATGAGTACGGCTTCCGGCTGTTCCCGCATAATAAAAGAGCAGATATTTGTATCGAGCATATAGGTTTTAATCACAGCTCAAATCGCCCTTCATCGCTGAAAACGTCTGCACGCTCCGTCATAAAATCGGCGTCAGCCTTTTCTTGCTCGCGAAATGACCCCCAGCTCGGCTTGACTGGTCGCAGGATCAGAGAGTCGCCTTCGCGAATAATCTCCAGTTCGTTTACGCCGTCGAAATCGAGATCGCGCGGCAGGCGAATCGCCCGATTATTACCGTTTTTGAATATCGATACCGTACGCATTTTTTTGTCCTCCCATCCTTACATATGCCAAGAATATGCCGAGGAAGGCGTGATGTATAACCGCCCTTCATACGTTATTTTTCCATAAAAAAAGGTGCGCCGTAGCGCACCAGGTGGGGCAACTCAGCACTGTCGGGGCAGCTTCACCCCTTGCCTTTAACACTGCTGATAAAGGTTTTGCGCGCCGACGTCGAACCCAGGCGTTCCGCCTCGTCCAGCAGCTTGAGGGCTTTATCGATATTGCCCTGATCCACCGCCTGACGGATGCTCTGATTAAAGTAACTTTCGGTATCCTCCACCAGCGGCGCCGACGGCGCGGCGGGCGCGGTGCGTGCCGCCGCCTGCGCAACCGGCTGGGTGCTGCCGACCGTAACCGGCGCCGGACCTGAGGAGCCGAACAGCGGGCCGACCAGAATCGAGGAGGCGGAGCTGGTGGAGACTTTCAGCTTTATTTTGCCGTCCACGCCGTGACGCGCGACCGGATCGGGAATATCGGGCACCGCATGGCCGGTGCCTCTGGCGTAGGCTTTCGCCGGATCCACCAGCGTGGTGGTCTGGCCGAGATCCTGCGCGGTAGTGAATACCAGCAGATAGATTTTTTGCTGGCCCAGCGCCGGCGTCAGCTTCATCACCCCTTCCAGGCGGTCGGCGCTCATCACGCCCGGCTGTTGATAGGTAAAAAAGCGGCTCGGGAACCAGGCGGCGGGACGCAGATTCTCGTCGAGCACCAGCACATTGGGGGCGAATACCTGATTGTGCGCCACTTCGCTGCTCAGCGTCACCGTCAGCTCGCCCTGGCTGGCAGGCAGGCTAAACGCGGCGACAGGACCGGTGATGCCGCTGACGTCAAGCTGCGTGCCGCTCTGCGACAGCGAGATGCTCTGCGGGCGCGAGGTGTCGACGGGCTGCCAGCTCAGTCGCTGCAGGCTCGCGGTCGGGATCGTCGGCGCGGCGGAGAGATCCTGCGGCACCAGGTTAATTTCAGCATGCGCTGGCAGTGCGAGGCTCGTCAGCAGCGCGGCGCTCAGACAGAGTGCGGTAAGCGTTTTCTTTTTCATTTTTTATATTCTCAACAGGCTGTCGGACAGCCGCTGAAGCCAGGCAATGGCCGCGGCTGCTCAGAAAGCGCCGTGCGCTGAACGCACGGCGGCCGTTTGCGTTACAGGTCGGTAGGGTTTACCACCAGATTTCCATCTGCGCGCCGAAGCTCCACTCATCGTTGTCGCCGCGGCTGTTGGTGAAGAGCCCGTTGCCGGTGCTGTCTGCGGAAGCCAGCGAGGTCAGATCGCCGGAGGCATCTTTGCTGTAGCCCCACTTCTCATCCCATTTGGCATAGGTAGCGAACAGGCGCAGCGCCGGGCGCGACCAGATGCTGTCGCCCGCCTGCCACTGCTGAGCGAGGGTGATTTTGTACTGGCCGTTGCGTTCGCTGACCTGCTGCGACTTCACGTTGTCGTAGCCCACTTCCAGCAGGGTGCTCATGATCGGCGTCCATTTGTACATCGGGCGCACGCCGACGGTGTACCACTCGGTGCCGCGGTTGTTGTCCAGATCGGTGTTCTGGTACATCGCCACGTACATCAGGTCCCAGCGATCGGCGAGCGAGATGGCGCCGTGATCGAGGACGCGGTACATGCTGCCGTTGTTGTTGATGTTGGTGCCCTGCGGCAGCCCTTTGCCCTGCGAGGTGAGCGCATCGGTGGCGTACTGCAGCACGAATTTGTTGTAGCCTTTGAGCATGCTCTGGGTATGCTCCGCCGTGAACATCCAGCCATCTTTCGACGCGCCGTCTTCGATACGGTAGCCGTCGCGCGCGTTGGCGCGGCCATAATCGACACCCAGCTCCAGCACGCCGTCCGGGTTGGTTTCCAGTCCGGCCAGGCGCACGTCGAAGACGTCGTTGGCGGTGCTGGTGGCGTAATCGCGGATGCGATCGCTGGAGAAGGTATAGGAGCCGCCCGCCTCTGAGGAGCGCGTCGCCGCGAAAGAGAGCTTGCCGAAGCCGAGATCCACATCTTCCAGACCGGCGCCCGGGCCGGAGATATCCCAGTAGTAGAAGTCGATCATATGCACGTCGTGACGCTGGTAGAAGCGCTTACCGGCCCAGATAGTGGAGCCCGGCAGGGCGTCGATCAGGTTTTTGCCTTTGACGTTCGCCTCGCGGAAGGCGGGGGATGTCGCCTCCCAGTCATTCTGTTGCGCCACTGAATAGGCGACGTTGGTGTCGAAGTAGAAGCTTTTGTCGCCCTCTTTCCACACTTCCTGGCCCAGCTTCAGTTCGGCGTAGGTTTCGCATTCGTTGCCCAGACGGTATTTGCTTTGCGCGCCGGTAGCCTGAAAGCACTGCTGTTCGCCGCCGCTGCCGGTCCAGCCGATGCCGGAACGGGCGTAGCCGGTAAAGTCGACCGCCATCGACGAGGCAGAGATCGTGCCCGCCGCGATGGCGATAGCGACGGGAAGTTTGCGCAGAGTTATCATTTTCTATCTCCTGAGATCATTGCTTTTATTGTTTTGCAGGGCTAAACACCAGGCTCCTGATGCAGCCTGCGACAGGCGCTCCCGTCCTCGCGGAACAGGTGACAGCGCTCCGGTGGCAGGCCAATGCCCATCAGGGCGCCCTCTTCTACCAGCACGACGTCCTCCTGGCGGTAAACCAGGTTTTGACGGATAGCGGGGATCTGGATATGGATTTGCGTTTCGTTGCCGAGCTGCTCGACCACCTGCACCTCGCCCTCGAGCGTGACGTCGGCGATATCGCTGGAGAGCAGGTGTTCAGGTCGGATGCCTAACGACATATTGCTGCCCACCTGGACGCCTGCGCTCTCGACCGGTAGCCAGATGCGCTGATCGTTAGGCAGGCGGACCTGCACCTGATCGATAGCGGTGGCGGTCACTTTGACGGGCAGGAAATTCATGCGCGGCGAGCCGATAAATCCGGCGACGAAGCGGTTAGCGGGATAGTGATAGAGCTCCAGCGGCCTGCCGACCTGGGCGATGCGCCCGGCATCCAGCACCACGATCTTGTCCGCCAGGGTCATCGCCTCGATCTGATCGTGGGTGACGTAAATCATGGTGCGCTTCAGGCGCTTGTGCAGGCGCGAAATCTCGATGCGCATCTGCACGCGCAGCGCGGCGTCCAGGTTGGAGAGCGGCTCGTCGAGTAAAAAGACGCGCGGCTCGGCGACCAGCGTACGGCCGATCGCCACGCGCTGGCGCTGACCGCCGGAGAGCGCTTTGGGCCGACGGTCGAGCAGATGCGCCAGCTGCAGCACTTCCGCCACCTGATTAACGCGATGCTGGATCTCGTCACGCCTGACGCCCGCCAGCTTCAGGCCGAAAGACATATTTTCCGCCACCGACAGGTGCGGATAGAGGGCATAGGACTGAAACACCATGCCGATGCCGCGCTCGGCGGGCGGCACCTCGTTCATTCGCTGGCCGCCGATCAGCAGCTCGCCGCGGGTAATGGTCTCCAGACCGGCGATCATGCGCAGCAGCGTGGATTTGCCGCAGCCCGACGGGCCGACGAACACCACAAACTCTCCTTCGCCGATTTCCAGATTGATGTCCTTCGAGACCAGGGTGTCGCCCCAGGCCTTGGTGACATTGCGTAACGCGACGCTCGCCATGATGCTTTCCTCTCCGCTTGCTCATTCTTGCCTGCATCGCCGCAGGCAGACTCCGGCGTCCACTATGGGAAAGGTTCCGGGCGCGCGCATCCTCCGCCGCAGGCGCTTTAGCTGGGGGATGAGAGAGGAGGAGGAGATCGCCGCGCCTCTCCCTGCAACGGCGGCGGCGCGCGGTTTTTTGTGATCGACTGCGCAGAGTCGCGGCGACCGGAGTGTGCGCCAGACCGTGATAACCGCCCGGTTTTGCAACGGAGATCACGGCTTAGCGTCGGCAGGCGTAGAGCGCGGGAGGATGAGAAGCAGCGGCGGATGGTCACAATGTGCGGGAAAACGATTTCCGTTTCCGCTAACAGGATGGAGTTATGACAATGAAAACCGGCGCACGCATTTTTGCCCTTTCCGCCCTTACGGCCATGCTGTTTTCGGCCTCGGCAATCGCGAAGATCGAAGAGGGAAAACTGGTTATCTGGATCAACGGCGATAAAGGCTATAACGGGCTAGCCGAAGTGGGTAAGAAGTTCGAGCAGGATACCGGCATTAAAGTCACGGTCGAGCATCCGGATAAAATGGAAGAGAAATATCCGCAGGTGGCCGCCACCGGCGACGGCCCGGACATTATCTTCTGGGCGCACGACCGCTTCGGCGGCTATGCCCAGTCGGGGCTGCTGGCGGAGATCTCGCCGGATAAAAGCTTCCAGGAGAAGCTCTTTCCTTTTACCTGGGACGCGGTGCGCTTTAACGGCAAGCTGATCGGCTACCCGGTGTCGGTGGAATCGCTGTCGCTGATCTACAACAAAGATCTGCTGCCTGACCCGCCGAAAAGCTGGGAAGAGATGGCGGCCGTCGACAAACAGCTGCGCGCCAAAGGCAAGAGCGCCATTATGTTCAACCTGCAGGAACCCTACTTCACCTGGCCGCTGCTGGCTGCAGGCGGCGCTTACGCCTTTAAAAAGAGCGACAGCGGCTACGACGTCAAAGATACCGGCGTAGATAACGCCGGCGCGAAAGCGGGCATGCAGTTCCTGGTCAATCAGGTTAAAGCCAAAACCCTCAACGCCGACACCGACTACTCCATCGCCGAAGCGGCGTTCAATAAAGGCCAGACCGCGATGACCATCAACGGTCCCTGGGCCTGGAGCAATATCGACAAGAGCGGCATCAACTACGGCGTCACGCTGCTGCCGACCCTGAACGGCAAACCGTCGAAAACCTTTGTCGGCGTGCTGAGCGCGGGCATCAACGCCGCCAGCCCCAATAAAGAGCTGGCGAAAGAGTTCCTTGAGAACTACCTGCTGACCGATGCCGGTCTGGACGCGGTGAATAAAGACAAACCGCTGGGCGCAGTCACGCTGAAGTCGTTCCAGCAGGCGCTGGAAAAAGACGAGCGCATCGCCGCTACCATGAACAACGCGCGCAGCGGCGACATCATGCCGAATATCCCGCAGATGGCGGCCTTCTGGTATGCGATGCGCACCGCCACGCTTAACGCCCTGAGCGGACGTCAGAGCGTCGATGCCGCGCTGAAAGATGCGCAGGCGCGCCTGAACAAGTAACGCCTCTCCCAAAGCCGGTTCGCGCCGGCTTACCACTGGTTGTTAAGGAACACCGAATCATGTCAGGAAAACCGAAAACAGGAGGCGCGGGCCAGCTGCTGAAGCGCGTTCTCGTCGGGATCTGCTGTCTGCTGGTCGGCTACCTTCTGGTGCTGATGTATGCGCAGGGCGAATATCTGTTTGCGCTGCTGACGCTGATCGTCAGCGCGGCGGGCATCTGGATCTACGCTAACCGGCGCGCCTACGCCTGGCGCTATGTTTATCCCGGTCTCGCCGGGATGGCGCTGTTTGTGCTCTTTCCCCTCGCCTGTACCGTGGCGATCGCCTTTACCAACTACAGCAGCACCAACCAGCTCACCCAGGCGCGCGCGCAGCAGGTGTTGCTGAGCCGTCAGTATCAGGACGGCGCGGGAATGAACTTCGCGCTCTATCCTGCGGGCGATCGCTGGCAGCTGGTGCTCTCCGCCGACAGCGAGAGCTATGTCTCGCCGCCGTTCGCTTTTGGCGGCGAACAGCAGCTCAGCATGACCCCTGCCGCGCCGCCGGCGGGCCAGCGCGCGACGCTGAAGGTCGTCACCGGCAACCGGCAGGCGCTCAGTCAACTCCGCGCCAGGCTGCCGGACGGCCGCGAACTGGTGATGAGTTCGCTGCGACAGTTCTCCGGCACGCGGCCGCTCTATCAGCTCACCGCCGACCAGCGGCTGAAAAATCAGCAGAGCGGCGAGATCTATCAGGCGAACGATCAAACTGGCTTCTTTCAGCGCGTCAACGCCGACGGCAGCTGGGGCAGCGAGCAGCTCAGCCCGGGCTTTACGGTTGGCGCAGGCTGGAAGAACTTTGTGCGCGTCTTTACCGACGAAGGCATCCAGAAGCCCTTCCTGGCGATTTTCGGCTGGACGCTGCTCTTCTCCCTGCTGACCGTGGCGCTGACCGTCGCCGTCGGTATGGTGCTCGCCTGTCTGGTGCAGTGGGAGGCGCTGAAAGGCAAAGCGATTTATCGCGTGATGCTGATCCTGCCCTACGCCGTACCGGCCTTTATTTCGATACTGATTTTCAAGGGGCTGTTTAACCAGAGCTTCGGCGAGATCAACGTGCTGCTCAACGCCCTGTTCGGCCTGCAGCCCGCCTGGTTCAGCGACCCGCTGCTGGCGCGCGCCATGCTGGTTATCGTCAATACCTGGCTGGGCTATCCCTATATGATGATCCTCTGCATGGGGCTGCTGAAGGCGATTCCGGACGATCTCTACGAAGCCTCGGCGATGGATGGCGCGGGGCCGATGCAGAATTTCTTTCTGATTACCCTGCCGCTGCTGCTGAAGCCGCTGATGCCGCTGATGATCGCCAGCTTCGCCTTTAATTTTAACAACTTCGTGCTGGTGCAGCTGCTGACCAACGGCGGCCCCGATCGCCTTGGCACCACCACGCCGGCGGGCTATACCGATCTGCTGGTGAACTATACGTGGCGCATCGCCTTCGAGGGGGGCGGCGGACAGGACTTTGGTCTGGCGGCGGCGATCGCCACCCTGATCTTCCTGCTGGTGGGCGCGCTGGCGGTGATTAACCTGAAAGCCGTGCGGATGAAGTTCGACTAAGGAGGCGTTATGGCTATGGTACAACCTAAATCGCAGAAGCTGCGTCTGCTGCTGACCCATCTGCTGCTGCTGGCGTTTATCGCCGCGATTCTTTTCCCGCTGCTGATGGTGGTGGCGATCTCGCTGCGCGCGGGCAACTTCGCCACCGGCAGCCTGATCCCGGAGCAGATCTCCTGGGAGCACTGGCGGCTGGCGCTGGGCTTCAGCGTGACCCATGCCGATGGCCGCGTCACGCCGCCGCCGTTCCCGGTGCTGCTGTGGCTGTGGAACTCGGTGAAGATCGCCGGCATCAGCGCGCTCGGCATAGTGGCGCTTTCCACCACCTGCGCCTATGCTTTTGCTCGCATGCGCTTCGCCGGACGCGCCAGCCTGTTGAAAGGGATGCTGATTTTTCAGATGTTCCCGGCTGTGCTTTCGCTGGTGGCGCTTTATGCTTTATTCGATCGGCTGGGGCAGTATCTGCCTTTCCTGGGGTTGAATACGCACGGCGGCGTGATTTTCGCCTACCTGGGCGGTATCGCGCTGCACGTCTGGACGATTAAAGGCTATTTCGAAACCATCGACGGCTCGCTTGAAGAGGCGGCCGCGCTGGACGGCGCGACGCCGTGGCAGGCGTTCCGACTGGTGCTCTTGCCGCTGTCGGTGCCGATCCTGGCGGTGGTGTTTATTCTGGCGTTTATCGCCGCGGTAACGGAAGTGCCGGTCGCTTCGCTGCTGCTGCGGGACGTCAACAGCTATACCCTGGCGGTGGGGATGCAGCAGTATCTCAACCCGCAGAACTATCTGTGGGGCGACTTCGCCGCCGCCGCCGTGCTCTCCGCCATCCCGATCACGCTGGTGTTTCTGCTGGCGCAGCGCTGGCTGGTCAGCGGCCTGACGGCGGGCGGCGTTAAGGGCTAATCTCTTCATCATTGCAGTGCCACTGCTTCCTCAATACTAACCATAATTGAGGGTTTTTGGCGGCCTTAGGGCCGCCGTTTTTATTTGTGCTGAAAGAGGCGCTTACGGCATAAAAATAAAGGCTGACCACATCGCGCGGCCAGCGTGCGGCTTATTTCTGCGCCTAATCTTTACGTTCGTCGAGGGTCTGACGGTACTCGTCCAGGAAGGGTTGCTCTGCCGGATCGATACGGTCCATGCCGCTGGTGAAGCGGTGCCAGTAGGGATAGCGCGGCGCCGGACGCGTCACGCGTTCAATGCGCTGGCGCTGCTCATTGCTCAGGGTGAGTTCGAAGGCGTTGAGGTTTTCACGCAGATGCGTTTCGCTGCGGTTGCCGACGATCAGCGCGCTGACGCCGGGACGCTCCGCCAGCCAGGCCAGGCAGACCTGCGCGATAGAGGCGTTAATCTCTTTGCCGACCTGCTCCAGCACCTCGATAACGTTATAGGCGTGCTCCATATCGTGGACGTAGGGTTCCGGCCAGCCGCTGCCCTGACGCGTGGATGCCGGCGCTTTGCCGTGACGGCTGACCGCGCCGGTCAGCAGGCCTTCGCCCAGCGGCCCCCAGATCAGCGTGCCGATCTGCTGGTCGATCGCCATCGGCAGCAGCTCGAACTCCGCTTCGCGCGATTCCGGCGTGTAGTAGATTTGCTGGCTAACAGGCTTGAGCAGCTGCTGTTCGCTGGCGCAGCCTAACGTCTTCATCATCTGCCAGGCGGTGTAGTTGGAGGTGCCGAAGTAGCGGATTTTGCCGCTTTTCACCAGATCTTCCAGCGCGCGCAGCGTCTCTTCAACCGAGGTGACGCCATCCCAGTTATGGATCTGATAAAGGTCGATGTGGTCGGTTTTCAGGCGGCGCAGGCTCGCTTCGCACGCTTTGACGAGATGGTAACGGCTGGCGCCGCTCTCATTCGGGCCATCGCCCAGCGGGCTGCGCGCTTTGCTCGCCAGAATGACCTTGTCACGTTTATCGCCGAGCGCTTCGCCGACCACCTCTTCCGCGCCGCCCATCGAATAGAGATCGGCGGTGTCGATCATATTAACGCCGTGATCTAGCGCGATATCGATAAAGCGGCGCGCTTCGCTGGCGTTAACGTTGCCGGTTTTTTCAAAGCCGGCTTTGCCGCCGAACGGCACGGTGCCCAGCACGAATTTCGAGACCAGCAGGCCCGAGTGGCCCAGTTTACGGTATTGCATTTACTTTCCTCCTTTACAGCTTAAAAAGGCGATCGTAGTCGCAATGGGTTTTGTGTGTTCAGGGGGAAAAGCGTAGGAGAGGATTGGGAGGGGTGCAAATTGTTCAAAAGCAAGTCAGCAAAGGTGCAATTTATTTTTTCCTTGTAACAACTACATTAAATGCTGAAGTAAGGTATTTGTAAAAAAATAAATCACGATCTGCTAGCTAAAATGCGCAATATTTTCGCGCAAAAAATAGATAAACATGTAAACCATCACTTTGCGTAACAGTTTGTTTGGGGAGATGAGCCCTGGTAATGCTATAAATATATTCACTCGCACATTTTTGATGCGAGACGCCACATTTTAGGGCAAGAATCTTCCTCATGTATATTAAATTTCTATAAAACAGCGATATTAGCGTTCTGTTCAGGCATGGCACGGTAAATGCTTTAAAAAGTAAAATGCGTTTAAGCCGGAGTGTGATGATGTCAAGTTCAGTATTATCAGAGGTAGAGGTTTCCCACTACAGAAAGAAATGGGCGCAACTCTTTTTGGGGTTGGTGTGCATGATTTCAATCTCCAGCCCGCAATATGTCTGGGCGCTTTTTACCCGACCTTTGATGGAAAAATTACACGCGCCACTGGCAGAAATTCAGATCACCTTTTCACTTTTAATCATCCTTCAGACGTTTTTCTCCCCGCTTCAGGGAAAATTAATTGACCGTTTTGGCCCGCGCGTGCTTATCACCATCGGGACGCTGATGGCCGGTATTAGCTGGATGCTCGTCTCACGGCTTGACTCGCTTTTTGAACTCTACCTTTATTATGGAGTAATTGGTGGTCTTGGCACGGGCATCGTTTATATCGGTGTGGTCGGATTAATGGTTCGCTGGTTCCCTGAAAAAAGAGGATTTGCAACGGGCATGGTGGCAGCAGGTTATGGAATGGGGGCCATTTTAACAACCTTTCCTGTCACCGCCTCGCTCGCTACAGCAGGACTGGAAAAGACGTTTTGGCAGTTTGGCATTATGATGGCATCCGTTGGATTTATTGCCAGCCAGGGGCTAAGGATGCCAAAAGATAGTATTGAATCGCGCGCAGGGCAGCGATCAGCTGACGCTCCCAAAAGTTTCAGCTCAAAAGAAATGCTACGGCAGCCCATATTCTGGCTGATGTTTATCATGATGACCATGATGTCTACATCAGGACTTATGGTTACGTCACAGATGGCTATATTTTCTGAAGACTTTGGCATCACTTCAATAACAATTTTGGGGATGGCGGCTTTACCCTTGGCCATGACCATAGACCGCTTGATGAATGGCCTTACACGACCCTTTTGTGGTTACATTTCCGATCGTATTGGTCGTGAAAAAATGATGTTTTTTGCTTTTGGTCTTGAAGGCATTGCTATGACGTTGTGGCTGTTATGTAAAAGTGATCCTGTGTTATTTGTTTTACTTTCCGGCGTAGTTTTCTTTGGCTGGGGAGAGATATTTTCTTTATTCCCGGCAACCTTAACGGACACCTTTGGCACTCGCTTCGCTACGGAGAATTACGGTTGGCTTTATATTTCTCAGGGTATTGGTTCTATATTCGGTGGTCCCGTAGCGGCATTGCTTTATCAGCATACGCATAACTGGAGCATAGTATTTGGCAGCGCCATTACTCTGGACATTGCCTGTGCTTTACTTGCCATATGGGTACTTAAGCCCTGGCGGGCGCGATTTTTAGCCAAAGCCTGATTTAAAGCCGGTGAGTTGCAGGTTCAGTATTTGTTATTGAATCTGCAATTTTAGGCCTCTAACTGAATTGTTTTTTATTTGAAACTGTCAGCATATTTAAATATTGATTCTGCCTGTGCCTCCTGCTCACTATCCATCATGGGTGAGCTAAATTTCTAACTTCATATAACAAGACTTATACAAACCCAGCGACATCCCTTCCTAAACCCGCTATCATGCGGATCCGGTCTGGATCCTGAGCGAAAGCGCTATTTGCCCTCCGTCTTTCTCTTGAAAACGATGTCCGGACATTAAAACAGGCAACCAATGTGCCTTAAAATGACAACGCTACGCAAAATCTGCAGCAGTTTACCCCTGCTTTTTTTTCAGAATTCACGTAGCGCGATCCCCAGCTGAATTGCGGACAAATTGAACAGATATGGATGGATTAATTACCTCACACGCCCTGCTCCCGCTTTCTCAGTCGGATGACGACCTTGCGCAACGCCTGCGCGAGTTCGTACAGGATAAAGATGCGTTTGCGCCCAATACCTGGCGACAGCTGATGAGCGTAATGCGCGTCTGTCACCGCTGGGCATTGGCCAACAATCGCGTGCTGCTTCCTATGTCGCCTGAAGATCTGCGCGACTACCTGAGCTATTTGCAGTCTATCGGGCGCGCGTCATCGACTATCGGCACGCATCAGTCGTTGATCACGATGTTACACCGTAACGCCGGGCTGGTGCCGCCATCGACCTCGCCGCTGGTCTCGCGTGCGGTAAAAAAGATCAATCGCGTGGCGGTGGTCTCCGGCGAGCGCACCGGCCAGGCGGTTCCTTTCCGGCTAAGCGATCTGCAAAAGGTGGAAGCTGCATGGGCAGAAAATGCGAGCCTGCGTCACCTGCGCGATCTCGCCTTTCTCCATGTGGCGTACAGTACGTTAATGCGTATCAGTGAAGTGGCGCGCTTTCGCGTTGGCGACGTAATTCGCGCCGAAGATGGCCGCATCATCCTGGAAGGTTCCTGGACCAAAACCATTCTGGACACCGGCAGCCTGGTGAAAGCGCTGGGGTCGAAGTCGTCAGCGGTGCTGACAAAGTGGATTATGGCATCGGGACTGATTAATGAACCCGATGCCTATCTCTTTGCGCCGGTGCACCGCTCAGGCAAAGTGATGATCGTGACCGACGAACCCATGAGCACGCCCGCGCTGAAGAGTATTTTCACCCGTGCGTGGGAGGCTGCCGGGCATATCACGACCATGAAGCCGAACAAAAATCGCTATCGCCGCTGGAGCGGCCACAGCGCGCGCGTGGGCGCCGCGCAGGATCTGGCGCGCAAAGGCTATTCTGTTCCGCAAATCATGCAGGAAGGGACCTGGAAAAAACCGGAAACCCTGATGCGCTATATCCGCTATGTGGAAGCGCACAAAGGCGCAATGGTTGATCTGATGGAAAACAGTGAAGAGTAAGCCGCTAAGTTATCCACAGAAAAAGTGGACAGCCTGTGTGAAACTCCGGGAAAAGATGCGCTGAACGGTACAGTAATGCAGGAAACAGGGCGATTTTAGCGCTGAATTAACACGCAAATACATCAGGTTATCCCCCTGTTGTTTAGCCATGCGTTAATGTCATGCCTGGAGGTGTGCAGCCAACAGCCTTTGACCGTTTTTTTCCATGATGGTTCAGCTAAATTCGCTTATTCGCACGCTTTATTAACGTCAGGTTTCCCTGTAGCGCAGCGCGTTAATCACTTCAGTCAGCGCAGGCATCATTTGACGGCGGCTGGCGTAGTAAAGATGGTATCCCGGAAAAAGCGGCCACCACGCCTGCAGAACCGGCACTAATTTTCCCCTTTCGATATAGTGCTGCGCCAGATCCAGCGGAACATAAGCGAGCCCCAGCCCATCCAGCGCCGCCTGCAGCATCAACCCGGTCGTGTTAAAAACGGTTTGTCCCTGCACCCGCACCGATAACGCTTTGCCCGCTTTTTCAAAATCCCAGGCGTAGATCCCGCCGCGTGTCGGCAGCCGCAGATTGATGCACTGATGCGTCGTCAGCTCAGCTGGCGTTTCCGGCACCGTTTTATCCTGCAGATAATCTGGCGAGGCGACTACCGCCATATAAAAGTCAGGACCGATCCTGACGGCGATCATATCCTTATCGACCACGTTGCCGACCCGCACCCCGGCATCAAACTGCTGCGCCACGATATCGGTCAGCGCATAGTCCACGCTTAATTCGATCTGCATCTCGGGATAGCGCTTCAGCAGCGGCCGCAGTCGCGGCCAGAGCACGGATTCGATGGCGTGATCGTGCGCGGTTATGCGCACGGTGCCCGCCGGTTTTTTACCCAGCGCGCGAAGCGAGGCAAGTTCGCTGTCGAGTTCGCGCAGCATCGGCAGCAGCATGTTATAGAGCCGCGCGCCAGCTTCGGTAAGGGAGACGCTGCGCGTGGTGCGCGTCAGCAGTCTGACGCCAAGGCGCGCCTCCAGCGCCGTAATCGCATGGCTCAATCCAGAGCGCGACATGCCGAGCTGCGCGGCCGCTCGGGTGAAGTTTTTCTCACGCGCCACATGAAGAAAGGCGCGCAGGTCGTTGAGATTTTCAGGGACCATTGTTGAATATTCTGCACATACGCATTCACATTTGACCATCTTATCAAACAATCTTACGGAGCCTACACTGAACTGACTATCCACCAGCGGGGCTGGCGCCTGACGTTGCTCCCTGTACTGAGAACTGGAGCCATATGAAGACCCTTGCCGCTGCTGCGATGTCCCTCGCACTGGCCTGTTCAGCTGCTTACTCAAAGGAGAAGACACCTGTGATTACCATCATGCAAAGTGGAGAAAAACCCTCGGTACCGGGATCGCCAGACTATTTCACCGGAACGGTGCGCATTGACTCGCCGTTTCAGGGAGGCGATCCGGCGCGCGTGGGCGGCGCGACCGTGACGTTTGAGCCTTCCGCCCGTACGGCGTGGCATACCCATCCCCTCGGCCAGACGCTTATTGTCATCTCAGGGCTCGGCTTTGTTCAGGAATGGGACGGTCCGGCGCGCGAGATCAGGCCTGGCGATATCGTCTGGATCCCGGCGGGCGTGAAGCACTGGCATGGCGCTGCGCCGCAGAACAGCATGTCGCATATCGCCATTGCCGAGGCGCAGGAAGGCATAGCGGTTGACTGGATGGAGCACGTCAGCGACGAGCAGTATGCGTCTCGTGATAAATCTTGACGGCATAACGATTCGGCGGCGCATGGGGAGCCTGCTGGCGCTCTGCGTCGCGCTGTTTTGCTCCAGCGGCGCTGCCGAAGAAGCTTCCCGTCCCACTTCGATAAGGAACAGAACCATGCTGACCCAGCAGCAACATCCTCTTACCGCGCCGCAGAAGCAGACGGCGGCGATTGCCGCCAGCGCTGCGACGGGCGACATACCCGCACTGAACGCTGCGCTGCACCAGGGGCTGGATGCCGGTCTCACCATCAGCGACTGTCGTGAGATCCTGGTCCAGCTTTACGCCTATGCCGGTTTTCCCCGTAGCCTGAATGCGCTGGCTGAGCTGATGAAAGTCGTTGAGGCGCGTCGTGAGCAGGGTAAAAACGATGCAGAGGGCAACCCGCCAGGGCCGCTGCCGAAGCCTGAAGAGATGCTGGCGGTCGGCACGCAGAACCAAACCACGCTCGCTGGCGGCCCGGTCAAAGGCGCGCTTTTCGATTTCGCGCCAGCCATCGATAGCTATCTGAAGGTTCATCTTTTCGGCGATATTTTCAGCCGCGACAACCTCGACTGGAAACGCCGGGAGCTGGCGACCGTAGGCGCGCTGGCAGCCATGACCGGCGTGGAGTCCCAGCTAAAAGCGCACCTGAATATCAGCCGGAACGTAGGGCTGACGGATGCGCAGCTGGCCGAACTGGTGCCGCTGTTTGAGAGCCGGGGCGAGCAAAACACGGCGCAACGGCTGCAGCGTGCGCTGGAGTCGGGCAGCGCACAATAACGGCATGCACCTGAACCCGCCGGTTAAACCCGCGGGTTCAGGCTGTAAACCAGCCGCCGGGATATTGCTCGCAGATGAATGCCACGAAGGCGCTGACTTTTGGGCTCTGCAGGCGGCGAGAGGTGTGCAGCACCCACAGCTCTGTCGTCTCGTTAGCCTCTCCCCATGCGATCAGCGCGCCTTTTTCCAGCAGATTACTGACAATCGACTGGGGCAGCATCGCCGCGCCGGCGCCCGCAGTTACGGCGTCACGCACGGCCAGCAGGGAAGAGAACTGCGCCACCGGCTGCGGGACCAGGCAGCGTCGCCCGTTATCCAGCGACCAGATTTCGCCTTCCCTGTGCGTGGGCATCACGACCGCAGCAACCGGGAGCGGGCGGCCGCCGTCGCTGAGCGGCATCTCAAACCCGGGAGCGGCGACCAGCATGAGCTTGTCTCTGGCAAAGCATCTGCCCACCAGCGCGCTGTCCGGTGGGGGATTAATGCGAATTGCCACGTCGAAATGCTCCTCAACCAGATTGCTGAGCCTGTCCTCTGCCACGGACTCAATCCGGACGTCGGGATAACGCGTGCGGAATCGGGCTGTGAGCTGGCCCAGCGCCACCTGTGAAAACAGCAGCGGTGCTGCAATACGCAGGCATCCTCTGGGACGGGTCGCGCCCTCCTGCGTCATAACGACAGCTTCGCTGATTTCGCGCATGGCCCCGGCCGTTCTGGCCAGCAGAAGTTTACCTGCCTCGGTAATTTCAAGCCGACGGTTACCGCGCTCAATAAGGCGGACGCCAAGCGTTTCTTCAAGATCGGCCAGCCGCCGCGACAGTGTTGCCTTTGAACGCCCGCTGGCGCGGCTGGCGGCGCCGAACCCGCCCGAGGCGGCGATAAGGTGAAAATCTGTTAAGGCGTTAAGATCCATACGCTGTCTCATTTATGGAACAAAGAGTCTCGAGAATAGCGTCTTCCGCCATTAAACAAAACACCCTAATCTCTGTTTACACCCACCTGACATCACGGAGTAAACATCATGACTATTCTTGTTACCGGCGCCACCGGCCGTGTCGGCCGCCATGTCGTCGCCCAGCTTATCAGCCGCGGCGCTGCTGTTCGCATACTGACGCGTAACCCTGACGCTGCCGGCTTTGGGCCAGGCGTCGAGGCGGTTAAAGGCGAGCTGCTCGATCTCGACGCCCTGCGCGCCGCCTTCTCGGGCGTTAGCACGCTTTTCCTGCTGAACGCCGTCACGGCCGATGAGTTTACGCAGGCCATCATTACCCTGAACGTCGCCCGCGAATGCGGCGTTGAACGGATCGTCTATCTTTCGGTGTTCGAGGCGGATAAAGCGGTGAACGTTCCCCACTTTGCCGTTAAGTACGGCGCGGAGCAGATGCTCGCGGCGATGAATTTTAGCGCCACCATCCTGCGGCCGACCTATTACATCGATAACGACGCGATGGTTAAAGAGGTCATCTTCAACCACGGCGTTTATCCGATGCCGATCGGAAACGTCGGGCTGGCGATGGTCGATGTGCGCGATATTGCCGAGGTGGCCGCTATCGAACTGATACGACGCGACCGGGCTCCCGGCAAACTGCCGGTCGAAACCATCAATATTGTCGGACCCGATACCCTTACCGGACCTCAGGCCGCTGCGGTATGGGCTGAGACGCTCGGGCGACCGGTTAACTACGGCGGCGACGATCCTGCCGCGTTTGAAGCGAACATGGCGGGATTTATGCCGAAATGGATGGCCTATGAAATGCGTCTGATGGCCGAGCGCTACGTTAGCGACGGCATGATCCCGCAGACTGGCGATCGCGAGCGGCTGGTGGCGCTGCTGGGCCGTCCGCTGTATTCGTACCGCGACTTTGCGGCGGCGCTGGCGGGCTGAAGATCACTCGCCGTCGGGTGGAGAGGGCTCGCCCGACGCGGCCTGCTCAGCGTCGTTAATCAGCCTGAGCAGGTGCGATACCGTTCTGGCCGTGCTGCTGCGTCGCCAGGCAAAGGCGATATCCGTATAAAGCGTGTTGTTCTCGATCTCGCAAAACACAATCTGCGGGTTATTGACGCAGCACATAGAGGCCGGCACCAGCGCGATGCCGCAGTTGGCGCCCACCATGCCGAGAGAGGAGGCGATCTGCGGCGCCTGCTGAAATCGCGCCGTGGAAAAGCCCGCGCGCAGACAGGTGCTGACGATAAGTTCATACAGGCTCGGGGAGACGTCGCGCGGGAAGATAATCAGCGTTTCGTCCGCCAGCTGCGACAGCGCCACGCTTCGCTGATGGCCAAGCGCGTGGCCAGCGGGCAAGGCGACGAGCATTCTCTCGGTGGCGATCACCTTCAGATTAAAGGCTTTGCTGCTTTCGCAGGGCAGGCGAATAAACGCCGCGTCGAGCAGTCCTTCCTGTAAATCCTGCATCAGCAGCGCCATGTTCTCCTCCCGCGTGGTCAGGGTGATGGCGGGATAGCGCGCCTTGAAACGCCGGATCAAATCGAATACCGGCTGACCAAACGCCACCGAACTGGCGAAGCCCAGCGACATCTGCCCGCTGATGCCTCGCGCCACGCCGCGCGCCTTCTCCAGCGCATTATCGGCCTGTTGCACAATCTGTATCGCATCAGGCAGAAACGCGCTGCCCGCCTCGGTCAGCTCGACCCCACGCGTTAAGCGCTTCAGCAACGGCGTGCCAATCTCATGTTCCAGACGCTGGATTTGCTGACTTAGCGGCGGCTGAGAAATGCCCAGCATTTCCGCTGCGCGGGTAAAGTGCAGCGTCTCGGCCACAGCAACGAAATAACGTAGATGCCGAAGTTCCATATCAAAAACGTCTCAAAGTTAACAGGTTTCGCTATTGGATTCTGCGAGCCAACTGGCCCAACATGATATTAACACGGCTTAACTATGGGTTTGTGAGGCACCATATGTGTAATATTGTATCTGATTGTTCATGTGAGGATCAGTTCAAGGAAACCCTTGGCAAACTTGCGGAAAAATCACCAGAAAAAGTTATCTATCAGACCTCGCTGATGAGCGCGCTTCTTAACGGGGTTTACGACGGATCGACCACGGTTGCGGATCTGCTGCGCAAAGGCGATTTTGGTCTGGGCACTTTTAATCAGCTCGACGGCGAGCTGATCGCTTTTGACAGCGAGGTGTATCAGCTCCGCTCCGACGGCAGCGCCCGTCCTGCCAGGCCCGATCAGAAAACGCCTTTTGCGGTGATGACATTTTTCAAACCTGAATACCAGCACCGCTTCGCTGAAACCGCCACGCGTGACGATGTGCACCGCGTTATCGACAGCAAAATCACCTCAGATAACCAGTTCTGCGCGCTGCGCATCAGTGGCCGCTTTCATGCCGTACAGACGCGCACCGTGCCCTGCCAGTGTCGCCCCTATCGCACCATGCCTGAAGTGCTCGGCAATCAGCCCACCTTCGACTTTCGCGAGGCGGAGGGCGAACTGATTGGCTTCCGCACGCCGCAGTATATGCAGGGCATCAACGTCGCAGGCTACCACGAACACTTTATTACCGGCGATCGCCAGGGCGGCGGCCACATCCTCGATTATGTGCTGGAAGGAGGAGAGCTGACGTTCGGCGCCATCAGCCAGCTGGTGATCGATCTGCCGCAGGACCGCGATTTTCTGCAGGCGGATCTGAACCCGCAGGATCTGGATGAAGCCATTCGGGCTGTCGAAAGCTAACAACTGAGGTGATGATGAAAACGCTAAAAACCAACGTGCTCTGGAACAGCGGCGCCGATCTCGTGGTGGCGCAGCTTGAAGCGCAGGGCGTCAACCATGTGTTCGGCATTCCCGGCGCCAAAATCGACAAGGTATTCGATTCGCTGGTGGATTCCCCTATTCAGCTAATCCCGGTGAGGCATGAGGCGAACGCCGCCTTTATGGCGGCCGCGGTCGGCAGGCTGACCGGCAGCGCCGGCGTGGCGCTGGTCACCTCGGGGCCGGGCTGCTCGAACCTCGTGACCGGCATGGCCACCGCCACCAGCGAAGGCGATCCGGTGGTGGCGATTGGCGGCGCGGTGAAGCGTTCCGACAGCGCCAAGCAGGTTCATCAGAGCATGGATACCGTGTCGATGTTTCGTCCGGTGACGAAATTCGCCGTCGAGGTTACCGACGCCTCTGCGCTGGCCGAATGCGTGTCCAACGCTTTTCGCCATGCTGAGAACGGCCGCGGCGGCGGCGCCTTTATCAGCCTGCCGCAGGATATCGTCGACCAGCCGGTGTCAGGCACGCCGCTGCAGCACAAGGGACGCGTCACGCTGGGCGCCGCGCCCGATTCGCTGGTCGAGGCGGTCAGCCGCGAAATCGCCCGGGCCAAAAATCCGGTGATCCTGCTGGGCCTGATGGCGAGCCAGCCAGAGAACAGCGAGGCGATCCACGAGCTGCTGAGCAAAAGCCGCATTCCCGTCACCAGCACCTATCAGGCGGCCGGCGCGGTGCGTCAGGAGCACTTTTCGCGCTTTGCCGGACGTATCGGCCTGTTTAACAACCAGGCGGGCGATCGTCTGCTGCAGCAGGCCGATTTGATCATCACCATCGGCTACAGCCCGGTTGAGTATGAGCCCGCGATGTGGAACAGCGGAAAAGCGATGCTGGTGCATATCGATGTGCTGCCGGCGGAGGCTGACAATCTCTACCTGCCTGACGCCGAGCTGGTGGGTGATATCGCCCAGACCGTGCGTAAAATCGCCGCGCGCATCGCCTCGCCGCTGCAGCTCAGCGAGGCGGCCGCCGCCGTGCTGGAGGATCGCCGCCAGCAACGGCAGCTGCTGGCGATGCAGGGCGCCAGCCTGGATCAGTTCGCGCTGCATCCGCTGCGCATCGTGCGCGCCATGCAGGACATCATCAACAACGACGTCAGCCTGACCGTCGACATGGGCAGCTTTCATATCTGGATCGCCCGTTATCTTTACAGCTTCCGCGCGCGTCAAATCATGATTTCCAACGGGCAGCAGACGATGGGCGTCGCGCTGCCGTGGGCTATCGGCGCCTGGCTGGTGGATCCGTCGCGCAAAGTGGTGTCGGTCTCAGGCGACGGCGGATTTTTGCAGTCGAGCATGGAGCTGGAAACCGCCGTCAGGCTGAAGGCCAACATTCTGCACATTATCTGGGTCGATAACGCCTACAACATGGTCGCCATCCAGGAGGAGAAAAAGTACCAGCGCCTCTCCGGCGTCAACTTCGGCCCGGTCGACTTTAAAGCCTATGCCGAAGCCTTCGGCGCGGCCGGGTTTGCGGTAAACAGCGCGGCAGAGCTGGAGCCGACGCTGCGCAAAGCGATGGATGTGAACGGGCCGGCTGTGGTTGCCCTTCCCGTCGACTACAGCGACAACCCGTTGCTGATGGGACAGCTTCATCTCAGCCAGCTGCTCTGATCTAACCTTAAAAGGATAGCGTTATGAAAAATAAAGTGGCTTTTGTTACCGGCGCCGGTCAGGGCATCGGCGCGGCGATCGCATTACGCCTGGCGAAAGACGGCTTTGCCGTGGCGGTCGCCGATTATAATGCCGACACCGCGCAGCAGGTTGCGGAGACGATTACCCGCGCCGGCGGCAAGGCGGTTGCGCTGCAGGTCGACGTCGCCCGGCGCGATCGCGTCTTTGCGGCGGTCGAGGAGGCGAGACGCGCGCTGGGCGGCTTCGACGTCATTGTGAACAATGCCGGCGTCGCGCCCTCTACGCCGATCGCCGATATCACCGAAGAGGTGATCGATAAGGTGTATAACGTCAACGTGAAGGGCGTTATCTGGGGCATGCAGGCGGCGATCCAGGCGTTCGCCGCGGAAAGCCACGGCGGGAAAATTATCAACGCCTGTTCTCAGGCGGGCCACGTCGGCAACCCAGAGCTGGCCGTGTATAGCTCCAGCAAGTTCGCGGTGCGCGGGCTGACGCAAACGGCGGCTAAAGATTTGGCTGCTGCGGGCATTACGGTCAACGCGTTCTGTCCCGGCATTGTAAAAACGCCGATGTGGGAAGCGATCGACAAGCAGATATCGGAGGCGGCGGGAGAGCCGGCGGGATACGGCACGCGGGAATTTGCTAAACGCATTACGCTGGGGAGACTGTCCGAGCCGGAAGATGTCGCCGCCTGCGTCTCTTTCCTGGCGGGTCCCGACTCCGACTATATGACCGGGCAGTCCTTATTAATCGACGGCGGTATGGTGTTTAACTAACGTCCGCGTCGCCTGCCTTCTTTACGTTCTGAACGAGAGCAAATCGCTTTGCTCTCGTTCAGAACTTACCAGCAGGGTTATTTAGGCAGCGCGTAGACCACGACCTGGTCGCCGACCTGATCTTTCAGTATGGTGTTGCCGCCGGCGACAAAGGCGACATACTGGCGTCCTTTGTATTCATACACCGAGGGGTTTGCCACGGCTGGCGCTTCAACCTGATCGGACCAAAGCTCCTCTCCGCTCGCCAGCGAGTAAGCGCGGACTTTCGCGTCCATCGAGGCGCCGATAAAGATGACGCCGCCTGCGGTGACCGCCGGGCCGCCGATAGTGGGCGAGCCCCAGCTTTCCGGCATAAAGAACCCGTACTGCTGAGACGCGCCAACCGGACGTCGCCATTTCACGTCGCCGGTGTGCATATCCAGCGCCACGATCTCGCCAAACGGCGGCTGCCAGCACGGCATGCCGAGCCAGTTATTCGCCACGTTCAGGCGCATCCCGTAAGGCGCGCCCTCCTGCGGCGCGAATCCGCTCTCATTACCGGAGTCTTTATCCGCCTTATTATACTCTTCACGGCTGTAGAGCTTGACGTACTGCACGATGTGCGAGGTGTTCACCACCGCAATCTGATTCTGCGGATCGAAGGCGACACCGCCCCACTGCACGCCGCCGGCGCTGTCAGGATAGGTTAATGCCCCCTCGCCTTTGGTGGTTGGCGGCGTATACATGCCTTCATAGGTCAGCTTATCCCAGAGACGCGAGCACTGCCCGGCGCCGACGATATCGGCCAGCTTCCAGATTTCCGGTTTTTTAGACTGATCGAGCAAAGGCGCCGGTTTGGTCGGGAACGGCTGAGTAGGCGAAAGTTTCTCGCCCTGAACGGAGCCGTCGCCCTGCGGGACCGGACGCTCCTCGATCGGCCAGACATCTTCGCCGGTCAGGCGGTTCACGACGAACAGGAAGCCCTGTTTAGTGGCCTGGATAAGCGCCGGGATCGGTTTGCCGTTGACCGTGATGTCCATCAGCGTCGGCGCGGAGTTGATGTCGTAATCCCAGACGTCATGATGCACCCACTGGCGCGACCAGACGACTTTGCCGGTGTTCACATCAAGCGCGGTGGTTGAGGTGCCGAGCGGAATGGCGTCGACGCGATTGCCGCCCCAGTAGTTAGGCGAAGGCGAAGAGACCGGCAGATAGACTAGCCCGTTAGCCTCGTCGGCGGACATATGGGTCCAGACGTTGGCGGTGCCGGTGCGCTTTCTGATGTCGGCGGGAATGGCGTCAAAGGTCCACTCGCGCTGACCGGTTTCGGCATTGATGGAGAAGACGGTGCCCGGAGGCGCTTCGGCATAGGCCCAGTCTTTACCCGCCCAGCCGACGATCAGATGGTTGCCGACCACGGTGGGCGGCTGCAGCAGCGACAGCGGAAATTTCGCATTCAGGGTGTTCCACTGCTCGACGTTCAGCACGCCCTTATCGGCAAATTTTTCGCATGGTTTGCCGGAGTCTGCATCCAGCGCATAGAGTTTGCCGTCAACGGTGCCCATATAAACGATCTTCTGGCAGGCCTGCCCGGCAACCGGGTTTTTCGCCTGCCAGTAAGAGACGCCGCGGTTCTTCAGGACCGGCTGAGTCAGCGCTTCGCGCGGCGCTTTCGTATCGTAATGCCACTTTTCTTTCCCGGTGCCGGGATCGAGCGCAATCAGCCGGTAAAAAGGCGTGCCGATGTAAATCGTATCGTTGGCGAACACCGGCGTGGCCGACCAGACGGTGGCAGGCGTTTTACCTTTGCCGTCGGAGACGTCGCCGGTATGAAATTCCCATACTTTTTCCAGCTTGCTGACGTTATCGGCCGTGATCTGCTTGAGAGGGCTGTACTTCTGGGCGTTAAGCTGGCCGTGGAAGCTGTCCCAGGTCGCTTTTTCCGGCACCAGCGGCGACGCCGTATTAGCGGCGGACGCGACCTTTTTGCCATCCTGTTCGGAAGAGGCTTCTTTAGTTGTGTTCGTGGTGCCGGGCGACTGCTGATCGGCGGCATCCACATTAAGCTTCTCCTGCGTTCCCTGAGAAGCTTCGGCGGCCTTATCCTCGGCCTGTAATGTGAGTGGCGTCATCAGCAGCGCGAGCGCCGTCATGCTGACTTTCATCAGCTGCTTTTGTTTATCGCTATGCACGGGCAATTCCTCAGGCTCTGGCAGGTGTGGTGTGACGGGCGGGACGGCGGCCGAGAAGGATCAGACCAGCCAGACCAAGTACCATGGCGGCGGTAATGATCCCCTGATGGAGCAGTAAGGCGGCAAAGCCGATACCCACCAGCACAATCAGCGTCACGATGCCCCAGAAAATGCGTGCGCCGCGCCCTGACGCGGCGCGCAAAATCAGCGTCAGCAAAGCCAGAACTACGCTGGCGATCGCCACGCCGAGCGCGCCGATGGTGCCGGTGACGCCAGTCAGAGGCGTCAGCCAGGCGTAGAGCGCCAGCGCGAAGCCGATCGCGGCCGCCAGCAGGAGCAGCAGCGTGCCGGCGCGTGAAGGTTGAGAATGCAACATGGCAGCAAATCCCCTGTAAGAATAAAATGATAAAAATCATGCGTCTCGTTATGCCTGAATACGCCGCCGCGCGAACGGCAAACCTGAGCGCGACTGAACATTCCAGCAAACGCGGTGAAGTATAGGCGAGAATGACTTATTCGTTTTTTGAAAGGCGACTCATGCACCTGCGCGCGCTCAGAATGCATGCGGCTAACCATTATGACCTGAGCATAATTAATGTATTATGCGTTACTGACCTTTGCCGCATGCGCTGATATCCCCCTTAACTATGCGAAAAACTCAATCAGGCGCTTCCGGCGTCGCCCTGTTAAAAACCTCTCTCGGCAAAAGCATGGCCGTGTTTTTGTTGCTCACCAGCCTCTTTGTTATCGCCATTAACGCCTGGTCGTTATGGAACTCATGGCAGCAGACGGTGGGCGAAAAAAACGACGACGCCCGCAACCTGTCGGTTTCGCTGGCGAAGCAGGCGGAAGATGCGTTTCTGCAGGTAGATATCACCCTGGCGGATGCGGTCCGGCAGCTCCGGCAGCGGGGCAATGAGTACGCCGCAACGCCGGCTTTCCTGCACCAGCTAAAAGAGCAGCAGGCTAAGCTACCGCAGCTGCACGGGCTCTTCATTTACGACACCGAGGGGCACTGGATCGCCTCCTCCGGCAATTTTGTTCCGACGAACGCCAGTAATGCCGATCGCGCCTATTTCATCTGGCATCGGACCCATAACGATACGAATTTGCTTATCAGTCGGGTCATCCGCAGCCGCTCAACCGGCGATTTGGTGATCCCGGTTTCCGTTCGCCTGAACGACAGCCAGGGCCATTTTGCCGGCGTCGCGCTGGCCACCGTGCGGGTTGACTATTTCCGTCAGTATTACAGCTATTTCGCCCTGGGCAATAAAGACACCCTGGGGCTGATCCTGGCGGATTCCTCTGTCTTATATATTCGCCCGTTCCCTGACGCCTTTATCGGCCGGACGCTGGCGTCCAGCCCGTTGTTTAAAACGGAGCTTAAGGCCGCCTCAAGCGGCAACGCCACCTGGCGCTCTACGCTGGACGGCGTGGTGCGCGTGTTTGGCTACACCCGGCTGGAGCGCTATCCGTTGATCGTCACGGCGGGCTACGACCGCGACAGCATTCGTCGGGAATGGCTGGCGGGAAACCTGGTTAACCTGCTGCTTAACCTGGCTCTGCTCTGCGCTATTACCGGCATGGGCATCATGCTGCTGCGCCAGGTGGGCGCCAACGTCAGAAATCAGATTGAATTAACCTACGTGCGCGATGAGCTGACCAACATCAATCACACGCTGCAGTCGCTGGCGCTGGTCGACGGCTTAACCGGCCTGGCCAACCGAAGGCAGTTTGATGCGCTGCTTGAGCAGGGGTTACTTAAATCGCTGAAAACCGGCGACCCGATCGCGCTGGTGATGATCGACATCGACTGCTTTAAACGCTTTAACGATACGTACGGACATGTGGCCGGCGACGAGTGTCTGCAGGATGTCGCCCACGCGCTGAAAGAGAGCGTTCATTTTCACGGCGATGTGGTCGCGCGCTACGGCGGCGAAGAGTTCGCGATTATTATGCCGAACACCGACGAGTCCGAGGCGAAGATAGTGGCAGAGCGCGCCGTCAGGAGCGTGATGGAGATGGGCATCGCGCATGAGAGTACGGAAGTCTCGCTCGGTATCGTGACCATCAGCGCCGGCTACAGTTCGCTGGTCTCTGAAGGCAAACCGGCAGAGGCTGAACAGCTGAAAAAAGAGGCCGACCGCGCGCTTTACAGAGCCAAGCGCAACGGCCGGAATCAGGCGAGCGGCCAGGTCTGACCGCCCGACCGCGCCCCCCGTTTCTCCAGGGGGCGCGGGTTAAAGCATGCCGTAGATCAGCGCCGACACGGTGAGCAGGCCGCCGACGATGACGATAAGCGACATGCCGCCTCGCAGCGTCTGCAGCTCGTTTCGGGTGTACACCAGCCAGGCGGGGATCACGAACAGGAAGATCGCGATCAGCGGCCCGCAGACGGTTTCAATCAGCGCAATCACGTCCGGGTTCCAGTAGGCCACCGCAAGCGACACCGCAAACATCAGCGCAAAGGCCACCGCTTTGGCTCGCTTGCGCCCGGATTGATCTTTCAGCCCGGCGGCGTCGCCGATCAGCGTAGCGAAGGTTTCGGCGACCGGCAGGCAAACCCCCAGAAACGATTTGGTCATCGCCACCATCGCAATAAAGGGCGCAACGATAAACAGCAGACCTGCGCCACCGTTCCCTTCCATCACCGCGAGCACGTTCAGGTTCTGCGTCTTGGCTGCGATAAACACCTCGCGCGGCATGCTCAGCACACAGCTCAGCACAAAAAAGATGATGCTGAAAAAGATGGCGCAGTAAGCCAGACGGACCACGCGTACGGCTTTCTGCTCGCCGCCCTTCCCCTTTTCCTGGTACCAGGAGGAGAGCGGCGACATCATCGGCGCGGAACAGAATGAGAAGGTGATAAGCGGAAGCGCCAGCCAGAGCGCCTTCAGCGACTCGCCAGCAGGTGCGGCCGTGGTCTCGCGCAGCGCCTGAATCAGGTTGGAGAGATGCCACGACGGGATCTGCATCATGGCAATCAACAGCAGAGAGAGGGCAAAGGGGATCGCCAGCGTGCTCATGGTGGTGACCACGCGGTCGCGGCCTTTGCTTAACACCAGATAGAGTAACGACACCGCGATAAAAGCCAGCACGGCGCGGTTCAGCGCGGCGACATGCAGGTGGGCGGTAACATAGTTGTCTAACGCATTGACCAGCGAGACGACGTACACCAGCGTGACGGGAAAATGGGCAACGCAGAAAAAGATCTTAATGCCCTGACGCCCTTTTGGGCCGAAGAATTTACCGAAGAGCGGAAGAGCGGCGTTTTCCGCCTGATGGTCGCGCATGAAGATGCGGCAGATCAGCACGTGCGGTATCAGCGACAGCGGCAGGCCCAGCAGCAGCATCATAAAAAACACCAGCGGCCCGCGCGTTCCCACCTCCACCGGCAAAAATAGCGTGCCGGCGCCCACCGTGGTGCCATATACCCCCATCATCCAGATGGTATCTTTCAGCGACCAGGATGGTCTGTTTGCTACTGCGTTTTCCGTACTTGCTTGAATAGTCATTTTTACACTTTGAATTACTGGTTGTTCAGATGCCGGCGCAACAGGATTGATCACTCTTTGTCTGGCCAGACTGAACAGAGCGAAGGAGACCGGACATCCGCGCCAGACCAGACACATAACAAGGCGGCAGATTGTCTGGTAAAAAAGCGAGCAGGCCAAATGATTTCGGTGAAAAAAACCCGGGCGTTTACGTCTGGATAACTATTTTTAACCGTTATAGCGTGGTTCGGTTCCCCGCCCTGTCCTGCTCAAAAATTTTATGTTTCACCAGACGGTCGCGCAGCCAGCGTTGCGCTTTGCCGGCGGGCGCCTGTTTAGACCAGAGCAGATCAATGCCGACGATCCAGTCGGTATGGGGGTACTCCTGCTGCCGTAGCTCGATCAAGGTCCCTGCGCGCAATTCGCGATCGACGAACTCGCGAGGAAGCGACGCCCATCCGAGACCGGCCAGCGCCGCCTCCAGCATCGCGCTGTAGCTTTCCACCCGCCAGAGCATGGGACTGCCTAAGTATTCGGTGGTGGCGATCCTTGTCTCCTGGGAACCAAAGGTGATGTGCCGCCAGCTGTGCAAATCGGCAAAGGAGACGGGGATGCGCTGCGCCAGCGGATGCGCGGCGCTGACGACATGCACCATGACCACTTTCCCCAGCTGCCTAAACTGAATTTTCTCGCTCTCAACGGGGTGAGAGAGCGCGATGCCCAGATCGACTTCGCCATTTTTCACCATCGCCTCCACATCGCCGCGAAAAGGCTCTTTGATATGGATATCGACCTCAGGAAAGGTCATAGAGAATTCATATAGCACGGGCGCAATCGTGACATAGGGAAGCTCGATGGCGAGGCTGACATGGTTCTCAATCTGCTGGTTGAATGCCGTTACGCGCTGATCGAAAGCCTGACATCGTTCCAGAATGGTTTTGACATACTCGCGCAGCACTTCGCCTTCCGGCGTTAGCCGCACCTGTCGCGGCGTGCGTTCAAACAAGCAGAGGTCGAGCTCAAGCTCCAGGTTGCTCATCGCCATGTTCACAGAGGACTGGGATTTTTTCAGCTGACGCGCGGCCGAGGAGAAAGATCCCGATTTGGCTACCTGCTCAAACACCATAAGTTGTTCCAATGAATATTTCAAAACGCCCCCCGGCTTTCAATTTTCCTGAAAACAGCTCGCTTACTTGTATCACTTTTTTACTTATAGAGTGGGCTTCCTGCGCTTTATCAGTGCGACGAGAGGTGTTTATGGAAACGGTAATAGCTGAAAAAAAACCTGAAGGCTCGCTCAGCGCCAGGCGCATCGCTTCGCTGGGCTTACAGCATGTTCTGGTGATGTACGCGGGGACGGTGACGGTGCCGCTGATCCTCGCGTCGGTGATGGGCCTGACCGGGGCGGAGACGGTGACGCTGGTGAACGCCTGCCTGCTGACCTCCGGACTCGCCACGCTGCTGCAGTCGGTGGGCGTCGGGCGTTTTGGCGGACGGATGCCGTTAATCCAGGGCTGCTCCTTTATCGTTCTGGCGCCGATGGCGAGGATTGGTCAGCAGTATGGCATCACCACGGTATTCGGCTCCGCGATTGCCTGCGGCCTGTTCACCGTGGTGGTCGCGCCGCTTTTTAGCCGTTTGATCCGCTTTTTTCCGCCGGTAGTGACGGGATGCGTGATTACCATTATCGGCATCTCTCTGATGCCCGCCGCGGCAATCTGGATCGGCGGCGGCAACCCCGATGCGCCCGACTTTGCCAGCCCGTCCAGCCTGCTGCTGGGTCTGGCCACCCTGGCGATCACGCTGTTTTTTTACTGCAAAACGCAAGGCATCATCCGCAACTTCAGCATCCTGGCAGGCATGCTGGCGGGGACCCTTATCGCCTGGTTCGCAGGCCTGACCGATTTCTCCGCGGTGGGTCACGCTGCATGGCTCGGCATCAGCATGCCCTTCTCTTTTGGCCTGCCGGCGTTTTCCCCCGTGCCTGTTTTGGTCTCCTGCCTGGCGATGATCATCGTGATGACAGAGACAACCGGCAACGTCCTGCTGATAGACAAGCTAATGGGACGCCCGACGACCCCGCAGCGTCTTGCCGATACGATCCGCGCCGACGGTCTCTCCACTATGGTCGGCGGCTGTCTCAATAGTTTTCCTTACAACGCTTTTTCGCAAAATGCCGGGCTGATTATGCTGACGCGTATCACCAGCCGGTCGGTGCTGGCTGCTGCCGGGTTGATACTGGTGTTACTCGGCCTGTTTCCTAAGCTGGGCGCGCTGGTATCGGCGATCCCGCGTCCGGTGCTGGGCGGCGTTGGCGTGTTGATGTTCGGCATGACGCTGGCCGCCGGCATTCAGCAGCTGAAAGAGGTCAGTTTTAAAAATGACAACAATATGCTCATTGTTGCCGTCTCGATAAGCGTTGGCGTCATTCCCATGGCGTTTCCGGCGTTATTTACATCGCTGCCCTCATCGTTAAGGCTAATTTTCGACAGCGGTATTTTTATGGGCGGTTTTACTGCCGTAGTGCTGAACAGCTTACTGAATACTAAAAAAGAGGATGAAAATGCATAACGCCGCCGATATTAAATTTTTGCGGCTGTCTAACGAAGTTGCAAGGCGCGCTATCGCCCTGGGCAATCACCCGTTCGGCGCGGTGCTGGTGGCGCCTGATAATGAGACTGTCCTGTTGACGCAGTGTAATATCGATACCGTTAATCATGCCGAGTCAACCCTCGCTCGAATAGCCGCGAGTAATTTTACCCCTGACTATCTTTGGGACTGTACGCTCTATACGGGGTCCGCTTGGAAAACGGAAATTATCCCACGCTAAGACTATATTTTGTACAGCAGTGGAGAAGGATGAGAGACCAGCAGTTCATTAACAGGGACTCCTTTTTGCTTAAGCGGCTCAATGGTTCTTTCTATATAAACCGTATTCCAGAGTGTTATCGCCGCCGTATGTAGTGTCAGCGCCGGTGGCGTGGTAACGCTGATCCTCCCACCCCCAGATCCCTGATTTCATTCAGCCGGTGCATGAAGGATGCTCGCCCAAGGGCCTCACCCTTATTCAGCCCCGCCTGTATGCATCGGCCTAAGCCTTTATCGCAAAATCAGTCCAGCATAAACAGCGTCCGATCTCTGCAGAAAATCGCCCTCTGCGCTACGAGTTTGAACGCATTTACTCTGTTTATAGGTAACATTCGCTCCACGATATAATGATATCGGCAACGTATTCAGCATCCTGAGCATGAGTCAGAAGGTGATCCGCCTTACCCAACGAAATGAAACTCTTGGGATGCTTTGCTGCTTTGAATATTTTTTCGGCCTGCTCAATTAACACAGTATCATCTTCAGTCGCATGAAAAATAAGCAGAGGCTTGTTCATGGCGAACACCTTATGAGCGATTTTGTGTTCCTGAATATTGTCCAGCATCTGTTTCTTTAAGGTAAATACCCGCCCGGCCAGCTCAACGGGATAGGCTCCATGCTGGTTAATGTTTTCAACATCATCCTTAAAAAGACGTTTTACGTGTGTCAGTTCTCCGGGTGATCCTATGGTGACAACGGCCTTTGCCTCAGGAACTTCGCCGGCAATAGACAGAATGGCCGCTCCCCCCAGGCTATGGCCGATGAGCAAAGAAGGCGCTTCGTACTGTCGGCGGAGATAATCTACCGCGCAAAGCAGGTCCGAAATATTGGATGAGAAGTTGGTGTTGGAAAAATCCCCTTCGCTGTTTCCCAGACCAGTAAAATCAAACCGGAGAACGGCGATAGCATTCTCTGTCAGTTTCCGCGCAATACGCGCCGCGCCTTTGAGGTCTTTGCCACACGTAAAACAATGAGCTAACAGCGCAAACGCTTTAGGATTTTCAGGAAGTTCAAGCAATCCGGCCAGTTCTTCACCAGCCGCATTTTTGAACGTAAATTTTAGTTTTTTCATAGGATATTCCAGGTCTTAAACTGATTTCATATGTTTGATCGCAGGGAAAAATAATCTTCTGCTCTGCATCTGGCATTACGCGTTTTCCTTCCTCTACTGGGGATGTGAAACAGAATTCATTCCGAATGCCTGTCCTCACCTTCCAGTTTGAAAGCTGATTA
The DNA here is from genome assembly GCF_022346785.1 of Pantoea sp. ACRSC. Taxonomy (NCBI): domain Bacteria; kingdom Pseudomonadati; phylum Pseudomonadota; class Gammaproteobacteria; order Enterobacterales; family Erwiniaceae; genus Pantoea; species Pantoea sp. ACRSC. The sequence goes on from NZ_JAKRNN010000016.1 coordinate 66,103, forward strand.
TTGCTTCCTGTTCGGTGATCACTTACGCTAAACTACCAACTAGATGGTAGTTTACAAGAATTTTATGAGGTCTCACTGAATGGCCAATTGCGCGCTCATTCTTAAAATATCCCTGGCAATGCTGGCGTTTGCTGCAAACTCTATTCTGTGCCGTCTGGCCCTGCAGGGAGGCCACATTGATCCCCTTTCATTCAGCAGCCTCAGGCTGGCCAGTGGTGCACTCGTCCTGTCACCTTTCTTGTTTTATCACGCAAAAACTACATTATCGCTGTGCCGTCCGCTGAGCGGATTTTACCTCATGGTGTACGCAGTGCTCTTCTCTGTCGCCTATATCCATCTCGATACCGGGGCAGGTGCGCTGTTACTTTTTGGTGCCGTGCAGTTTGCGATGGTGATCCACGGATTATTTAAAGGGGAATCACTCTCCGTTACCGGCTCCTCATCGTGTATAACCCCTTTCTCTCTGGCCGTTTTGTCCTGTCAGGATGTCGTCAGAACCCGGCATAACACCCTGTGCCGGGAACACAAAAGGCACGGATGAACAGGTCGTGAATATTCTTAGTGAAGCCTGCTGATGACATGTCTGGCGACAAAAAAATGCCGCCCTTAAGGGGCGGCTTATGCCAGCGTCACGGGGTTATCGTCTGACCGCCATGATGCCCGCATCGACATCCCAGATAGCGCCCGTCACCCATGAGGTTTTGTCAGACAACAGGAAGAGAATAGTGTTTGCCACATCTTCGGCAGTTCCGACGCGTCCCAGCGGGTGGAAATCGTTCAGCGACTTCATAGCATCTGCGATATCCGCTTTGTCCATGAAGCCTTCGTATATCGGCGTATGAACAATCCCGGGAGACACCGCGTTGACACGAATACCCGCGCTGGCCAGCTCAATCGCCAGATTACGCGTCAGGGCATGCAGACCCGCTTTTGCCATTGAATAGGCCGAGGCCGGCGAGTCACCCAGTGCAGCCTGAGCACCAATCGAACCGACGTTGACGATAGACCCTTCGAGCTTCGCGGCGAGCATGTTCTTCACGACATCCTGTGTAATAAAGAACGTGGCTCGGTTCAGCGAAAGATACATGTCATAATCGGCAAAGCTGTGCTCGGTAAATCCTTTGGGCATGAAGATACCGGCGGCATTCACCATCAGGCTGATATCGCGATGGTGAGCATTAATTTCCTGACGGATAGTTTCCATACCTTCTTCGGTCATCAGGTTCGCCGCGATGACCGCAACCGGTCCCAGAGGGCTCAGTTCTTTTTGCACCGCTTCGGCTTTGTCTTTTTTATTCCCGGTCAGCACGACACTGCCGCCCGCTTCCAGTACCATGCGTGCCACGGCCAGGCCCATGCCGCTGGTACCGCCGACGACGAGCAGTTTTTTACCTTTGAAAAAAGTGTTCATTTTCTGACTCCATTACTGGTGGGTAAGACGTTGCCGGCAGCGTGAAACTGCCGGCGGTTGACGGATTAAATACTGCAGCCATCCGTTCCGCAGGTCTGACCCGCAGTGGCTGAAAATTCGGTTTGCTGTTCATCCCAGACCTGACGCAGGGCATTCAAAAAGTTATCTGCTGCCTGAGCCCCGCTGATGGCATATTTTTCGTTCATCACAAAAACCGGAACGCCGCTGAGGCCAATAGACTGTGCGTGGGCTTCATCGTCGGAAACGGTGGCGCGAAAATCGTCATTTTCCAGGGCGGCTTCAGCGTCAGCTTTCGGCATACCGGCTTCTACGGCCATGGCAACGAGCTGCTGACGGTCAAAGAGAGAGCGACCTTCGGTGATACTGCCATGATAAAAACGTTCTTCCACCGCGTCCGCAATTCCGGCCTTACGCGCGGCAACCAGCAGGGTGTGTGCATCTTCTGTATCACCAAACATCATGCCGTCGAAGTTGTAGATCAGACCTTCAGATTTACCGGCGGTGCCCACCTGATTCATCATCAGCTCCGCTGAATGCTGACTGCCCAGCTTTTTAACGATGGCATCCTTAAAAGGCATCGCGGGAGTACCACCGGCCAGACGGTAGCTGTGATGGCGGATCACCACCTGGTCGCGAAATTCAAAGCGATTCAGACCCTGTTCAAATCTTTTTTTAGCAATCCAGCACCACGGGCAGACCAAATCTGACCAGATATCGATGGTAAGGGTGGGTTTCAGCGTTTGCATAATGATTCCTCAAAGACGTTGGGCGGTCGGATCTCACTTATCAGAGAACCGCGACCGTATGGGATTTATTGCGCCTGCCAGACCGGGTAATCGGTATAGCCTTTTTCCGGGGAACCACTGACGCCGTAGTAGGTGGCGCGGTCACTTTCTGCCAGTGGCCAGCCGTTTTGCATTCTTTCAACCAGATCCGGGTTAGCGATGTAGGGCACACCAAATGCCACCAGATCCAGCTCATCATCTTCCAGAGCCTGCTCTGCGATATCACGGGTAAAACCGCCGGCAGCGATGATGGTGCCTTTAAACGTGTTGCGAAAACGGCGGCGGAAGCCTTCCGGAAGTGGCGCTTTGGTGTACACCGGCTGATAGTAAAGGTGTACGTAGGCCAGTTCCCGCTGACCGAGCGCGTCGGTGATGGCTGACCAGGTTTGCTCTTCACCTTCATACGGCGCGAGGTCATAAATGCGGCCGAACGGTGACAGGCGCACGGCAACGTGGCTGTTACCCACGGCTTCCGCCACGGCGTCAATGGTCTCCAGCAGGAAACGCTGACGATTTTCCACCGAGCCGCCGTATTCGTCGGTGCGGGTGTTCAGTTCGCTACTGAGGAACTGGTCAAAGATGAATCCGTTTGCCGCCATGATTTCCACGCCGTCAAAGCCGGCTTCCATCGCCAGGCGTGCGGAGTGCACGAAGTCTGCAGTGATGCGTTTAACTTCATGCGTTTCCAGCGCGCGTGGCTGGCTTGGTACAACCGGGCCCGGTTCTCCGGATTCGGTCAGCGCAAAAACGGTGGTATTGACCGCCTGAACGGTGCCCGCTGAAACCGGCGCTATGTGGCCTGGCTGAAGAGAGACGTGAGACATACGGCCGACGTGCCAGAGCTGCGCGAAAATACGGCCACCTTTGGCGTGAACCGCTTGTGTCACCTTACGCCAGCCCTGGACGTGTTCGTCGTTGTAGATACCAGGGGTATAAAGGTAACCCCGGCCTTCTTCTGAAACCGGCATCCCTTCGGTGATGAGCAGGCCAGCAGAAGCACGCTGTGCATAGTACAAAGCCACGACCTCATCCGGCACGTCATTCATGGTGCGGGTGCGGGTCATCGGTGCCATGACTACACGGTTTTTTAACGCCAGGCCAGACAGATTGTAGGGGGTGAAAAGCTTACTCATCGTATACCTCACAAAAAACAAAAAGGAGTATCCCGGCAGGGATTTGCACAGCCCGGCAGTATCATCGACTGGACGTCGCGCACTGGAGTTGCATAAACATCTGATGGGTGGCAATATACCAACCATCTAGTAGGAAGGTCAATGGCTGTGTCGTATTTTTTTGTCATAACGCAGCCATTTCTGAATTGTCACTCATTTTGCGAGGTCATCACCATGCGTACATTAACAGCTTATAACGAAGATAATTTCCGCCAGATAGAGCAGTACAAAGGAATATCGGTGGTACGTTTCTCTGCACCCTGGTGTCCGCCCTGTCAGGCCAGCGAAGAAATGTTCAGTCAGTTTGCAGACCGGCTCGATAGAGATATTCAGGTGGGGAAAGTCAATGTAGATCAGGCGCCGGTGCTGACAACCAAATACGAGATCTGGGGGCTGCCGTCTGTGCTGATATTTCATGAAGGGCAATTAGTTAAACGCATACCGGGTGTGAAACCTGCATCGGTATATGCTCAGGCTATTGCGGACATAAAAAAAGGGCAGTAATGCCCTTTTAACGTGGAATTTATTAATGCTTAACCGCGTGCCTGACCGACGGCATCCAGAGTGCGGGCTGAATAAATGACCGCCGCGCCAGCGTTGAGGTTAATCGCCACGCCCAGCGCTTCAGCAATTTCAGCGTCGGTTGCACCGGCTTTCACAGCGGCGTCGGCGTGAAAAGCAATACAGCCGTCGCAGCGGGTTGTGACTGCGCACGCCAGGGCAATGAGTTCACGCACTTTTGCGCCCAAAAGGTCAGTTTTGTTACCTGCGTTGCCCAGGGCAACCACGCCTTTCATGGTCTCGGGGGTCAGTTTGCCCAACTCGCCTAAACGTTGCATTAACTCTGAGCGATAGTTGTTCCAGTCCAGCATAGTGTCATTCTCCTGAATGAGGGGTATTAAGAAGCAGTTTTATATACTTAAGGCTGTTGGCGAAGACTTCGGGTCTGGCCGTTGCATGCGCCACTACGCTTGAGCCTTCACAGACATTAATGATCATCAAAGCAATATCTGATGGTTCGGCATGGGATGAAAACTCACCTGACTCCATGCCCGCCCTGACGACTTTTGTGAGCCACTCGATTTGCATATCGAAATAAAGTGATGTCTGTACAGTAATTGCCTGAGGCAGATTGGCGGTCTCTGCTGACAACGCACAACACAGTGGCAGTAGCGAAGCTTTATGGCTTTGCGCGAAGATATCGATGTAAGCCGCAATTCTCCTCTCCGCGCTTTTCTCAGTCGCCTCTATCTGCTCAAATACGCGTTGTGTATCAGAGAACGCCTGTATTACCACCTGCTCACCCAGAATATCTTTGGTCGGGAAATGGTGATGAATACTGGCCTTGGTGATACCCACTATTTTTGATAAATCAGCATAGCTGAATGCTGAATACCCTTTTTCGCGCATCAGGTGTTCTGCTTCGCTGAGCAGCCGTTCCCGTGTCATGGTTGTCATAATTACTCCATATAATCTACTAGTTGATAGATTATATTGTTGCTATTTTTCCGTAGCAAGTTGTATCACTGACTCAGTATCGTGCAGAGCTGAACGTCACTGCCATCCTGCATTCTGAATGGCAGCATTACATCTCTGACATCACGCCAGGCGTGTAATCATTTCAACCGGATTAGCCAGAGTATCGTGGATTGGCGAATTCTTTTGCATTTCGCTGACCAGCGCTTCTAACTCCTCGCGACTGGCGGTCTTGCTCGTAAGGTGAACATCGACGCGAATAGATTTCGCACCTTTACGCACGTTGCTGTCCAGCCCAAGGAAGCCGTTGAGGTTGATATCGAAATTAAGATCCAGCTCGATACCGTCCAGGTCGATCCCTTTTTCAGCAGCCATCATGGTAAGGGTGGCGGTATAACAGCCAGCCAGCGCCTGCATGATGTATTCAGTCGGGCTCATGCCGGTATCGGTGCCGAGTAAACCTGCGGGTTCATCACCGATATTAGAAAATTTCCCCACACGGCTGGTATCGATAACGCCGTTCTGGATTGTGGCGCCGGTCTCTGTGCGAACGGTTAATCCGCCGCTGGAACGGGCTTTCATCTGGAAAGTCAGGTTACCCAGGCCAGGCTGGCTGCGAACTGCTTCACGGGTATTGTGGATCGCAGCTGCGTCTGCAGAAGGTTTAACGGTAGTAGACATAATGGCTCCTGTAATTTCTTGATAAAAGGTATAGCTGGTGTAATCAGTACAAACCATCTAGTTGGTAGATTAATATCGCGAACCTCTTTTGTCTACTCTTTTATAAAAAATAGGGGGGAAAGAACCCAGCAGGCTGTTTTATTTCATAATAACCATTTGATTTTTTTTATAATCTTCCCAGCCGCTCACTCTTGCAGCAATCCAGCCTTTACCCGAAGGATAGTCTGGCGGGTGGTATTAAATTCCCGGGCAATAGCACTGATACTGATGCCAGCATTTAGGCGCTCTGTCACTGTTTGCTTTTGTTCCTCGCTCAGGATGGGGGGGCGACCGAAGCGTTTTCCAGCCGCTTTTGCCCTCGCAATACCTGAATACGTTCGCTCAAGCAGCAAATCCCGCTCAAACTCCGCTACAGCAGAAATTACCTGCATAGTCATTTTTCCGGCCGGACTGGTCAAGTCAACGCCTCCGAGTGCGAGACAATGAACGCGAATATCTAAAGCCGCCAGTTGCTCTACTGTTTTTCGGATATCCATCGCATTACGACCCAGACGGTCAAGTTTGGTGACAATCAGTACATCCCCATTTTCCATGCGATCTAGCAACCGGATAAATCCGGGGCGTTCGCTGGCAGCAACCGAGCCACTGATATGCTCCTCAATAAGTCGTTGGGATCTGATGGCAAAACCCGCCGCTTCAATTTCACGACGCTGGTTTTCTGTGGTCTGTTCCAGAGTTGAGACCCTGCAGTAGGCAAAAACACGTGACATGGGAAACTTTCCGTACGAAATGGGTGTCCGAATTATAACGTGTGTCCGAAATTAATTTCACTAAGTTTCGGACATGTGCTGTAAGTGGTGTACGAAACCGACCGGTTTCGGTCACAGCGAACAAATAACAGATGAAAACTATACGCGAGGGAGGCATTTATGCCACGGCGACAGATACTGAGCAGCGAAGAGCAGGAACGCTTACTGGTTATACCAGATGATGAAATTATTCTGACCCGAATGTGTTTTCTGAACGAACCGGATATTGCGCTCATTAATAAGCACCGAAGGCCAGCGAATCGCCTGGGCTTTGCTGTATTACTCTGTTATCTGCGTGGACCTGGATTTATTCCGGACAAAAGCAGTGCTCCTCACAATGGCGTTGTATCCAGGGTTGCTTCCCGACTGAAACTTCAGCCTGATTTATGGCCGGAATATGCATCCAGAGAGCAAACCCGCTGGGAACATCTGACCGAACTTTATCGCTACCTGGAACTATCCCCGTTCAGCCGGTCAATGCAAAAAGACTGTATCCGTCATCTGCACCCCTATGCCATGCGAACTGACAAAGGATTTATGCTGGCGGAAGAAATGCTCAGCTGGCTACATAACAATAATGTTATTTTCCCTTCTGTTGAAGTGATCGAACGGACGCTTGCCGAAGTCGTCACGCTCGCTAACAGATCGGTATTTTCGACACTTACCGCGCAACTGGAAAAGCAGCATAAATCAGCACTCGACAGCCTGCTCATATCAGAGGGTGAACAACCTTCCCGTCTGGCATGGCTGCTACAGCCTCCGGGTAAAATAAACGGTAAAAATGTGCTGCAACATATCGACCGGCTTAATTCCATCGCTGCGCTGGGGTTGCCTGATGGTATTGCACTTTCCGTTCACCAGAACAGGTTGCTTAAACTGGCGCGTGAGGGCCGGAAAATGAGCAGCAGGGACCTGGCAAAATTCACCGATGTCAGACGTTACGCTACGCTGGTTTGTATAATAACAGAGGCCAGGGCCACCCTGACTGACGAAGTGATTGATCTGCACGAGCGTATCCTGGGTAGTCTGTTCAGCAGGGCAAAACGCACGCAGGCCGAACGGCTCCAGCAAACGGGAAAGCTTATTCAGAGCAAGCTGAAGCAGTACGTTACCGTCGGGCAGGCGTTACTTAACGCCAGAGAATCCGGGGAAGATCCCTGGACTGCAATAGAAGATGTCCTTCCCTGGCAGGAATTCATCAACAGCGTGGAAGAAACGCGGTTTCTTTCCCGTAAGGGCAATTTCGACGCGCTTCATCTGATCACCGAAAAATACAGTACGTTGCGTAAATATGCCCCGCGTATGCTGTCAGCATTGCAGTTCATGGCGACACCTGCGGCGCAGGCGCTCAGCGATGCGCTGGACACCATAACGGAAATGTACCGTAAACAACTTCGTAAAGTGCCGCCATCAGCGCCAACAGGGTTTATCCCTGAAAGCTGGCGAAAACTGGTGCTCACGCCTTCAGGCATCGACCGCAAGTACTACGAGTTTTGCGTACTGAATGAACTCAAGGGTGCATTACGTTCCGGTGATATCTGGGTAAAAGGATCGCGCCGCTACAAAAATTTTGATGATTATCTCATCCCGACTGCTGAGTTTGAGAAATCCCGACATAATGACCAGTTACAGTTGGCCGTTCAGACCGATAGCCAGGCATACCTTCAGGCCCGTATGACTCTTCTTGCATCTCGGCTGGAAGAAGTTAACGCGATGGCGCTTGCCGGTGATTTGCCCGATGTAGATATCTCAGATAAAGGCGTAAAAATCACTCCACTGGAGAACAGCGTTCCTTCAGGTGTTTCGCCCTTTGCAGATTTGGTTTATGGCATGCTTCCCCATCCGAAAATTACGGAGATACTGGAAGAAGTTGATAGCTGGACGGGATTTACGCGTCACTTCGCGCACCTCAAAAATAATAACGTCAGACCAAAAGACGGAAGACTGTTGCTGACCACCATTCTGGCTGACGGCATCAACCTTGGGCTGACAAAAATGGCGGAATCCTGCCCTGGGGCCACAAGATCGTCACTCGAAGGTATTCAGGCATGGTACATCAGGGATGAAACTTATTCAGCGGCACTGGCCGAGCTGGTCAACGCACAGAAAGAGCGGCCTCTGGCCGCATTCTGGGGCGACGGGACAACATCGTCGTCAGACGGGCAGAACTTTCGGGTAGGCAGTCACGGACGTTATGCCGGTCAGGTCAATCTTAAATATGGTCAGGAGCCGGGCGTGCAGATTTATACGCATATCTCAGACCAATACAGCCCGTTCTACGCCAAAGTGATCAGCCGGGTGCGCGACTCAACCCACGTGCTTGATGGCCTGCTGTACCATGAAAGCGATCTGGAAATTACCGAGCATTACACCGATACCGCAGGCTTCACTGAACATGTTTTCGCCCTGATGCACCTGCTGGGATTCGCTTTTGCGCCAAGGATCCGTGATCTTCATGACAAGCGGCTGTTTATTCATGGAAAGGCCGAGCGCTATCCGGGGCTTCAGTCTGTCATATCAACAACCTGCCTGAATATCAAAGACATTGAGTCGCACTGGGATGAGGTATTGCGCCTGGCAACCTCGATTAAGCAGGGGACAGTCACCGCATCACTGATGATGAAAAAGTTAGCCAGTTACCCAAAACAGAATGGACTTGCCAAAGCGCTGAGAGAGATTGGCCGCATCGAACGGACACTATTTATGCTGGACTGGTTCCGTGATCCCGGTCTGCGCCGACGCGTGCAGGCGGGGCTGAATAAGGGTGAGGCCCGTAATGCCCTTGCGCGAGCGGTCTTTTTGCACCGTCTGGGTGAAATAAGGGATCGTGGGCTGGAGAATCAGAGTTATCGCGCCAGCGGGCTGACATTACTGACAGCAGCGATCACGTTGTGGAACACGGTATATATAGAAAGAGCTATTGAGTCACTAAAACGAAAGGGTATCCCGATAAATGAGCAACTGGTCTCTCATCTTTCTCCCCTGGGCTGGGAACATATCAATCTGAGTGGAGATTACGTCTGGCGTAATAATCTTAAGCTGGGATCCGGAAAATACCGCTCATTACGTACAGTCGATACCGCTTTGTACAAAAAACAGTCTTAGCGTGGGATAATTAATGAGATGGTCACTCCCTCCTTCCCGGTATTATGCTGAGGACAGGCTTTCATTCGGAGAACTATCATGGAAAACATTGCGCTCATTGGTATCGATCTGGGTAAAAACTCTTTCCATATTCATTGCCAGGATCGTCGCGGGAAGGCTGTTTACCGTAAAAAATTTACCCGGCCAAAGTTGATCGAATTTTTGGCGACATGCCCCGCTACAACCATCGCAATGGAAGCCTGTGGCGGTTCTCACTTTATGGCACGCAAGTTGGAAGAGTTGGGGCATTCCCCAAAGCTGATATCACCACAATTTGTCCGCCCGTTCGTTAAAAGCAATAAAAACGACTTTGTCGACGCCGAAGCTATTTGTGAAGCTGCATCGCGTCCGTCTATGCGTTTTGTGCAGCCCAGAACGGAATCTCAGCAGGCAATGCGGGCTCTGCATCGTGTCCGTGAATCCCTGGTTCAGGATAAGGTAAAAACAACCAATCAAATGCATGCTTTTCTGCTGGAATTTGGCATTAGCGTTCCCCGAGGAGCTGCCGTTATTAGCCGACTGAGTACCCTTCTTGAGGACAATAGTTTGCCTCTTTACCTCAGCCAGTTATTGCTGAAATTACAACAGCATTATCACTATCTTGTTGAGCAGATTAAAGATTTGGAATCCCAGTTGAAACGAAAGTTGGACGAAGATGAGGTTGGACAGCGCTTGCTGAGCATTCCCTGCGTCGGAACACTGACAGCGAGTACTATTTCAACTGAGATTGGCGACGGGAAGCAGTACGCCAGCAGCCGTGACTTTGCGGCGGCAACAGGGCTTGTACCTCGGCAGTACAGCACGGGAGGTAGGACGACATTGCTGGGAATTAGTAAGCGAGGTAATAAAAAGATCCGAACTTTGTTGGTTCAATGTGCCAGGGTATTCATACAAAAACTGGAACACCAGTCTGGCAAATTGGCCGATTGGGTCAGGGATTTACTGTGCCGGAAAAGCAACTTTGTCGTCACTTGTGCTCTGGCAAACAAGCTGGCCAGAATAGCCTGGGCCCTAACGGCACGACAGCAAACTTATGTAGCATAACGGCAGAAATACACCGGTTTAAAGAATTACTGATCTGGTTTTGCGAATACTGATATTGATGATACTAACGGCCCACCGGCCTGTTGAGGAACCTGTAAAACGGAAAGGCTCATTGAAGCCGTATATTTTCTGGAGGTTCATCAGGCGCGGAACTCATCAAGGCGCGGGAATAAAATCCCATTCAGACGCCGGATAGATTCAAGCAAGCCAACTTGTCGTCAAAATCGGTGTTGCAAAAACGGGAGTGACCATAGATTCCGTTTTCCAAGCGGACCCCTATACCGCCGTCGAGCCGTGCTGCATGTGCGCCGGCACAATCTACTGGGCGAATATCGGCCGGGTGGTGTATGGCATGAGCGAAGCGCGCCTGCTGGCGTGCACCGGCAACCATCATGAAAATCCCACCATGAGTCTGCCAGCCTCGTCGGTATTTGCGCACGGGCAGAAAGATATTGTGCTGATCGGGCCGGTTCAGGAGGTTGAAGAGGAAACGCTGTCGTTGCAGCAGGCATTCTGGCAGGCGAGAGGGTAAATGAAAACATCGTGAAGGCATTGCAGCTTATACGAACAGCTTTAAATATTTCAGTGACGTTCTCAACGACAATGATGGTCAGAATAGCAGTAATATTTCGTCACGGCTACGGGTGAGTAGACAGCAAAAGCAGCTCGGTATTGATGGTGGTTAGTGCCCTGCCGTTGGCCTGTAGCATTTCCAGCAGGCCGCGAATATAGTGACTGCGCAGGCTGTCCCTGGCGCAGCTGTGCTGAGAGGTAAAGCCGGGCATGCCCGCAATGATGTTCAGAAATGACTTCATCGTCTGCAAGCTGGCGCAGACGACAGACCAATCAGGTAGGACTGTGCCGGGTTCAGTGAGGAGCTGCTGTTAATAGCAACCAGAGCGAACACGTCTAGAGTTTCTGTAGAGTAAAGCGACAATTTGCACGGAATGACGCTGCTGTTGACAGAGTCAGTCATGCTGGCCCTGAGTCTGATGGGGTGAGCCGCCTGGCTACAGGCTGAAATCTGACCGGACTATCTCCTGCCTGATTGGTTCTGGTAAAACTACTTATTCAAACATACATTTTAGTAAGTAGAAAAGAAAATTTTAGATGTTTTAGAACAAAATCATACACGGGTTTTCCAGAGCAACTTTTTAAAGATATAATGTAAAATACAAGCTTAGTTATGTGAGATAAAAAATGATTGCTGATGAACAATTTGACGAAGCGAACGCTAATGTTGTAGTACCCATAGACAAAGAACTGAAAGTCGAAATGGAGAAACTTGATGATTCTCCATCTGCACATCCTTGGGATCCTGAAAAAATAAGAATTACAACAAAGCATTTTTCTCTACGTGAAGTAGTGGACCAAATAAACGATAAGGATATTGATCTCTCACCCGACTTCCAACGTGATTACGTCTGGAGCACTCAACAAAAGATTAGATTGATTGAATCAGTATTATTAGGTATTCCTTTGCCAGCTTTCTATTTCAATCAGGAATCTGACGGATCATTTCAGATAGTCGATGGAGTGCAAAGATTAAGTACTATATCTTCTTTCATGAATAATTTATATTCATTGCAATCCCAACATTTAGAGTATCTTAAGCATTTAGATGGAATTAATTTTGAAAATCTTCCTTCTCTAGAATTGAGGCGTTTCAGGGCTACTCAAATTGTAGTTCATGTAATAGAACCATCAACACCCAATGGTATTAAATACGATATATTTAGCAGGGTAAATACTTTAGGTAGCCCGCTCAAGCCGCAAGAAATAAGACATGCTATGAGCACCTCACGTGCAAGAGAATATTTGAAATTACTTTCAGAGAATGAATTTTTTGATAATGCTACCGGCTGGAATTTTTGGAGTTCAGTTGATGGTATAAAAGTACGCGATAGCGGACGTATGACTAATCAGGAGCTGGTCTTACGGTATTGCGCATTCAAAATGACTTCTATTGATGAGTATAAAAATTATGCAAGCTTAGACCGTTTTTTGATTGATTTCACACGTCGGCTTGATGGAAAAAAATCTGAGGAGTCAGATCTAGCCCCTATTAGTGACGATGAGTTAGGTTTACTTTATCAAAACTTCATATCGTCAATGAAAAGTGCATATGATATTCTTGGCGATAACGCATTTCGAAGAATAGAGGAAGGTAAAAAACGAGGACCTATAAATAGAGCTATTTTTGAATCTCAAAGTATCGCTTTGTCTTTATTTTCTTATAACAAACTTCTAGATAAGAAAGAGGAAGTAAAACAATCCTTACTTGAGCTATTCAAAGATGAAAACTATCTGAAGTCTGTAACTGTGAGCACCGGATCACCTAGCGCGGTAATAGCAAGATTAACCAAACCAATAAATGAGTTAAAGAGTATACTTAATGATTAAAACAGTGAAGATTGAAGGTTTCAAGCGATTCATTTGTGAAACCTTTCCACTAAAAAATCTAACAATTTTAGCTGGATTAAATGGTGCAGGTAAATCATCATTTATTCAAGCAATTTTGTTATCTCATGAAGCTTCTAAAGGTCACAATACAGTACCATTAGACACCGCTTATGGCGTTGATCTTGGGACAGTACAAGATATAATGAACTGGCGTAACGGAAAGGAAGAGATTGATATCTCCCTTGAATTTAATAATGGAGTGCATGGTGAGTTCAAATTTACATCTTCAAATTTATTTTCTTTATATTTGGATGTGAAGTATTTTTACTCTGGAGAGCATTTTATTACAGGAAATAGATCATTTATATATTTGTCAGCGGAACGATTTGGCCCAAAAACAGAATATAAATTCACGTCAAAGCATCATCAAGAACTAGAGCTTGGAATTAGAGGGGAATATTGTGCACAGCTTATAGATAGCATTGGTTTAATGCCTATTAATTATGCCTCCAGAACTCATCCTGACACCCCAGAAAATGAAGCTGTTTTTTTGAATTACCAATTGGAAAAATGGCTTTCTGAAATTTTTAGACCTATTAAAGTACGCTCAGAAAAATATGGCTCTAATACATCTTCCTCACTACAATTCAAAGTTGAAAATGGGGAGTGGGTTAAAGCTTCAAATATGGGGTTTGGGGTAACATATGTTTTACCAATAATTCTTGCAGGTTTAGTGATTAAAGAGAATGGTCTGCTTATAATTGAAAATCCAGAGGCTCATTTGCATCCTGCTGGCCAATCAAAAATTGGAGAGTATATTGGTTGGTTATCTGCGAAAGGGGTTCAGGTTTTAGTGGAGACTCACTCAGATCATGTCCTTAATGGTATAAGAAAATCTATAGCAGCTAAAAATAACATTTCACATAAAGATGCAAATGTTTTATTTTTTGATAATAACGCAAAAGAACCATCAATTACTGAGTTACATTTTACTGAATATGGCGGTTTATCTGGATGGCCAAACTCTTTCTTCGATCAATACCAAATAGATACAGCTACTCTCGGTAAATTTAGACGGAGCAGAATATAAAATGTCATTCGTTATTGATTCATCTGACTGGGATTTTATAAATCTCTCATGTCCGGAAATTGCTAATATTTTATAAAACTTCCTAGATAGACTATATATCGCTAAGGAACGTGGAGAAGATTTCTTTTTCGGAAATGAATTTCAGAGCAAAAAAGTATGTAGGGGAATGGATCTTTGGACATTCCTTTGTTCTCCAGAATCAGCTGAAATCGACAAGGGAATCAAAGATGAATTAGCGTCATATATAAATCGTGGATGTTTTTATGAGGATGTGGAAAATTTATGGCCCCCTACCTTTCTAAAAAGTGATGTCAGTGATAGTTCTGGTACAATTGTCGGACTTGATTATGCTTATGCTTATGCTTATCATAACTTGATTAACAATACCCCTTTCGCCTGTATATCACTCAGGGATAAATCAAAGCTTCCGGTTTCGTCAACATATGGGCAATTAGAAATTTACTTTGTTAATTCTGAAAAAAGCAATTTAACATTCTGGAGAGAGTGTGCATTATCGACAGTAAGGGATACCAAGGAAAACTTACATATTCTTTCAAGCCATCTGTATCCTGATTTATATTTCTTCAAAGGTGTCTGGGACGGAATAGACTCGTTTGAGGGCGGCTATTCTTCTGTTTATCAAAAACTGAAAAAATATTTAGAAATATTCAACGATTATGGTAATTGGATTTATTCCGCTCCACCTCCTGCGATACATATTAGCGATACAATTAATTCAACAATAGGTCAGAAGCCAACCAATGAACTAATTGAAGAACGATTCCAAGCCTTAGGATTATGTGTAGCGCCTGAAAAACCAGATGTTAGAAAAAATGAAAAATGTCGAAAAGAAAGAGAGATTGTTATTAACAAAACCACGCATTATTGTGAATGGCATGGTAAGTTTGAGCCACATCAAAACAGAATTCATGTACATGGCCCAACATCACATTCTGCAGGGAAATTTATTATTGCTATTTTTTGTAAGCATCTATCATTGCCCAAGCATAAATAAATGTACCGAGCCGGCTGGCCGCGGGACGTGTAGTAAGACGCCGGTCAATCACGTCCTGAAGGATCCCGAGTCGGTTCACATCGTTCATCGAAAAAAACTCCATTCCGTGTCTCATCCTTTGAAAGCAATGATCGCTGGAGTGAGGCTATAGCACGGACATGTATATGGTCAGATGCGGACATCACAATTTAGCTACCATATTATCAGTTCGCATACCGCAGTTTCTGTTAAATAAGCGCAAGGCTGACACCCTGCAATCAACTGTATTCTCACCCGCCCGTACCGCTCTGATATCTGACTGTATCTTTCACCAACCCTTTGGCCGGTTGCGAAAGTTCTTCAGTCTAGGAAGCTACCATACAGAGCGCATATTCTTTGCAGGAGATTATGTGTCGGCTTCTCCTCTGCAGCTAAAAGCCTGGCGGCCTTGCGGGCCGGGGAAAGCCGGTGCTGACGCACCGGTCGACCGCTTCGCCTTCGCTTTCTCTCTCATGGACGCTGTCTCCCTGCCTTCTTTCTGCTTCCTGTTGGGCTGCAGCTGCTTCTTGATTTCCCTTTCTTTAAAGGTTGAAAGGTTGAAAGCATGAACAGCACGATGGCCCCCTCCGGCTTCCCGCCGCTGCCCGTTCGTCAGCTCTGGTGCACTAACCGGCAGAGCCGGTTAGCGTGGCGTTCGGAGCCTGCCAGCTGAGGTCTGATGACAACGGCAAGGTCACCCCCTGCAGCGGGCTGGTCACGAAAAGTTGTGGCCACCGGGGACCGGAGCGGCGATAAGCCGCGCCGTTTAACTGGCACAACAGCCTTTTTATTTAATCTTCGAATAGAAATATGTAAAACGGCTGTCGGCAGCTTCCATACTGCCTGATGATTTTGTGTTTATGTTTCCCGTCTGTTGCTGCGGATTTATTTCAACGCAAGGAATTACCCTGGCCTCACAGAGGCATTACAGACGTCAGTAAAAAACCGCCCGGAGGCGGTCTTAGATATCTTTCGCTGGATTCGGGAAATCGACATCTTCATGGAAAGGATTTTTGTCCTCTGTTTCGTCTTGTTCTTCTTCCTCATCGTCTTCATCACGATAAGCCGGGCTTTCAGCATCATCAGGCACCGGTTCTACATAATCAGGATCGGGACGTTCAGACATAGTGACCTCAGGTTTTCTGCCGGGGGGCTTTAACTGTATATGCACAAACTAAAGAAATGGCGGCTGTTTAACCGGTATGTGAGCTAAGCGTAAATAAATTTATTTTTTAGCCGCCTGTGCTTGTGGCAAAGAAAATGAGTACCAAAATGTGAAGACAGTACAAAAACAAAATAGACTCTACCACCAAATTTCGGCCCTAGGAGGGCCGTTTTTTTCAGGGGTATGATAAAAATTTATCGTCCTGCCTTCAGCAACAAATGACTGATTAAGCAGTCAAAAGATTCCTGGCTTTGCATGCATCCTTGCCGTCTTTCCACTTTCTCTCTTAGCTGAGTTACGGCTACCTGCCGGGGTTTGTCCCCATCAACACCCTGATGGCAAATGGTCAGGGAAATCCCTGCTAACGCTTAAAGTCCGCTATGAGCGATTAGCGGACATTATGTTCCAACCACATGCAGAAGATACGTGCAGGGCTTTTTTCTCTATAGCTGGCATCAGGCATTACTGGCGTAAACGCTTCTAAAAATCACAAGATCTTCTGCAGGTTCTTGTTTGTGAAAAGGCATCTGTTACTCTGACTAAGCTGAAATAATAACAAGGAGGTCACATGCTGAACCCCGGATTCGTTACAAGCAGAGCACTTACTCAATGGCAGAATATCCCTATTTTTTTGCCACAGTTTCAGTTTTATGAAAAACATCAGGCCGTCATCAAAACGTATTCGCCTGAAAAAATTCTGCCATTAGTGGCAGGATTCGATATTCAGCAGGACGCCGTCATCCGACTATTAATGTCTGTGCGACAAATTCCGCAAAATTTCGGCGTAATAGACCATCCCAGTCGGTTAAAAACTTTGGCCTGAACAGTTTTACTCTCCTGGAAAAGTCAGCATCCGAGCTCTGCTATGGCTTGCGCGGACAATTCTGGCGTCCAGATTTCGGCCTGGAAAACGTGCCGGATACTGACGCTTATCTGGCGCCTGTCACTCCAGGCAGCGCAAAGCTTTTACTGCGCTATCGGCTAACGGAAATCAAAGAAGGGCAACATGAGTTGCGAACTGAAACGTTCATTTACTGTCCGGATCGAGCTACACAGCTGAAAATGACCGCTTACTGGCTGGCAATACGGGCGGGCAGTGGATGGATACGAAAAAGGACGCTTATGGCTGTTCAGTCCAGCGTTTGATAACAGAGACAGGCGCAAAACATCTTCCGCTATGAGCGAAAAGCGGACCTTACTATCAAAGACTGGCCATTACGCCAATGCATTCGCGACTCGCGGCCGAGCGCGGTGCTTGTTACTCTCATACCGCTTAGCGTAAACAAGGAAGTATGATGCATACCGTAAATATCTGTACCACATTCGTATCAACGCTTTTACTGACGTCACTCTGCGTTTCGGCGTCCACAGCTCAGTCACCGGCTATAGTTTCAGAACAACCAGACTCGCAGCGTATCTCTGTACAGACGCAAGGCTCAGGATCGGATGTGATATTGATTCCAGGACTGGCCTCGTCACGCGACGTCTGGGCCGGTTTAGCAGCAGATTTACGTAAGCGCCACCGCATTCATCTGGTAGAACTGGCGGGCTTTGCCAGCACGCCAGCCATTTCTAACCCAGATGGAAAGGTTATTGCTCCGGCAGTTGACGCCATCGCAGAATACATCCGCACCCAGCAAATCAACGCACCGGCGATTATTGGCCACTCTCTCGGCGGGGAAATTGCCCTGATGCTGGGTGCCCGCCATCCCGACCAGGTTGGTCGCCTGATGATTGTCGATGCCTTGCCGTTCTATACGTTAATGATTGACCCTGCGGCGACCAGTGAAAAGGCTGTGAGTCAGGCCACCGCTACGCGAGACTGGCTACTCGCGCAGTCGCCAGAGCAAAGGATGGCGTCTCAGAAGGTATCCGTAGCTCGCTTAACAAAAACCGAGACGGTGAGGCCTGTTCTGGTCGCTGCGGGGATCAATTCCGATCGCAAAACCGTTGCCGATGCGGTGTATGAATTGATGATTACCGACTTGCGTCCGGAGCTTTTTCGCATTAAAGCGCCGATTGAGCTCGTCTACGCCTGGGATACCCTGTTCGGGGTGTCTGCCGCCGGCGTGGATGCAATGTACCGTCAAGCTTATGTCTCTGCACCGGATATTCATTTCACGCGTATTGATAACAGTTTTCACTTTATCATGCTCGATCAGCCAGAACGGTTCTCCAGCGCGGTTGAGGCATTTTTGAATAAGTAACGCTTCGGGGAAATATTTTCATTAAGCCAGGGGATGTGTAGGGTTGTCGCCTGTGAGCGAAAAGCGAACGTCAAAATGACAGTGACAGGGAAGCTCTGCCACATTAAACATAACAACCCTTTTACGCAGGGCATGAAAAGACCCGCCAGGGCGGGTCTTCAGCAACTTATTTCAGGAAACCTTGCGCTCAGGAGCACCTTTCCGGCTGATCTGCCCTCCCTTTCTGCCCGCTTCACGGGCTCGCTCTGGGTTATTCTTGAAGTTCCCACCGCTTATACGGCCACCTTTTTGGCCAGCTTCTGCAGCCCGCTCTGGATTTTCCGCAAAATTGCCGGCACCGCCTCTACGTACCGCCATAACGCCTCCGGTTTGAGTTAAGTAAAGTCAGATAAAGCATAGCCTTAACCTTTACTCTCTGCGCCTGATAAGGCGTGCGCAGCGTTCAGACGGCCGCACCGATCGTTTTTTGACGTTTTTAAGGCAAAAAAAACCCGCTCAGGGCGGGGAAAATTCGTTACAGAGGAATATCTCTGTCTCTAATAGGGCAACGTGAAACTATTTAAGTTCCTTCCCTGCCTGAGTGGCAGTTTTCACGTATTCTGTAAACTTCTCCTGCCGTACGGGCAGAGCTTTCACAGCAAGCAGTTCACGCATGTACAGCAACGAAGAGAAAAGGCTGTCTGACACAGTAATGGGTGAGGCCGTGATTGCGCTACTCGATGAGCGCGCACCTGTACTAACGCCCGGTTGCTCCTGAAGCTGCGCTTTTTCTGCTCGCTGCAGACGAAACGTGGCGAGAGACTGTAATACGCGACGCCATCAGAAGCGTTCAGGCGGCAGTCCTGGAAGGCAACAGAACAGGCGTCAATTCTGCACCGAACGCGGCAACCCCGGGTGAACCGGCCAGGCACCCGGATTTAAGATAAGAGTTCTTGGGCGCATCCCCTAAGAGGCCCTCAGCGCGCTTCTGATGCGAGCGGGCCGTTTTCGGCACCTTTCCCTGTCCATATTGTGAAAAAACGCGCCTGATGATTTCGGCGCGTCTTCATGGCCACGCAGTAAAATCTGTTCTCCAGGGATTAGTGCATGCAGATGTGGGAAAAGTCCGCTTCTGGCACAAAGCGGACGTTACTCTCATGTAGTGAGATTCCTGCTGGTGGCTTCAGCCAGCATCCAGCTTTCAAAAGCCTGCAGGGCCGCTTCATTCAGTCCTGTTTCCACCGGTTTAACCAGACAGAAACGTTTGCTCAGGCTGTTCGATTCGGGCCATGGTGCTACAAGTACTCTGCTGTGGAGTTCATTTTCAACATACATGTGCGGTACTAATGCTACGCCTTGCCCTGCCAGCGCTGCGGCTATTGCCATTTCATGAAGGTCATATCGGGAACCCTGCGCCGGATTATCCAGCTTTATATCGTGTTCATTAGCATAGTGATGCCAGGCATCCGGATTTTGCCGACGGTGGATTCGCGGCAGTTCGTTCAGCTGAACGTTAATATCTTTACCCGTCAGCAGCCCGGGATGGCATACCGGCACCAGCTTTTCCTGTAACAGGAAGCGTGTCCGCATACCGGTCCATGAAGAATGCTCAAAATGAACGACGGCGTCGAAGCCGCTTTCGGTAAGAATGAAAGGGTCTGTTTTGGCTGCGATATTCAACGTTATTCCCGGATGCATTGCCTTAAAGCGACTCAGACGGGGAATGAGCCAGCGTGTGGAAAATGTAGGTAATACGGCAATGTCCAGACTGGTACTGCCCGCAGGCATTCCCATTATGTACTGAGTGTCTCGTTCAATCCTTTCCAGCGTTTCGCGGACATGGTGTGCATAACGCGCTCCGGCAGGGTTGAGCTTTACACGACTTCCCGTTCTGTCGAACAGCCTGCAGTTCAGCTGCGATTCAAGACGTGCGATCTGGCGACTGATGGCCCCTTCCGTTAGCGACAGTTCTTCCGCCGCACGCGCAAAATTGTTATGCCGGGCCGCAGCTTCGAATGCCTGTAGAGAAGTGCTACTCGGGATTTTTCTGCGCATAAATTTATTCCCTCCCCTTTTAGCTAAAATTCATTCAGTGACTGAATGTAAACGCATGGTGAGAAAGTATCGATATAAAGAGTAATAAAACGCCTTTAGCATGATGAAAATTCATTAAGCAGGTCATGCAAGTCCTGCTGTTTGTTGATGCCGAGGATAGCCCGTGTTGTATACCGTAGAATGCTCATATGCCGACCCCGCCAGCGAGAAGGACTGGAATACGTTTTACAGTCTGGAAAAATTGCCAGCGCTCATCTCTGTAACCGGATTCATCACTTCTCAGCGCTTTCGCGCACTCGGTACTGGCTGTCCTGCTTACCTCGCCATTCATACCATTGCAGATGCCCGGGTACTTAATGGCGAAGAATACCGTCTGAAAGGCGGCGGTAATTTTTCTCACTGGCAGGCCTCTGTCACTGACTGGCAGCGCAGCCTGTATGAATGTGAAGGACTGGCTCCGGCAGTATCAGACGGGCAGGTTTTGCTGCTGAGCACGCAGCCAATTGACTTCATCAGGAAGGAAACAGGATGCCCGGCAACGGTGATGAATGCGACAGGACAGGCCGACGTTCAGCAACGGCGCTTTGCCTGTGTGCTTGATCGCGACGCTGCGGTACGACTGTCTCAGTCTGTTCCTGATGCTCGCCTTTATGAACCTGTCACGCCGCAGCTTCATAAGGCCGTTGCGGAGGGCGAGATGAGGAAGCAGCTGACGCTGAAGTCGCGTCAGATCGGTGATTTTCTGGTGACTGCTCTCAGTGATGGAGTGATGTCAGCCAGCCTGGCGCTGTTGTCAGACATCAAAACGGCGGATGCCGAAAATATTCAGCTCAGTACAGGTATCACTGAACCTGGCGATATTCACATTAATTGTTACCTCATTCGCGGCAGGGGAAGAACCATCCTTGTCGATGCCGGTACAGGAGGCAGCAATAATGCGGGTGGCATGCTTAAATCAAGCCTCAGGGCCGCCGGAGTCAGCCCTGACGATATCGATACCGTTTTATTGACGCACGCTCATCCTGATCACATTGGCGGCCTGCTGGATGATAAAGGATTACCTGTCTACAAAAATGCTGAACTTCATCTGCATCCTCTTGAAGCAGGTTACTGGTGGAACGAGGAAGAAAAAGAAAGAGCCAGTGAACGCGTTCAGCGCAATTTTATACTGGCTCGCCGGACGTTAGAGGCTTATGCGCATAATCTGCACTTCCTGAGCCATGAAGAAATTGTGGAAGGCATTTCGCCTGTGTGGCTGCCCGGCCATACGCCCGGGCATACCGGTTTTCGTATTGATTCCGGTGACAGCCGTTTAATAATCTGGGGCGATATCGTTCACTTTCCCCATATTCAATCCGCACATCCGGATGTTTCCATTACCTTTGACACAAATCCTGTGCAAGCCAGGGAAACGCGGAAAGCATTGCTGGGACACGTCTTCAGAGAAAAAACGCTGGTGGCTGGCATGCACTTAGGCCCGGACGGCTTCGCACGTATTGGCAGGAGTGGTAATGGATACCATATCGCCATTGCAGCAAACGAAACTGACGCCGTTGCCTCCCTTTAAACATTTCGAACTTTTGGCGGATTAAGCGAGACTGCGGTCTGTTCTGAGCAGGGAGCCGGCCAGAGGGCTGCGTATCCACGCGGCCCTTTGTCTTTTCAAACTACGGAAGCAGGAAGTGTTATAAAAATAAGATGGCCTCTGGTTTATTCCGGCATTTGCAAAGCAAAGCGGTTTTTCAGCACAGAAAAGATCTCGCTTTGCTTCAGCTGCTGCTTTTCTACTCCATCCGCTGAAACCCATTTCAGCATATCGCCCAGCAAAATCAGGCGTCCTTCAGGCCGGTGCTGTATAACCAGCAGTTTCTGCACAAAGATGGCGTCAGGGTGAGTAGAGTTGAGGTAGTTCGCCGGAACAAAATCTGTCCACTCACAGGGTGAGAGGTCAAAGCTGTACTGGTTGCACCATTCACCCTCTGCCTTCGCCTGCAGCAGATAGTTATCATGCTTGTCACGAGTAAGTCGAAAGGTATCGAAATCTTGTTTGATTTCAGTATCAAGAATGTCCAGGGCCACGGGTGCGCGGATGCCATAACTGCCAAAACCGAGGTCGCAAAGCCACTGTCGACCATCAACTTCAGCAATTAACGCCATATGGGTTTTGGGGCGCCTGGCCGGATAGAACATGGGTCGCGCTGCAACGAAACGATACGGGATGTTTGATGCTTCCAGCGCCATGGCAAACAATCCATTGACTTCATAGCAGTAGCCGCCCCGGCCTTGTTGCAGCAACTTGTCAGCAATATCTTCAGGTAACAGCGAGACGATTTTACCTGCCTGCACATCCAGATTCTCAAAGGGTATCGAGAAGAGCTGATGGCGCATCATAGCATGCAGAGTGGCAGTATCAGCGGTCGCTGCTCCGGTATAGTTAATACGACGGAAATAGGTAGAAAGATCAAAGTTCTTGCTAAGCATAGTCCCTCCTTGTCTGAATCATATTCGACACTATAGATGCGGTGCTTCATCGTCTGTATAGTCAGATTTATCAAAAAACCGACTATACAGATTGCAATGTCTGCTCCGCTCACGTCGCTACCTCATTATCGCCGCATTGCTGAGATGCTACGGCTCACCCTTGCGTCAGGAGTCCTGCGGCCCGGCGACAGGATGATTTCCACACGTAAGCTGGCTGAACGCGAGCAGGTCAGCCTTCCGACAGCACTGGAGGCACTCCGTTGTCTTGAGGCAGAGGGCCTGATTACAGCGCGACCGCGCTCGGGCTACTTTGTGCGTCAGATAAAGGATTCCCGGGACATACAGCTTCTTCATACCTTGCGTGGTCCTGTGCCCGTCACCATGTCAGCCATAGCGCGTTCACTGTTCAGCAACGCAGAGACTCGTCTGGTGCCACTTGGCGCAGCGCTGCCTGATGCAGACTGGCTGCCTGCTGTTACTCTGCAGCGGGCGCTGCAGGCTGCAGGTCGCCGTCTTAAAGCAGGCGGGCAGAGCTACAGCCTGCCGCCCGGGAGAGCAGAACTACGCAGTAAGATTGCTACACGCGCAGCGCTGTGGGGCGCCCGTTTTAATGCAGATGATCTCATCATTACTGCAGGCGCAACCCAGGCTCTGCGCCTGGCTCTGCGGGCAGTATGCCAGCCAGGTGATGCGGTGGCGATTGAGCAGCCTGCTTACTTTGGAACGCTTCTGCTTCTGGAGGATTTAGGTCTGAAAGCATTGCAAATTCCTACCGATCCTGTTGAGGGCTTAATGCTGGCACCGCTTGCCGAAGCTGTCTGCATTCACCGGCCTGCTGCTGTGCTGGCTTCACCTACGGTGCAGAACCCGCTTGGGGCCAGCATGTCTGTCACACGCAAGCGCAAGCTTGTTGCTTTGCTTGAACAAGCGGGCATACCTCTCATCGAAGACGATGTGTATGGTGACCTGGCTGGTGAGGAGCAACGTCCTCCGGCATGTAAGGCATTCGACCAGAGCGGGAATGTTATTTACTGCAGTTCCCTGTCCAAAACGCTGGCTCCGGGCTGGCGAATCGGATGGGTTGCGGCTGGCCGCTATCATAATCAGGTTTTGCAGGCTCGCATGGCTGGCGACTGGGCGGGCGCGCCGCAGCTTGAAGCAGCAGCGGGTGAGATTCTGGCAAGTGGTCACTACGAGCGTCACCTGCGACATCTGAAGTTACGGATTGAAAAGGGGATGCGGGCTGTCCTGGAACAGGTCAGGTCGAGTTTCCCGCCGGGAACGCATGCTGCCATGCCAGCAGCGGGTTTTCTGCTATGGGTAGAACTCCCGCACCCGATAGATACCCTGGAGGTGCATCGCCGCGCGCTGGCGCTGGGCATTGGCGTAAGTCCAGGCGCTTTGTTTTCTCCTGGTGGGAGCGACTTACATAATTTTCTTCGACTGAATTGCGCAAATGAACCCACACCTGAACTTCTGAAGGCTGTGCAGCAGATCGGCGCGCTTTGCATCGAACTGGCCAGTAAGTCCCGGTGAATCATACCGGGCAGAGATAAGGGTTACCCTCATGCCTGTTCCCCGTAATGAATATAATGCGGGGATCTCTTGTCAGCTTACAGAATGCCCGAATGATAAGTCGGGTGAGTAAAGACAAAACAGGGGGAAGCAGCATGAAACATTATGGATTTTTCAACGTCTGTTTCTGGCTCAGAGCTGCTGTGCCAGCCCTGACAAGGTAGACCTGGGCTTACACCGCCTTTGTTAGCCGACATGAGAAGTGCAAGCGTGATAAGCGCTTCATATACTGGGAAATAATCTGCAAAGCCGTCATACAACCTTTCAGCTGACTGCCCATACTTCTGAACTGTGCATCAGGACAGACGCCGCGTTATTCTTCGGACAGGTTAATCGCAGACAGTGTCTTTATCCATTTTGCAGGCCGCTCAGGTGAGGGAATCTGTGAGATTAAACATAACCGGGAAAACAGTATGAAACTGGCAGTGATATCAGATATTCACGGGAATCTTCCGGCGCTGGATGCTGTGCTGGCGGACATTCAGTCTCAGGGAGTCGATCAGATTGTGAACCTGGGCGATATTGTTTCGGGAGGGCTGTTCCCTGCGGAAACCGCTGACAGGCTGATGCCTCTTGACATTCCAACTGTAAGAGGTAATCACGAACGACAACTCCTCGAACTGGATTTTTCAGATATGAGCTTGTCTGACAGGCATGCGTTCAAAAGCCTTCAGGCTGCGCACTGGAGATGGCTTAAAAACCTGCCGGCAGAGTTAACTTTTAGTGAGGACATACTGATGGTGCACGGCGTCCCGGGTGACGACCTTGTTTATCTTCTCGAAGAAGTCACTGCTTCAGGTGTGCGGCCGTCGTCTGAAGCGCGCGTTTTAGCGCTTATTGCAAGCAGAAGCGAATCGCTCATCCTGTGCGGCCATACGCACATCCCCCGAAAAATGCGGCTGGCTGACGGCCGACTGATTGTCAACCCTGGCAGCGTAGGGTTACAGGCCTATGATGATGACACACCCTGTGCGCATGTCATGGAAAGTGGTTCTCCCCATGCCCGCTATGCAATAGTGGAGCAACATAACGGGTTATGGAATGCAGAACTCAGAGCGGTTGAGTATGACTGGGAATCAGCCGCTTTAGTTGCGAGCGCGAATAACCGTCCCGACTGGTTAAATGCGCTCAGAACAGGACGTATGTAAGCTTTGTCCTGCTTTATCCCCTGTCATTCAATGAACCGTTATGGACTTTGCAACGTCCGCTTCTGGTACAAAGCGGACATTAGCATCAAAATTCTAAGGCTCCCAATTTTCCAGTTTTGCCGGCTCCGATGGCGCACTTTAGATCAACCCTTGCAGCGGGCCAGCAGCAGCGCGTTCAGACCATAGAAAGATTCAGCCGCTGAGGGCTGGGCCGGTAATGACGCCGCAGGTTTTACACAAAAGGCCCGAGTAGCGAGGCGGCTCCGGTCTGTCCAGAATTTGTAACAGAACCCGCCAGCAGCAAAGCCCACCATCACATGCTCAAACTGATACAGAACAGCGTTGAAAATATAGACTCTAATATATATTCTATATAGATTGTAATTTATAAAGGTGGGCCTGTGTGGATTGTTGAAACCACGGATTTGTTCGCTGAATGGCTGAAAGAGCAGGACAGAGCAATGCAGCTGGACTTTATTGCCGCACTGAACCTTCTGAAGCAGGAAGGTCCACACCTCGGGCGGCCGCATGTCGATACGCTGTACGGCTCGAAAATCCCCAATATGAAAGAGCTCAGAGTACAGAGCAACGGCCGACCTGTAAGAGGATTTTTTGTGTTCGATCCTCTTCGCAAAGCCATCATCCTTTGCGCGGGTAACAAAGAAGGCGCTGATGAAAAGCGTTTTTACAAGACCATGATTAAAACGGCTGAACGCGAGTATCACCGACACCTGGACCAACTGAAACGGAGTGGAAAATGAAAACGCTGGATGATCTGATGGCTGATTTGACACCCGAGGAACTGACTCAGGTGAATGATAAAGTTGCAGAAATGCGGCTTGATTCTCAGCTGTATAAACTTCGCGAGGCGCTGGCTAAAACGCAGAAGCAGCAGGCAGAAGCTATGGGGATCGCGCAACCTTCTGTGGCGGCTATCGAAGGGCGAGGCGAGGATCTGAAAATCGCGACGCTCAAACGATATGTTGAAGCGCTCGGCGGCCAGCTAACTATCGGTGTTAATATGCCCGGCGGCGAGCACGTCGATTTCACACTTTAACTGCACCCGTAAGTCTGGTCGTTTACGGTGTTCCCTGGAAAGGTGGGACTGACGTACCGGTTATTTCCCTTCGCCTGCGCTTCCTCTCTCCAACGCGCTGTCTCACGGTCTGCTTTCTTCACTTAATGCTGCTGTGTGACAGCAGCTCCACCGGTTTTCTTCCTCTGATGATTAAAAGCATAACCATCCTGCTGGTGTTCTCCAGCTCCCCGGTAGGGCCAGGTCATCAACCCTGATGCACTACCGGCAGAATCAGTAAGCTCCGCCAGACGTCACAAGCGTCGTCGCCAGAGGGTCCCGGCTGGGTCTGATGGCAAACAGCTCTGCAGCTGGCCTATAGTCCGCTAAGAGCGAAAAGCGGACATTGAGTCATTCAAATAATCTGTGCCAGAATTTGTCATTAAGGCCAGCCCTTTCGAGTAGATCCATTTCCCGCCCGCCCCTTTAAACTCACCTGTCTCACCCACCTACGGCTTATCACTGGGATTAAAAAACCCGCCGAAGCGGGTTTAGTAATTTGAATTTATTCTCAGGCGGCCATCTTTCTGCATTGTTCGGCGCAGTGATGACAAGCTCTGGAGCACTCCTGGCAATGGTCATGTTCATGCTTTCCACACTCATCGCCGCACTTCTGACAAACGTCAGCGCAAAGACGGCAGAGCGCTTGGGCTGAATCGCTATTTAGTGTCATGAATTGAGCTGCAAGACGGCAGATATTTGCACATTGCATATCCAGTTTTATGCACTCGCGCATCATCTCAAGATTCTCTTCTTCGAGACACGAAGCCGCACAGTTATCACATGCAGTTGCGCATAGGTAACAGGATTCGATGCATTTTTTATATTCGTCTAACATAATATCTCCTCAGCTAAGGTTACATATTAAACATGGATGAGATAACTGATTATGCAATTTTGGAATTAGGTAATAACCTTTTCAATGTTTCACGCTTTTAATTTTAAATGCAAATTTAGGATTACTTAAGCACCAATGTCCGCTTCTGGCACTGAGCGGACAGACACAAGCGCCAGGAGCGAACGGTAAGATAGGTCGGCGTTATCCGTAAACTCATCAGCGTCGTCATATGGTTATTCGCCTTGTCGGCGGCTTATCCGTTTTTGCCCGGCGCTGACTCGCTCGCCTTCAAAGGAATAAGCGTTTTCTTCGGACTGATGCTGACGCCCGGAGCGGCAGGCGTGATGAACCATGCCATGAGCGGCCTGGTGCTGACCTATTCCCGCGCGCTGCGCAAAGGCGAAGTGATCAGGATTGCCGATCATGAGGGCGTCGTCAGCGAGGTTGGCATGCTGGCAACGAAAATTCTGACCCGCGAGAACTACGAGGTTACGGTTCTGGCGGCAGGTTGAAGCGATGCTGGAGCTGGCCGCCAGTCGCACTCCGGGGATTAACCACAGCATTGCTCCGCTGGTACGTCAGCTGGCGCTGCAGGACTGGTATGTGGCATACGAACTGCAGGTCCGGCTTCAGGCAGGTGAATCACTGGCCGGGGTAAGGAGTATTCTTCATGGCTATATACAGGATGTGTTCAGTGAATTCGGCGTGCAGATCATGTCGCCTAACTTCGTCAGCCAGCCTGATCAGCCGGTGATTGTGACCAGGCCGGACTGGTTTACGCCTCCAGCGAAACCGGATACCGCCTCGCAATTTGCCAGCATTCAGACGCGATTATGTTTTTACCCGATTGCCCTCCCTATGCCGCGCAGCGGCATGAAGGCGCCAGCCAGTCCTACATATCACCCGGTAGCTGAACGGCGCCGGTAGCGCGGCGCAGCCGCCCTCCCCCTTCATATACTGCAAATCCAACCCCACCCTTGTATGTTGGCCGTGCTTAGAAGTCTGGAATGTGACTCAAAATTTGCAGGGAAAGAACTTAAAGGCCATTACTACTATCATGTTTCGCTTAACGTAATTTTTTTTAAATAAAGTCCTTGAAGCTTGATTTGCGAGACACTTTAACTCTTTCACTTCTCCTTTTTTCCATAATATGCGATGTAAAACATTAAGCCACAGACAGACGGTTTTTATTCTCACTATCACCACGGCCTGAATATGGCTTTTATTCTGTTGGTTCATAATTCAGGGTTTCAGAATGACTTTTGTCCAGCCATTATCACGATCGTCAAAATGCTTATATCCCTCAGGGGCTTCTGACAGCGCGAGACGATGTGAGATGATCTGCGCCGGATTGGCTCTCCCTTGATGGATAAGCCTTGCGAGCTGGCGGTTGTAGGCTTTTACGTTACACTGACCGGTCTTAATTGACTGACCTTTGAACCAGAAAGTACCAAAATCAAAAGGCACTTTACCTTCTTTAGCCAGATCGGTCGCCCCCCCAGGATCCTGAGGAACAAAAACACCTACCGCACCAATGCCGCCCGTGGCTTTGGTTGACGCGACAAGGCTATTCAAGGTGGCGGAGTTATCCTCGTGGCCATGCTTATTGCAGCATTGATAACCTACGCATTCGCAGCCGCAATCCGTGCCGCGCCCATCGGTTAATTCGAGAATTTTATTTACCGCATCATCACCCACGCCATTGATCGCCACAGCGCCAATTTGTTCGGCTAACGCCAGTCTGTCGGGATGGGTATCGACAACAAACACCTGTGATGCGCCTTTAATCATGGCCGAGTGCGCAGCCATTAAGCCGACCGGGCCAGCGCCGTAAATAGCAACACTCTCTCCCGGGCGTAATCCTGCCAGCTCAGTGGCATGCCAGCCGGTCGGGAAGATGTCGGAAAGCATAACGTAGTCTTCTTCCTTCTCAACTGCATCCGGAGGCAGCACCAGACAGTTAAAGTCAGCAAAGGGAACGCGAAGTAATTCTGCCTGTCCGCCGTCCCACTGCCCCATCTCAGCAAAACCATAGGCGGCTCCGGCCGCACCCGGGTTTGCCGTCAGGCAGTAGCCGGTTAACCCTTTCTCGCAATTTTCACAGAATCCGCAGCCGACGTTAAAGGGCAAGCAGACGTAATCACCGACTTTAATCCGCTCAACACCGCTGCCGATCTCAATCACCTGTCCCAGATTCTCATGGCCGAAGATGCGGCCCTGTTCGAAACTGGTTCGCCCTTCATACATATGCAGGTCGGAACCGCAGATATTGGTGGTGGTAATACGGACAAGCACATCGGTTGGGCGCACTATTTTGGGGTCCGGAACCTCTTTTACTGAAACGTCAAAAGGCCCGTTATAGACAACTGCTTTCATGGTGTTCTCCTCTCATGCACGATCAGTTTTGATGGCTGCGATTGCGTGACTCGTTGCTGTCGCCACCCTCTAATTGATGCTGTTTTTTCAATCAGGCTGTGTGACTGAAGGTATAAGTGTAGAACAGCTCATGGAACAGTCGGACGAGATTAATACTATGTAACTAATTGAAATATATAACCGCTTCGCTCAAAGCCCGGTTGTATTCTCGCCAAGCGAAACCTCAGCACCACAAGGCAATTTTCCGATTTTCCTGCCTGAAATGGATTTACGAGCCCACACGGAGAGTTCACTTATTCCTGCTAAGGGTTGGCTGATATCTCGCTCTAATACTTCAGGATGAAGACCACGCATGATGTCATATTCAAAACTCTCCCCTCATAGTTGTAAACCGCACACGTTTTATAATTTTGTACCTGCCGTCGGCACTGCTGAAAATCTGCGCCCAGATGACGTTGAAACTGGAGCGGTGACCTGTGTCCTGATTTTAGCGACGTGCATGTGTTAATTAAGACTCAAAGGTTACCGGACAAACAGAGGAGGGCTTCGCTTGATGAGCTATCTCATTGCCACAGGTTATTTCAACCTTTCTTTCTAATGTAACGCAAAGTCGCAGCTCTTCGACGCGTATATCCCCGGCCCCACCACGCCCTGCCCGACCGCCGTTGAAGCAGCGGCCTGTCAGGCACACAGAAGCCAGACGGTCGCAGACGAAAGAAAGCCCCCGCGGCATCACCCACAGCGACACCCAAGCAATTAGTTACAGCACCCATTAATCAGCCACTGCAGTACCGGCCCTGCGGGCCGGGCGGCCGGGGCTGGTCAGTGGGGGCAACCGGGCTTCAGGTCCGACTCTGGGGTTTTGCCGGAGAGGGGCGCGGGGTTTCAGGTTCTGCTCGGATGGGGGTTAAAAGGAAGCATTTATGAATGATGTAACTAATAAGCTTTGCCCGCCGCCTGTCGGCGGGAGCTACTTCAGGTTCTGAGCGGCGCGGACGCCTGCGGCCGCTGCAAGCGAAGTCATCAAATTTATCCTCGACAGATGTCAGAATGAAAACCTTATTTATTATTTTGATTATTCTTTCTGACGTTAGTCAGGACTGTTTTGCGCGTAGTGCTGGCTGTAGTTGCTGGTAATTTTCTGATGTTGATTGCAGGTAACTGTGATAAAAAAATGCGGATGCTGCGCGTGGCCACTTTTCTCCGCTTCCTGTGACCCGCTGCCGGCACCGCTGCGCGCTTTCAGCTCCCTGCACAAACGCCACCACCGCCAGTCAAGGCGGTAAAAACAAGAGGTAAACGTCAGTGAACGATAGCGGGTATCTCTGGCCGCGCGGGCTCATGGTCGAGGCCCAGCTCCAGCTGCCGCAGACATTTCCACACCAGGCGGTCAAAGTCTTCAGGGGGAAGTGTTTTCCACTCGTGGACCGGACGTGCGCGCAGCAGTTTGGCCATTGCGTTACGCCTGTCATCGATCGGCAGTTTACTGAGCCGCTTACGACGCTTCTGCCTAGAAGCTTTATCACGGCGGCTAATCAACGTGGCCATGCGCATATTTTCATACCAGCGCCGGCGCGCTGCGCGAACAGAGGCGTGTGTACCCGGCTCAATAATGCCGTCAGCCTCCGCGGCAAGGCGTTCGTTGCGCTCCGCCAGAAATTTGTCCATGTCGATGCCGCACAGCTGCCAGAACTGGTCGGTCAGCACGATATGGCGCGGCATGCAGTAACCGGTTACGGGATCCATTTCAAGGTTTGGCCGCTCAATCAGGCCGTAACGCTCCCACTCCTCAAACAGGCGTGACAACCGGCTGGGTTCTACACGCGTTTCCGGAATGACGTTGCCGTTTTCGTCTTTCGGACTCAGTTCGTCGGCCAGCTTGCTGCCGTTAAAGGTTACAACAGAGGTGGCAAGATCCGCGCGCTGGACACACAGCGGCCACATAGCGTCATATAGCGCCTGCTTTTCGGGCCGAAAATCGCGTTTACGTCCTGCAGCTTCGCGTAGCTGCACAAAATAGGGATGGCGTGACATGCGCTGACGCAGTGTCATTTTGCCGGTACGTTTGTCCTTAACCACGAGTCGGCTCATGGCGTGCCCCATCTGTCCGGGAAGACGCCGGTAACCTGCTGGTGCGAACCACTCTGGATTAGAGCATTTGCAGGCAGTGGAATGATCGCCACGGTGGCGGTTATCAGGACGTTTAGCCTGAATAAGTGAAATGTTTTTATCCACCCCGCCCTGCGCTTAAATTGCACGGGAGGAGTATGCACAGAACGGATTGTCTTTTTCCGGGCATAAATCTATACTCCCCGCATAGAGCAATCGTGCTATGCGGTTCTCTTGTGCCCCGTGAAGTGGTTTACTGAATTTGGCCACCTGAACAGAGGTGATATGCTCACCTCAGAACATTACAGGTGCCTCAATGAAAAAAAGAAATTTCAGCGCAGAGTTTAAACGCGAATCCGCTCAGT